>CAZETZ010000068.1:0-15868 GCA_964514735.1 uncultured Acidobacteriaceae bacterium | reverse complement strand
GATCGCTTTTATTGATCACAAAGATATCTGCGATCTCCATGATACCGGCTTTGATGGTTTGCACATCGTCGCCCATGCCGGGGACAAGAATGACAATGGTGATGTCGGCCAACCGCACGATGTCCACTTCGTCCTGGCCGACACCCACAGTTTCGATCAGGACAACATCGCGTCCGGAGGCATCGAGCACCGTGGCAACATCTGCCGTGGTGCGCGCCAACCCACCCAGAGAGCCGCGTGTGGCCATGCTGCGAATGTAGATTCCGGGATCGGAGAAGTGCTCCTGCATGCGAATGCGGTCCCCCAGAATGGCGCCGCCGGTGTAGGGGCTGGTAGGGTCAACGGCAATGATGCCGACGGTCAAATTTTGTTTGCGATAAAACCTTGCTAACTGGTCTACAAGCGTGCTTTTTCCCGCGCCTGGAGCGCCGGTCAGGCCGATGATACGAGCTTTGCCCGTATGCGGGAATAATGCTTTCAATAACTCCAAACAACCCGGCGATCGGTCCTCAACCGCGCTAATAGCCCGGGCCAGTGCGCGCGAGTCACCCGCGCGCAAGGATTCGAGCCAGGCGTGGAATTCTTCGTTCAAACCACACAAGTGTAAAGCAGAAGGCAGGCGGACGGTAACATCGCCCGGCGGCTAACTTGAAAGAGGCATTCCGCCAGGCCCTATCTTCAGTATTTTGCGAGCAAGCCCTCCCAGAACTGGATACTCAGCCCATTCACCACGGCCGGCTTTTATACCATAGACAATCGCAACCACAAGAATGAATATCCAAAGACCGAAGGCCACGAGCCATATCATGGGGAACAGAAAAAAGACGGCCATTGGAGGCTGCGAGTGGGAACTGTGCATAATGGAGGCGAAAATGATGGTGAACCATCCCGCCATAATCACCATCCACGCCAGCAGATGCACAATTTGCAAAAGCAGCACTTGCAGCGCGTGGAAGGACACGTAACGAGACTCGCGCTTAATTAACAAAATGATCAATGGGGCGATCCATCCCCCGACCAACTGCAACACCTGTGCTAAGGTGGCCATCGTGCGCTCGTCTGATGTGGTTGCTGGCACGGTCTCAAGTATGGGTTCGGTCATTGCTCTCCATGCGCCAATACGGAAGTCATACTTATCGCGGCCACAACCAGCCAAACGTTCCCGCGGTCAGCAGGCCGTAGATAAGGCCGTCGAATACTTCCTTAGCAACCATCGACCAAGGTTGCCCCTTCCAAATACCGTTGCTCAGAGTCCCTAAACCGTAGGACATGAATGCAGCCGTTCCCACCACACGAAACACAGCCAGATAATGGGCTCCCTGCACAACTGTGTGCCCGGTAAGGTAGGCCACAAAGAAACCAACGATCAAGCAATAGATGAACCACTGGGCCAGATACTTCGGCAGGGCGGGCGGGCCGTTGGAAAAGACGGTCATGTGGCCGACCGGGCCTTGCTTGTACTTTTCGATGGAGGCAGGCTCCTTCATGGTTTTGTGAGTGCAGTAGGGAAATATATAGAGACCGCGTTTCAGGTTGGCGCCCCGCAGCACGGAAAGCAGCTTGTCCTCGTCCGGAAGCTGGCTATAGTCGCCGCGATGATAAGGCAGCAGCATGTGCAGGATGGAACTGGCAACAAACACGATGACCGCCGAGAGCACGATGGGTAGCCACAACGCCGCCAGAGGAACCATGTTAGCCTCCTTCGAATTTTGCCAGTGAGGCTATCCGTTAGCAGGCCAAAGGTCAAGAAGGGGCCTAGCTCGGTAGTGGCTCATTTGATGAGATCAACACCACCCGATAAGCAGCCGCTTCAGCGGCGGAATGTGACAGCCCGGCACGGCAGTGCCGGGTAAGCCGTAAAACCGAGCCAGTCCCGCAGGGACGCCACGAGGCGATCATGGACGAACGTGCCGTCCCTGGCGGGACTCCTTTCATCGCTGCGCCTTCCCCAGACTTACGTCCGGGGCTATCCCATTCCGCCCTTGCGGGCTGCTTCACATTGGAGATTGAATTCACTCTTCCGACCAATTCCGAATCAGAAAGAATCCAGTTGCGTATTTATACTTTATATTATAAAGTACTTTCCATGACTCACAGTGGCCTATTTGCTCAGCCCATCCGAAAACGCTGGATTCCGGCTGAAATGGTCACGGCGCCTCTCCTTGATCAAAATTTGCCGGCAGGCCGGATGGAGTCCCAGTATGCGCTGTTGCTCAACCCCTTCTATCCCAAGGATGCCCACGCCAGCTTTGGCAAGCACGTGCTGACACCGACTCTGGCCCTCAGCAGCTTCGCCGCTACTACTCCCGCCCATTGGCGGGTGGAATATTGGGATGAGAACCTGCTGCACGGCCGGCCGCCGTACGATCCCCTTCCCGAAGTGGTCGGCATCACCGTTCATCTGACGTTTGCGCGCCGTGCTTATGAACTGGCCGATTGGTACCGGAAGCGTGGATGCAAGGTGATACTAGGAGGACTGCATGTTCTGTCTTGTCCCGACGAATGCGCTCCGCACGCTGATGCGCTGGCACTTGGAGACGGCGTTCAACTATGGCCTCGGATTCTGCAAGATGTCGAAGCCAACCGGCTGCAATTGCGTTATGTTGCTGCCTATGAAAATGACTATTGGGATGATCCTGCGCCCCGTCGCTCGATTCTTCCTCGTGCGAGTTTTCTGACTACAACCAGCCTGATTGCCACACGCGGTTGCCACAACCGCTGCGGCTTTTGCTATTTAGCGACGGACGGACTGCGGATGCCGTATCGCATGAGACATCCAGCGCAAGTAGCCGCCGAGTTCGCGGCCAACCGAGAACCTTACGCAGTCTTTATTGATAACAACCTGGGCTCCCGCCGGGATTATCTCCATGCGTTGTGTTCCGCCTTGCGTCCGCTCAATAAAATTTGGAGCGCAGCAGTGACGATTGACGTCACCGATGACCCGAGCCTGATCCGCAACATGGCCCTGGCTGGGTGCACTGGAGTATTCATCGGCTTTGAATCGCTCTCCGACGACAATCTGGCCGATGCCCACAAGAAGACTCCCAAAACTTCCGACTACGCACGCCGGGTGCGGATCATGCATGACTACGGAATTCAGGTCAACGGATCGTTCGTCCTCGGGTTTGATCACGACCGCAAAGATGTGTTCGTGCGTACGGCTGACTGGATTGAAGAAAACCGGCTGGAGTGTGCAACCTTTCACATTCTCACGCCGTATCCCGCGACACCGTTATTCCGGCAGATGGAAGAGCAAGGCCGGATTCTTCATCGAGATTGGTCAAAGTATGACACCGGCCATGCGGTGTTCAAGCCCAAACACATGACGCCCGAGGAACTGGAACACGGTTATGCCTGGATTTATCAGCGGCTGTTCTCGCACACATCGATTTGGCGGCGTCGCCCGGAGGATTGGCAAGCCGTGCCGCTGTATCTGGCGATGTCTTACTTGTATAAACGCTCCAACCGCTTCTGGCACCAGTTGATCAAGCATGACCTGGTGCATACGGTTTGGAATCCGCTGGTGGAATTGACGCGTTTGCGGCACGTGCATTATCGCCATCGGCTGGCAAAAGAAAATACGCGCCTCGCCACTTCGGGCCAAATCGTTTCCGCTGGGGTGTGAGGTATTACTGCAATGATTTCGCCGCGGCGATCATCTGCTCGGCCCGTGCCCGTACTCGGAAATCCTCAGTAAGGTTGACCCAACGAACTATGCCGGATGAATCGAGCAGAAACTCTGCCGGCCGGGCGATGTCCTCTCCGTTTTCTCCTGCGTGGGGATGCAGAATGTCATAGCGGCGGATGACCTCAGCTTTGGGGTCCGACAGAAATGTGTAGGTGTAGCCAGCTTTCCTGCACAGGTCGCGCGATTGTTCGGGAGTGTCCACACTAATCGCAACCGGACGAACACCAAGCGCTTCCATTTCTCCCAGATGATTTTCAATACCCCGTAACTCGGAGTTACAGAAAGGTCACCAATAGCCACGATAGAACACCAGCAACACGCCCTTGGTGGGCCGATGTGTAGTGGCGTTGGGAGTTGTGAGCAAGCCGGCAAGTGACACGCGATTGTTCTGTGTGTCGGAAAGCTCGAAATCCGGGGCTTTCGCGCCGACGCGTGGCGCTTTTACCGATGCGGGTAGCTGCTTTGAGAAGTAAAAAACAGCGACACAGAAAAACACCGTTACCGCAAGACTTAGGACTGTCAGGATCGGCCCAACGATTTTTCCGCGATAAACCTGCGGCTGGCCGAATGCGCGATTCAGAGCAATCGCGAGTAAGAAGATCGCCAGCGCAAACAATAGAAGATTTACCCAGGGAACATCACGAGTGACCGGGAACCGCGCAAACAAAACGAAATAGCTCAGAAAAGCAACCAGGCTGAGCACAAAGCCCGCCCATAACGGCCAATTCCATCGGCGTTCGTTCATAAAGCCGGATTATTATGCCACTTTTCTAACCGATTATTGTCATTTTTGTGGATTCATACTTGCCAACATAAGTGAAATGAAAGAACAATTGTTTCACGCCCAGTCCGGTTGTAGAGTGAGCTTAGTTGCAGGCTTAGCGTGCAATCGGAAAGAGTAAATCTAGAAACGACGCCAGCGATCTCCTCTTCACCCGCCTGGGCAGGTTGGGTGCCAGCTCTCATTTTTCCTTTCCTCGCAATCATTTTTGGCCTTCGTCTCCCAGCTTGGGAGTTCATGTGGCTCCTGGCAGTGGCAATATTTGCCGGATTGAAATGGGCGACATGGTGGAAGGCACGCGCGACGGTTCAGCATAAGACATGGCGTTCGACTGCGTATCTGCTTGCCTGGCCGGGTATGGATGCGGAGGAATTTCTCGATTCAAGCGAGCGGGCGACGAGAACGCAAGCTCGCGAATGGCTTTGGGCATCAATAAAAACAATCTTTGGCATCCTTCTAATCTGGACAGTTGCACGACGCATTTCGGTGCCGCTGGCCCAAGGATGGGTCAGTCTCTTTGGTCTAGTTCTGCTATTGCATTTTGGCAGCTTTCACTTAATCGCCCTCTTTTGGCAGGCATGCGGGGTTGCTGCACAGCCGATTATGGCCAAACCCATCCGCTCCAAAACACTCAGCGAGTTTTGGGGAAGGCGCTGGAACCTGGGGTTTCGCCAACTGGCTTATGACCTGATTTTTCAGCCGTTGCACAAACGGATCGGGGTCGCGATGGCAAGCCTATTGGTATTTCTCGCGTCCGGCTTGATTCATGATGTAGTGATTTCGTTGCCTGCCGGTGGAGGTTACGGGCTGCCAACTGGCTATTTTCTCCTGCAAGGCATGGGAGTGAGCCTGGAACGCTCGCCCATAGGCCGCCGACTGGGCCTGCAACAAGGGTTTTCTGGCTGGCTCTTTATGTTCCTCTTCACCGCTGGGCCGGCGTTCTGGCTTTTTCATCCTCCATTTGTGACGCGCGTGGTCCTGCCGTTCATGCGCGCAATCGGAGCTCTATGACAATGCAACGCTTTTTCGACCTCGATCTGTGGCTGGCTGGAATTGGCCACTTCGTCATCTTGGTTGCCAGCTTTCAGGTTCCGGCGCGCTTGAAATGGAAAGAAGACCTGGCGCAACTCATGCCCTTCAACCGTAAGCTGCTCTGGGTGCAGAGCAGCTTTACCGTGATCACCATTATCGCGTTTGGCACGCTGACACTGGTGTTGCACGATGAATTGTTGCGCGGTGATCGTGCCGCTCTGGCATTGGCCTGTTTTATCGGAATTTATTGGACGGCGCGCATTTTGGTGGATGCGTTCTATTTCTCACACGAGGATTGGCCGCGGGGAAACATGTTTGTGGTGGGGCATTTCTTGCTAACGTCGCTATTTTTGTTTTTAGCAGTGAGCTATTGGGGTTTGTTCGCTTGGCACATGGGTTTGTGGCGCTAGGACGCGGCGTTTATAGGTGTACTCTGGACTTCCGGGAAAGTATTGGACGGAATATCACGGATCGCCGGGCTGCCGAGCTTTGCTCGGCATGGACGGACGGGGCGTCCGTCCCTACACGACCTCAAGTGCTGGCTAGATTCATATTGAAAGTGTCAGGAGCTAATCCCTTAACAACTGCCTGGCAATCACCAACCGCTGCACTTCGCTGGTTCCTTCGCCAATCGTGCACAGCTTGACATCACGGTAGAACTTCTCCGCCGGATAGTCTTTGATAAAACCGTAGCCGCCGTGGATCTGCACACCTTCATTGGCGCATTTCACTGCTACCTCGCTGGCGAAAAGCTTGGCCATCGAAGATTCCAGCGTCGTCTTCATACCGGCATCTTTCATCGAGGCTGAGCGCATGGTGAGCAGACGGGCTGCATCAATTTCTGTCGCCATATCGGCCAGCTTCCATTGGATGGCCTGGAAGTCGCTGATCGGCTTGCCAAACTGTTTGCGCTGCTTGGAATATTTGAGCGCGGCCTCATAAGCTCCCTGAGCCATGCCGAGAGACAGGGCCGCGATGGAAATGCGGCCTCCATCGAGCACACGCATGGCGTCAATGAAGCCGTCGCCTTCTTTGCCGAGCAGAGCTTCGGCAGGAAGCACACAATCTTCAAAAATTAGTTCAGCAGTATCGCTGGCCCTGAGGCCGAGTTTATTTTCCTTTTTGCCGGGACGAAAGCCTTTGGTTCCCTTTTCTACGATGAACGCCGAAAGCCCATGGGTGTGGGCCGCGCGGTCCGAGACTGCGATCACAACCAACGCGTCGGCATAGTGACCGTTGGTGATGAACGTCTTGGTGCCGTTCAGTACCCAGTTGCTGCCCTTGCGGACGGCGGTCATACGGGCGCTGCCAGCGTCCGAACCGGACGACGGCTCCGTCAATCCCCACGCGCCGATATACTCGCCTGTGGCCAGCTTGCTGACGTATTTTTTTTTCTGCTCCTCGTTCCCAGCCAGGAAAATATGGTTCGAGCACAGCGACGTATGCGCCGCCACGATGATTCCTACCGAGCCGTCCACCCGAGACAGTTCATCAATGGCGGTTACGTACTCGACATAGCCCATGCCTGCGCCGCCGTATTCCGGGGGAAAGATGGTTCCCAGCAATCCGAGTTTTCCCAATTCTTTGACGGTGGCCAGCGGGAACTCGCTGGCCTCATCCCACCTCATCACATGGGGAAGGATCTCGCGTTCGGCAAATTCGCGGACGGACTTTTTCAGTTGGAGCTGCTCTTCGTTGAGTTGGAAGTCCATGACACTAACCTCTGGATTTCAAGTTTCTGCGCCCGTGGGCCAAAAGGTCAAATGACCAAAGGTCTTCCGCACGCTAAACCGGCGCCTGGATAAATCTTTCGAAAACTTCATTGGAGAGCAAGCGTCCGCGGCGAGTCAGGCGAACGATGGCGGCATCTTTTTCCAGGAGGCCCGCGTCAATCAGTCCAGCGATGACCGGGAACGCGGGTTTGAGCGCGTCCTGGCCAAACTCATCTTCGAGAGCGCGCAGGTCAACGCCCCGGTTTAAGCGGAGGCCAAGAAAAAAAGATTCTTCCAGCGCATCGGTTGCGGAGAGTTGGATGGGTTGAAGCGTATACCCTGCAAAATAAGATTCTAGCGAGTCGGGGGTAGCGAAACGCGCGCCTTGGGCACTGGAACCCGGCTTTAACGCGGGTTCATCGTAAGTACTGCGGGCCGTCGCTTTAGTTTCCGCGGTCAGCATGGAGTGCGCGTCCACACCGAATCCCAAATACGGCCGGCGCGTCCAATATTTCAGGTTGTGCCGGGACTGGTAACCTTCGCGCGCAAAGTTGGAAATTTCGTAGTGCTTAGTCCCGGCCGCTTCCAGCCATTCACAAGCGGTGATGTATAAATCTGCGGTCAAATCTTCATCCGGAACAAAGTGCGCATGATACTTCGCGCCGCCTGCGATCAACTCCCGCCCCAGGCGGGAGTCCTCATCCACCTCCAGCATGTAAACGCTAACGTGTGGAACTCCACAGGCAATCGCTTCATTCAAAGAAAATTCCCAACTCTCGGCTGTCTGGTGCGGAAGACCGGCAATCAGGTCCACATTGATGTTCGCGATACCAACGTCCCGCAGGCCCGTGATATCATCCCGCACCGTGGTCCGGGTGTGGAGACGCCCTACTGAGCGGGTTTCCTGGTCCACGAAGGATTGAACGCCCAGACTCACGCGATTCACTCCCATTCGTTTGAAACTTTCGAGCACGGCTGGGGTTAATGTTCCCGGAGCGCATTCCATGGTGATTTCAGCCTGCGGCCCGACCTCAAAATTTTGCGAAATGGTGACAAACAGCCGCTCCAGATGGCTTATATCGAGTAGAGTAGGAGTGCCGCCGCCCAGGTAGATTGAGTCCACTGCTCGCTCCAAGTGCCCGCCCATTTGTTCGGCGGTTTCCGCAGCATGTTCGATGTCAGAACAGACTCGTTCCACGTAACGCTGGAATACGGCGCGGGAAAAGACATCCGAGGCAAAGTTGCAATAGGCGCACTTGGTGCGGCAAAACGGAACGGATATGTACAGACCGAGCGACATTCTGTAGGATTATCGCACTTTGGCGTAGACGGTTGAATTCGGCTGTGCATCTGACTTAACAGATTTGTATCGGCTTGACGGATTTGTATCGGCTTAAGGGATTTGTATCAGGGCGGCGGCTTCAGCCCCGCCGGTCAGCAATCTCATTGGATCGCCTTTAGGCGCTGAGGTAATTTTCCCAGCAGCTTAAAGCCGGGTCTGAACAAGATTTTGTACGGCGCGCCTGAAGGCGATGCCCTGATACGAACCCCGCTTAGGTCTTCCATATTCCTATGCTCCCTCGCGTCGTCATCACTGGAATGGGTGTTGTCAGCCCGAACGGCATTGGCAAGGAAGATTTTTGCCGGGCCATTTTGGCGGGTAAATCAGGAGTAAAACGCATCTCCCGCTTCGACCCTTCTTGCTTGCCGGTGCACATTGCCGGGGAGATTCCCGAGTTCGACGAACTGGCATGGGTGGACGCGCGCGAGCGCAAACATGTTTCGCGCGTGGTGCCGCTTTCGATGGCCGCCGCAACGGAGGCCATTCAAGATTCGGGCATCGATCCGGGCGCATTGTCGATGGAGGAGAAGCGCGAAATTGGCGTGATTCTTGGCACCGGCGGCGGCGCACAGGAATTTTCTGAGGAACAATACCGGCTCTGGCACTCCGGCCAGGAAAAGAAAGCGAGTCTGTTCTGCGTTCCCAGCGGAACCATGGGAACGATCCCCAGCGAAATTAGCATGCGATTTGGCTTCCGTGGATACAGCCACGTAGTGACCGCCGGCTGTACTTCTTCCACTGACGCGATTGGCTACGCCTATCAACATATTCAGGCTGGGGTGCAGCCGATGTTCTTAGTGGGCGGGGTGGACTCCGCTATTACGCCGGGAATCATCAAGGGCTATTCCCTGCTACGGGCGCTTACCCAATCCTGGAACCATGAACCCGAACGCGCGTCGCGTCCATTTTCCGCGGACCGGGATGGCTTCGTGATCGCCGAGGGATCGTGGATGTTCATGCTGGAGGAATACCAGCATGCCCGCGCGCGCGGCGCACGCATTTACGCGGAAATCGCCGGATACGGCGCGACTTGCGAGGCTTACCATCGTGTGCGCATGAGCGATTCTCCCCAAGAACCGGCGCGCGCCATTACGCTCGCGCTGGAGGAAGCTCAAGTCGCTGCTCAAGACATTCAATATGTGAACTTGCATGGGACTTCTACCGAGATGAACGATCGCGTGGAGACCCGGGCGCTGAAATTGGCATTGGGCGAGCAGGCCAAAAAAATTCCGATGTCCGGGCTGAAATCTCAGATTGGCCACGCGCAAGGGGCCTGTGGTTCGGCCAGCGTGGCGGCGACCCTGATCGCCATGGAACATGGCAAACTCCCACCGACGATCAACCTGGAGTCCCCCGATGCGGAGTGCGATCTGGATTATGTTCCCGATGTGGGGCGGAGCGCTGGAATTGAACATGCGATTTGCAACTGCGTGGGTTTCGGGTCGAAGAATTCAGCCTTAGTCCTAAGAAAAATTGCGTAGCGGCGGACGCCCGCGTCTGCCACGGCGCTTTCGCTCCCATCAGCCCGAGCTCGCGACGCGATGAAGGCCTCCGGGCCACGAGATTCTTAACAACCTTTTACATCCTGCTTTGGTTCCATCCCATCTATTTGAGGTACTCTTTATATCTAATCTCTGATGGCCCAAGAAGAAGATGTCCTGGGAAAGGCGTACGACAGCCGCTTGATGCGGCGGTTGCTGACCTATCTCCGCCCCTATCGGTGGCAAGTGACTGTCGCCATGGCCTCGATTTTTTTGAAGGCCGGCGCCGATGTCCTGGGACCATATCTCACCAAAATTGCGATTGACCGCTACCTAGTGAGGGTACCAGGGACCCATTCACCGTTTGATTCCTTTCTCAGCGGAAATCCCATGATGGGGATTGCGCAGATTGCCGCGCTCTATGTCGGGGCGCTATCCATTAGCTTCCTGCTTGAGTTTCTCCAGACCTACTTCATGCAGTGGACCGGGCAGAAGGCGATGTTCGACTTACGTACGCAGATCTTTCGCCATTTGCAGCGCATGCATATCGGTTATTACGACAAAAACCCGGTGGGCCGCCTGGTCACGCGAGTAACCACGGACGTGGATGCGCTCAACGAAATGTTTACCTCGGGAGTGGTCTCCATTTTTGAGGACATTTTCGTCCTCATCGGCATTGCCGCGATTATGGCGAAAATGGAGTGGCGGCTGGCGTTGATCACCCTGGCAATCCTGCCGCTGATCGCCATCGCAACCAACATCTTCCGCAACAAAGTACGGGAATCCTACCGGCGGATTCGTGTAGCCATTGCCCGCATCAACGCTCATCTTCAGGAACATGTCAGCGGGATGGTGGTTTTACAGTTGTTCAACCGGGAGAAGCGGGCGTTTAAGAAGTTCTCCGAAGTCAACGCACTGCACATGGAGGCGTTTAAGGACGCCATCATGGCGCATGCCGTCTATTACCCAGTGGTGGAATTTCTGTCGGCCGTGGCCATTGCATGTGTGATCTGGTTTGGCGGCAACGGAGTGTTGCGAGGAATTACAACCCTTGGCGTATTGGTGGCTTTTATCCAGTATTCGCAGCGGTTCTTCCGCCCCATCCAGGACTTGAGTGAAAAATACAACATCCTGCAATCGGCCATGGCGGCGGCTGAACGTGTATTTAAGCTGCTGGATACGCCGGTCGAGATCACCTCGCCTGCCGTAGCCAAAACTCCGGACGGCCCAGGGCGAATTGAGTTTGACCATGTCTGGTTTGCTTATCGCGCGGGGGCGGAGCTCGCTCGGGCTGACGGGGCACGCCCCGTCCCCACACAGTCAGCCTCCCCTGATTGGGTCCTGCGGGATGTGTCCTTCGCCATTGAGCCAGGAGAAACGGTGGCCTTCGTCGGCCACACCGGAGCGGGAAAGACAACCATCATCTCCCTGCTTTTACGTTTCTACGACGTTCAGAAAGGCGCGATCAAGATTGATGGTGTCGATATTAAGGACATGGACATGTCCGATCTGCGCTCGCGCTACGGCGTTGTACTGCAAGACCCGTTTTTATTTACCGGCACGATCGAAGGCAATATCCGGCTGGGCACGGGCCGCATACAACACGCAGAAATAGAAAAAGCCGCGGAGGACGTGAACCTTGCCGATTTCATCCGCACGCTCCCCAATGGATTCAAAGAGCATGTACACGAACGTGGAGCGACCCTCTCCACCGGGCAGAAGCAACTGATCTCGTTTGCCCGCGCCCTCGCCCACGATCCAAAAATTCTAATTCTCGATGAAGCCACATCCAGCGTGGACACCGAAACCGAGTTCCGTGTGCGTGATGCGCTCAACCGCATGGTGGAGGGCCGAACATCGGTGATCATCGCCCACCGTCTTTCGACCATCCAGCGGGCGGACAAGATCATCGTCATGCACAAAGGGCAAGTGCGGGAAATCGGCAGCCACCAGCAACTGCTGGCCCAGCGGGGGATTTATTACAAGCTCTATCAGCTTCAATATAAAGACCAGGAAATTCCCGCTACCCTGGCCCCTGGTGCTGAAGTCACTGCCGGCGGGGACGACTAAAACCAAACCCCTTTATGGGCTTCATGCGGCACGCCTGAAAAGCCCGTGCCCTATCCAAAACCTATTTATGTACCGGTTTTAGTTTGGTGGCCGCTTTTCGGGCTTACTTGGCAAGATCCAACAGATTCGAGTTCAGGTCCAAAACATTGACGCGGGGTTCCCCGAAAAAGCCGAATTGACGGTCCGAAGTGTGCTGACGGACCAGATTTCGCACCGCGCCCTCGGACATGCCTCGCGCACGTGCCACTCTCGGCACCTGAAACTCCGCCGCAGCCGGAGTGATGTCAGGGTCGAATCCTGACGCCGATGTCGTCACCAGATCGATCGGGACCGGGACCCCTAGATGTTCCGCCTGGGCCGTTGCCACATCGGCGGTCACGCGGTCAATCAGCTTCCGATTGGTAGGGCCTAGATTCGAGCCGGCAGAGTTGGAAGCATCGTATCCGTTGGTCCCCGCGGCCGATGGACGTGGATGGAAAAAGCCCGGTCCGGTGAAAGGCTGGGCAATGATGCGGGAGCCAACCACGGTTCCGTTGCGGGTCAACAGTTGTCCGTTGGCTTTGCCCGGAAAGATCAGCTGTGCCAGTCCGGTAACGACCAAAGGATACACGATGCCTAATAACACCGTCGTGACCAGTGTAAAGAGTACCGAAATGATCAAATTCTTTTTCATAAATCCTCTTAAGCCATTCCAACCCGCGTGATGACCATATCGATCAACTTGATCCCGATAAATGGGATGATGATCCCGCCCACGCCATAGATCAAAAGATTATTGCGCAAGAGCGCGGCAGCGCCCATGGGGCGATATTTCACCCCGCGCAGGGCCAGCGGAATCAGGGCAACGATGATCAGCGCATTGAAAATGACCGCCGACAAGATTGCCGACTGCGGGGTTTTGAGGTGCATGATGTTCAGCGCGTTGAGCACCGGGAACGTGCCGGCGAACATGGCGGGAATAATGGCAAAATATTTGGCCACGTCGTTGGCAATGGAGAACGTGGTGAGCGCGCCGCGGGTCATCAGCAACTGTTTGCCAATTTCCACGATCTCGATAAGTTTAGTGGGATTGGAATCCAGGTCCACCATGTTTCCCGCCTCTTTGGCGGCTTGCGTGCCGGTGTTCATGGCGACACCGACGTCGGCCTGGGCCAGCGCGGGAGCATCGTTGGTGCCATCGCCCGTCATGGCAACCAGCTTTCCGTCCCCTTGCTCCCGGCGGATCAAATCCATTTTGTCTTTGGGAGTGGCTTCGGCGAGGAAGTCGTCCACTCCGGCTTCGCGCGCGATGGCGGCGGCGGTGAGCGGATTGTCGCCAGTGATCATGACGGTCTTGATGCCCATGGCACGCAGTTGATGGAAGCGTTCCTTCATCCCGCCTTTGACGATGTCTTTGAGTTGGATCACACCCAGCGCGCGGCGATTTTCCGCCACCACCAGCGGGGTCCCGCCCGATCTGGCAATGGTCTGCACGGAAGCCTGTACCTCCTTGGGCAAAACCGTGTTGTGCTGGCCGAGATACTTGGTGATGGCGTCCACCGACCCTTTGCGGATTTCACGGCCATCGAAATTCACGCCGGACATGCGGGTTTGCGCGGTAAAGGGGACAAACACCGTGTCCTGGGCCGCCAAATCTCTACCGCGAAGTCCGTATTTTTCCTTGGCCAGAACAACAATGGAACGCCCTTCCGGAGTTTCATCGGCCAGCGAAGAAAGCTGCGCGGCATCCGCCATTTGGGCTGAAGTAATCCCGGGAGCGGGAACGAAATCGGCCGCTTGACGGTTGCCGAGGGTAATGGTTCCGGTCTTGTCCAGGAGGAGCGTGTTCACATCCCCGGCCGCTTCGACTGCCCGGCCCGACATGGCCAATACATTGTGCTGCACCAGCCGGTCCATGCCCGCGATACCGATCGCGGAAAGAAGGCCGCCGATGGTGGTGGGAATCAAACATACCAGCAGCGATACCAGCACGAACACCGTCTGGGGAGAACCGGAGTAGATGGCGAAGGGTTGCAGGGTCACCACTGCCAACAAAAAGATGATCGTCAACCCGGCCAGAAGAATGTTGAGCGCGATTTCATTGGGGGTCTTTTGCCGCGATGCTCCCTCGACCAGGGCAATCATGCGGTCCAGGAAGGTCTCCCCTGGGTTTGATGTGATCTTCACCTTGATGTGATCGGAGAGGACTTTCGTGCCTCCCGTGACCGCGGAGCGGTCGCCGCCCGCCTCACGAATTACAGGGGCGGATTCGCCCGTAATCGCCGATTCATCGACGGAGGCCACGCCCTCGACGATCTCGCCGTCGCCCGGAATGAATTCGCCGGCGGAGACCGACACTATGTCCCCGGACCTTAATTTCGAGCTGGCGACCTGATCGATATTTCCATCGGGGAGAAGGCGATTGGCAATGGTCTCCGATCTTGCCTTGCGCAGGGCATCGGCCTGCGCCTTGCCGCGACCTTCCGCCATGGCTTCGGCGAAGTTGGCGAACAGCACCGTGAACCATAGCCACAGAGTGATCTGAAGATTGAAGCCAAATTCACCCTGGTGGCGAAACACATCTCGCGCTAGCAGCCCGCTGGTGAGCACGCTGCCGACTTCCACCACGAACATCACGGGATTGCCCATCATCTTGCGCGGGTCCAATTTCACCATTGAATCCCAGACCGCGCGGCGCACGATCTTCATTTCCCAGATTGCTTTACTTTTCGCCATAGTCCCTCAGAAAGTTTTTCCCGCTTGCATCAACAGGTGCTCGAGAATGGGGCCAAGACTCAGTGCGGGGAAAAAAGTCAGGGCGCCGACGATGACAATCACTCCCACCAGCAACACGCTGAACAAAGGAGTGGTCACCGGGAAGGTGCCTAGCGACGGCGGGACCAGTTTCTTTTTCGCCAGGTTCCCGGCAATGGCCAGCATGGGGAGAATCATGAAGAAGCGCCCGATCAGCATGGTCACGGCTCCGGCGACGTTGTACCAGAGAGTGTTGCCGTTCAACCCTCCGAAGGCAGAGCCGTTATTGCCCGCCATCGAAGTGAAGGCGTAGAGAATTTGCGTCAGGCCATGGGGACCTGGATTAGTGATGCTGGATGTTCCGAAACCCTGCACCGATGAAATCGCGGTAAGGACCAGAATGACAAGTGGGAACACCAGCGTCACCAGCATCGCCATCTTCACGTCATAGGCTTCGATCTTTTTGCCCAGATACTCCGGCGTGCGACCGACCATCAATCCCGCGATGAAAACCGCAAGCACGACGTAGATCAAAATTCCGTACAGGCCCGCGCCGACCCCGCCAAAAACGGTTTCACTCAGCATGATATTGGCCAACGGCACCATCCCGCCCAGCGGCGTATAGGAGTCGTGCCAGCCGTTAATGGCTCCGCAACTTGCATCTGTGGTAATCGTGGCAAACAGGGTGGAAGCGGCCATGCCGAAACGTACTTCTTTACCTTCCATGTTGCCGCCGGATTGCATGGCGCTGACATGCTGGTCGGTTCCCTTCAGCAGAGGATTCCCGCGCGTCTCCGCCCAGTAGGCAGTGGTCACCCCAGCCAGGAACAGCACTGCCATGGCTCCCCAAACCGCCCATCCGTGACCTTGGGAGCCAGTCATACGGCCTAAGGTGTAAGTCAGGCCGGCGGGAATTATGAAGATGGAGAGCATTTGAAGGTAATTGCTGAAAGGCGTGGGGTTTTCAAAAGGATTGGCGCTATTGGCGTGTAAAAAACCGCCACCTTTGATTCCTACCATCTTAATCAC
>CAZETZ010000067.1:0-16283 GCA_964514735.1 uncultured Acidobacteriaceae bacterium | reverse complement strand
CCGAAGAAGTGAGCAAGGCGCAGTGCCGTGTCACCTGTAACGGCGCGAGTTCCATTGAGAATTTGTGTGACCCTATTGGTCGGGACGCTGATCTTGCGCGCCAGTGCAGCCGCGCTCATATTGAGTTCTTTAAGCTCCTCGGCAAGGTGTTCTCCGGGATGTATAGCAGTTAATGCCATAAAGCCACCTTTCAGTGATAGTCAACGATTTCTACATTGGACGGTCCCATTGCGCCAGCCATCCATTCAAAACAGATTCGCCACTGATCATTGATGCGAATGCTGTATTGGCCTTTGCGATCCCCAGCCAAGGCCTCGAAACGATTGCCGGGAAGCGCCGCGAGGTCACGGATCGAAGTCGCCGCTTCCAGTCGGTCGAGTTTCATTCGCGCCGACCGCTCAAAACCTGAGAATGTCTTGACTCGTTTTCCAGCGGCAAAGGCCCTGGTTCGCTTATCACGATAGCCAAGAATCACACGAATTGATGATAATAATCATTATGTGTTACGTCAAGCGTAATTAAATTGCGATATCGTGCCGTTTGATTTTCGAATGGCAACTACCAAAATTACGGAGCTTTAAACTGGCCGAGCTGTGTCCTCTAAGCTAGAGCGGCCTGACGCGCCCGTTGGCTTCATCTTCCAAAGCGCTATCAATAGCTCCGTCCAGATGTCCATCAGCTAGATCTGATTGGAGGCGGGCATCTATCGGTTGAGGAAAGTTTTGATCCAGCCACGCATACAGTTCTTCGATCTCACGGGGGGTGAGACCTTCAATCGCGCGTTCGATCTCCTTGACAGTATTGGGTGCCATAGGTCACCTTTGAAGTTGATTATCATATTTGCAAGCTGGGCAGGCAAGACTTACTTCTGTAACCTGTCTCTGTAGACACCCCCAAATGCCTTTGCGCTTTGAGAACAAACCATCTCTGGTCGCCTACGTCACCTGCGGCGACCCCGATCTCCCGACCACGCGCGAAATTATTCTCTCCGCGATCAAAGCTGGCGCCAACACTATCGAACTCGGCGTCCCCTTCAGCGACCCTGTCGCCGACGGGCCGGTCATCCAGCGAGCCAGCGAGCGGGCGCTCAAACACAATACTTCGCTGGAACAAGTGCTCAAGCTGGCGGCGGAAATCCGCGAGCACTCGCAATCCGTAGGTCTTATCATTTTTACGTATCTGAACCCCATCCTGCGCATGGGCATGGAAAAATTCTGCAAGGTGGCGCGCGCCGCTGGGCTGGACGGAGTTTTGATCACCGATATGCCGGTCGAAGAATCGGTGGAATATATCAGAACTGCCAAGAAATATGACCTGGTCACGGTGTTCCTCGCCGCCCCCACCAGCCCGGACCAGCGGCTCAAGCAAATTGCCCAGGCTTCTACCGGTTTCATCTATGCCATCTCCCGCACCGGTGTGACTGGAACTAGCAAACAAATGTCCTCTGACGCTCAGGATTTGGTCCGCCGCATCCGTAAATGCACTAAAAAGCCGGTCGCCGTCGGTTTTGGCATCTCCACGCCCGAGCAGTTTCAGGCCGTCGGCCAGTACGCCGACGCCTGCGTCATTGGCAGCGCCATCGTAGAAATCATTGAGCGGAATCCGGGCAAAGAAGCCGCATCTGTGGCACAATTTATAAGGCAGCTATTGGCCGTTGGTCGTTAGTCGCTGGCCTTTCATCGCGATCCGCCGTAATGCTGCTTCTCCAAAAACTAAGGATTGGATGCACTTGGTCTGCGGCCAAAGACCAACGACCGAGGACGAACGACTGATTTATGGATATCGCCGATTGGCGCCAAAAAATCGATGAGCTCGACCGCAAGCTGGTCGAGTTGCTGAGCGAGCGGGCACAGGCCGCGCACGAGATTGGCAAGCTGAAAAAAGGTGGCGACATGCCTATCTACGAGCCGGACCGCGAGCGCAACGTATTTGAAAATGTGCGCCAGGCGAACAAAGGCCCGCTGCCCGATCGTGAGCTGCTGAGGATTTACGAACGTGTGATGGATGTAATGCGCCAGATTCAGAAAGAAGAAATTGCTCCGCAGATGCCCCTCGAAGGCGCTACCGGAGACACGGAACTAGACAACGAAGTCAATGACTAAATCTGTCGTTGGTCTTTGGTCGAAGGCTATTGGCCAACGACGAACGGCCGAGGAGCAACAACTGAGACTTTTATGATCGTAGCCATGCAGGAAGGCGCGTCAGACGCGCAGATTCAGGACGTAGTCGAACATCTAATGCGCATGGGATTCTCCGTTCACCGCACCACGGGTGAACGCCAGACCGTGCTGGCGGCCGTCGGCGCCCGCACCGACTTTGATACGCGCATTCTTGAAGTGCTCGATGGCGTCGAGCACGTCCACCGCATCAGCGCACCGTATAAGCTCGCCGGACGCGCGTTTCGCCCCGAAGGGACGGTGATCGAATTCCCCAACGGCTTAAAGGTCGGCGGCCCGGAAGTCGTCGTCATGGCCGGCCCGTGCTCTGTCGAATCGCGGGAGCAGCTCTTCACCGTCACCGAACAGATCGCCAAAGCCGGCGCGCGCGTGCTGCGTGGCGGAGCGTTCAAACCCCGCAGCTCGCCGTATTCCTTCCAGGGCATGGGGCTCGAAGGACTCAAACTGCTGCGCGAAGCCGGAGACAAGTTCGGCGTGCTGGTGATCAGCGAAGTGATGGAAATTTCGCAGATCGAGGTCATGCTGCCCTACATTGATATTTTCCAGGTGGGCGCGCGTAACATGCAGAACTTCAACCTGCTGCGCGAGCTGGGAAAAGTCCGGAAGCCTGTTCTGCTGAAGCGGGGAATTGCGGCCACGCTGGAGGAGCTTCTGCTCTCCGCCGAATACATCATGTCAGGCGGCAACTACGACGTGATCCTCTGCGAACGCGGCATCCGCACGTTTGAGACTTACACGCGCAACACGCTGGATGTCTCCGCGATTCCGATCATTAAGAAGCTATCGCACTTGCCGATGACCTCGGATCCGTCGCACGGCACCGGCTTGCGCGACAAAGTTCCGCCGATGGCGTGCGCATCGCTGGCGGCAGGAGCAGACGCGCTGCTCATGGAAGTGCATCATAATCCGGACAAAGCACTGTCCGATGGAGCGCAGTCGCTCTATCCTGAGCAGTTTGCCAAACTGATGGACCAGTTGCGCATGATCGCGCCAGCTATCGGACGCAAGATCGCTTGATTTCACCACGGAGACACCGAGACACGGAGGAAGACAACTCCTCCTACTGTGAAACCAACATGATGCTAAGATCCATTGTTTTTCTCCGTGCCTCCGTGTCTCCGTGGTGAGCCGCTCTCATGGTCATTCGACAAATCACCATCATCGGCACGGGCTTGATCGGCGGCTCGCTCGGGCTTGCGCTGAAGAAGCACAAATTTCAGGGAAAGATCATCGGCTGCGACAGCGCCGGGGTAATGGACCGGGCCCGCAACCGCGGAGCCATTGACGAAGCTATCGCCCTGCCCGCCGATGCGGTCCGCGGAAGCGATGTCGTGGTTCTGGCGTCGCCTGTCGGGGCAATCATCGATCTTATAGGCAACGTTGGCCCAGCGCTTCCGCCGAAAACTTTGCTGACCGATGTTGGCAGCACCAAGACCGACGTTTTAGCCAAAGCCAAGTCGGTTTTCGGCAAAGCTGTAGGCAAACGGTTCCTGGCAGGTCACCCCATGGCGGGCAAAGAGCAATCCGGAGTAGATTTCGCCGATCCCGATTTGTTCCAGGGCGCGGCCTGGTTCTTCACTCCTGTACACGGTCAAAACATGTACAGCGGCCTGGGCGGTGAATTTCTGGAGTGGACGGAAAAAATTGGCGCGCGCATTGGCAGCATGGACGCCGAGGAACATGACAAGCTGTGTGCCTGGATCAGCCACTTACCGCAGATGATTTCGACTGCGCTAGCAGCAACGCTGGTGGATGAATACGGCGATGAAGCGCCTCTTCTCGAAGCCGGCGGTCGCGCCCTGCGGGAGATGACGCGTATTTCATCCAGCCCGTACTCCATGTGGCGCGATATCGCCATTACCAACAAAAAGAACCTTCAGGATGCCCTGCACAAGCTGGAGCAGCGCCTCGCCCACATCCGCGAGAACCTGAGCACCAAAGAACTGGCGGTCGAGTTTGAGCGCGCCCACCACCTACGTAAAATTCCGCCCGCGAAAAAGAAGTAGTAGGATGGTTTGCCTATGAACAAGGTCGTTGCCAATGCCGAGGAAGCAATCAAGGACGTCTTTGACGGCGCGGTCATCCTGGTCGGCGGCTTTGGGCTCTGCGGCAACCCGGAAAATCTGATCCGCGCTCTGGTGCGCAAGGCCACAAAAAACCTCACCACCATCAGCAACAACGCCGGAGTGGATGGATTGGGCATCGGGTTGCTGCTGTCGGCCGGCCAACTCCGCAAGCACATCGGCACGTATGTAGGCGAGAACAAATTGCTGGAAGAAATGATTCTGACCAAGAAAATTGAACTGGAGCTGGTGCCACAGGGGACCTTCTCCGAGCGTATCCGCGCAGGCGGCGCAGGAATTCCAGCATTTTTCACTCCCACCGGGTCTGGAACGGTGGTAGCCGAAGGCAAAGAAACCCGGGACTTCGATGGCCGCCAATACGTTATGGAGCGCGCCATCAAAGCCGACTTCGCTTTCGTGAAGGCATGGAAGGGGGACAAGTGGGGCAATCTGGTTTATCGCAAAACCGCCCGAAACTTTAATCCCATGATGGCCACCGCAGCCAAGATCACAATTGCCGAGGTCGAGCATTTAGTCGAGCCGGGAGAACTGGACCCCGACATGGTCCACACGCCCAGCGTCTACGTGAAACGAATTTTCAAAGGCGAACTTTTTGAAAAGCGGATCGAGAAGCGGACTGTTAGAAAGCAGGCAGTTTAATTAAACATAACCGAAAACGGGACCGGGAAATCGGTTCCTAGATTTCAGTTCTCGGTTCTCAGTTGAGCTATGAATAAGCCTGGCAAAGACACGGAGAAGCGCGAGCGCATCGTAAAACGGATCGCGCAAGAGCTGCGCGACGGGTTCTACGTGAACCTTGGCATCGGCATGCCCACGCTGGTGGCCAACTACGTTCCTGCCGGCCTGGAAGTGGTCCTGCAAAGCGAATACGGAATGCTGGGTATCGGCGCCTGGCCAAGCGAAGTAACCGGACACTCTGACTTGATCAACGCCGGGAAAGAAACCGTGAGCGAACTGCCCGGCACGTCGTATTTCTCCAGCGCCGACTCCTTCGCCATGATTCGCGGCGGTCACATTGATTTGAGCGTGCTCGGGGCCATGGAAGTGGACGAAGAAGGGAACTTGGCCAACTGGATGATCCCCGGCAAAATGGTCAAAGGCATGGGCGGAGCGATGGACTTGGTCGCTGGCGCGCGGCGTGTGGTTGTCGCCATGGAACACACCAACAAGGATGGTCAGCCGAAGATCCTCAAGAAATGCACCCTGCCGTTGACGGGAACGAAAGTCGTGAACATGATCGTTACCGAGATGGCGGTGATCCAGGTGACGCCAACTGGACTGGTACTGGAAGAGATCGCGCCCGGACTGACGGCGGATGGCGT
Source organism: uncultured Acidobacteriaceae bacterium (assembly GCA_964514735.1). GTDB lineage: Bacteria > Acidobacteriota > Terriglobia > Terriglobales > Acidobacteriaceae > CAWBXL01. Next base: position 10,700 of record CAZETZ010000067.1, on the reverse strand, counting down.
TCAAAAAGCTACCGCACCCACGCTCATCATCAGCCCCACGCTGAAAGTAATGTCAGTTTAGTTTCCCAGGCTTTTCAACCGGGCGGCTTCGAACTCATCACCCTTTTGCCATCCGATTAATTTCGGTAAGTTCGCGGCCTGCCATCCCAGCGCAAAACCAAATCGCGCCATGACCGCATCGCAGGTGAAATCCGCTTTGGGGTCAAATTCATCGCTCGGTTGATGGTAATGCTTTTCGGTGTATTCCTCCGCCTGCTTCATACCCCAGGCCTCATCATGCCCTTTGTATTTCACGCCCGGTGAAACCGAGAAGGCAGGAATGCCGACATGCGCCAGGCTAAAGTGGTCCGAACGATAGTAGTAACCCGCTTCGGGATGCGCATCCGGACGAATATTCAAGCGAAACTCCATGGCCAACGCGCGCACAACGGGATAGAAGGTAGTCCGCTCCGAGCCGGAAACTTCCACTTCCTGCGGAGCGCCGAGCGGAGGAATATCGTCAAAGTTCAAATCCAGCGTGATCTTCCCCGCGGGAACCGGAGGGTGCTTACCCAAGAATTCCGAGCCCAGCAACCCTTGCTCCTCCGCCGTGACCGCTGCGAACAAAATGGACCGCCTGGGCTTCTGCGCAGATTGGGTGAAAACGCTTGCCAGTTCCAGCAGAATGCCGCAGCCCGTGGCATTATCGTCTGCGCCGTTATAGATGTTGTCTCCAGGTTCATCGGGACGAATGCCGAGATGATCGTAGTGCGCGGTGTACAACACGGCTTCATCCTTCAATCCTGAATCGACCCCAGGAAGAACCGCCAACACATTGTTCGATTCGAACGGTCGAATCTTGCTGATCATCTGCGCCTTGAGTTTTACCGGCAAAGAAACAGGATGGAAATCCCGCGAGCGGGCATCCGCCATCATCTTGTCGAGGTCGAGCCCGGCGCTGGCGGCCAGTTGCTTCGCAATATCGAGCTGTATCCAGGAAGCCACTTTCAACTTCGGGGTGCCGTCCAACTTCAAATACGACTTCTCGCCGGAGTTGGAATTACGCACCACTTCCCAGCCGTAACTGGCCATGTTGGTCTTATGCACTAAAATCACGCCCACCGCGCCTTTGCGGGCCGCTTCCTCGTACTTGTAGGTCCAGCGACCGTAATAGGTCAGGGCGCGGCCTTTAAAAAATTGTGGGTCGTTCGATTCCGGTTCGCTTACCAGCATTAACAGAACTTTGCCGCGAACATCCACTCCCTTGTAGTCGTCCCACTGATATTCAGGGGCTTCAATGCCGTAGCCCACGTAAACGATGTCGGCATCCACCGAGGACTTCGGCTGCTGGGTCTGGTCCATGGCGACGTACTCGTCCAGATATTTCAGGTTACGGGCATCGCCGCGCGCCGGGGCCAGCGAAAAAGTGCTCTCGGGAAGGGTCGTGACCCCGACCATCGGGACCCTCTGCATATAGCTGCCGTTCTCTCCCGCCGGCTTTAGCCCGTACAAGGCGAACTGCGTAGCCATGTATTCTGCCGCGATGTCCCCGCCACGCTGCCCGGTCCCACGCCCTTCCAGCAGATCATGCGAAAGAAAACGCACGTGCTGCCGGATGTGCAGCGGGTCAACTTTTTGCATGGCGGCAATCGCCGTGCCGGGGAGGTGAGCATTGGCCGACTCGGCGGCGGTTTTTTGCGCCGCGGAAAAACTGGAACACAGCAGAACCAAGAGAAGTACAACCGCGATCTTCTGCATCCGTAAAGCTCCTAACTGGGGCGATTTTGCTCGGGAACTTCAATTGTAGTGCGTGCGTTTCGATTGTCCGGTGACGCCGAACCGCATTGGTCAACCCGCAACCTGCGGGTCAGTTTTTCGACCCTCAACCCGGGCGATAGGCCGGGACTGATTCGTCCGGCTGAAACACCGGCTGGAGGCTGCTTTTTCCATGCAGGGCAACTTTTTGATTAATTTCCTCAATTTCCTTTTTCAACCAGCCTACGCTGGAAATTTCAATCGTCCCATCCGCGTCAATCCAGAAAATCGTCGGCACGTTGGTCAGTCCATAGGCGTTCGATACCGGATAGGAACCGGTGTCGTCCAGCAATACAGGAAATGTCACTCCGTATTCTTTGACAAACAAGGCAGTGTCTTTTTTTGTGTTCTGAGAAATACCGGCGAAAGCCACGCTCTTTGCCCCATAGGCCCTATAAATCCGTTCGAGAAACGGAAATGCATACTGACAAACCGGACAGGAAACCTTAAAGAAGGCGGCGATCACCGGGCCGCGGGCCAGCGCCTCGCGCAAGGAAAATGACGTTCCATCCATCGCCGGCAAAGTCCAGTCCGGGGCTTTCTTACCTACCGCAAGTGCTGGCATGTTCCCGCTCCTGATTCATTTATTCTAACGTCAACTGAGAACCGGGCAGCCGAGAGCTGATTTCGCCGCCTAAATGATTTCGACCGCCTGCAAAATCTTCCGTGTCAGTCCCGTCAACGGCAATTTGCCCAGGCGGCTTTCGCGGACCCAGGTCCCCGGTGCATGCAATGGGATTTGCCCGTGAACCACTCGCACGGTGTAATCCGTCACGGTAATGGAATGCCGCAAGGTAAGGCAGATCCCGTTCGTGCCGGAGCCCACCTGTCCTTCCGGCAACTCCCACATCCCAGCCATCAGCGAGGAGTTCATCGGACGTTGGACTAAGAACACGCTCCCCTTCCGCCGGGACAGCACATATCCGATCTCTCGCTTGTATTGGCGGACAGCGGCGCGCCCCTTGTCCATTTCTCCGCGCGCGCGACAAAGGTCTAGAACGGGGCAAGCCATGCACAATGGCCCACGTGGCAGACAAACCGTGGCCCCCAGCTCCATCATGGCCTGATTGAAATCGCCGGGGCGCTGGGTATCCAGGACAGCATTCGCGGACGTCCAGATTTGCTCTCCCGCCGTGACCTTACCCGAGAGCCGCTGCAGCACGCGCTCGACGTTGCCATCCACCACGGCGGTGGGTTCACCGAAGGCGATGCTGGCAATCGCGGCCGCGGTGTAACGGCCGACTCCCGGCAGGGCGCGCAGTTGGCCTGCCGTCCCGGGGAATTTGCCCCCGTATTCTTTGACAACTTTCTTGGCGGCTGCGTGCAGCATGCGGGCCCGGCGGTAGTAACCCAAACCACTCCACGCGGCCAATACCGATGACTCGCGCGCGCCGGCCAAGTTTTCAATCTTCGGAAAACGCTCCAGAAACCTGCGATAGTGATCGAGCACCGCATTGACGCGGGTCTGCTGCAACATGATTTCCGACACCCAGATCCGGTAGGGATCGCGCTCACGCCGCCAGGGGAGATCGCGTTGGTTCAGGTCATACCACTCGAGCAACAGGCGGCGAAAGCTTCGTCGTCCCTGCGGAGTATCTACTCCTCGTACCGGTGCCAGCCCATTCATGTGGAACAAGGATTCTATCGCAGGCTACAAAGCACGCCTTCAGCACTTTCGAGTCGCTGGAGGGTGCCAACCGCGATGCCTTTGCATTGACCCTGGGAGAAGGCCAATCAATAATATGCTTGGGCCTTAAGCGAGGGTCGAGGAGCTGTTATGAATGACTTCAATCGGAAGGTGGAGCAGGCCACCGAGCACTTGGAGAAAGAAGCGGCGGAATTGATCACTTACCTCAACAATGAGGTCGTTCCCGCGGTGCGCCAGCATTCAACCAAGGCATTGCGAATCGCAGCCGAGAAACTGGCTGAATTGGCCGACTATATGGACCAAGCCAAGGCCCACGGCAAGTGAGCGATCAAACCGACCCGAGGCCCAGACACGCTGCCATTTTCGTGCTGGTTGCCGCGCTGTCTCTGGTGCTGTCAGCCTGTGGTGGCGGACACAAACAGGTCGCCGTCACCGTCCCGCCACCTCCGTCCATCCCAGCCCCACAACCCGAGAGCAGGCCAACCTCGCTTCCACCCACGCCTGAATCCAAAACTGAAACCAAACCCGTGGAACCGCCGAGCAAACCCTCCACCACGGATGAGGAACAGGAGAAAGCGGCGGAAGCAAAGGAGGCCGCTTCGATCCCGGCGGATGCAAAGCCTCTGTTCGAGCAAACCGGACTGGCCAGTTGGTACGGCCCGCCTTTTCACAACCGTCAAAGCTCCAACGGCGAAATCTACAACATGCATTCGTTTACCGCGGCCCATCGCACTCTGCCGCTGGGAACAATCATCCGGGTCACCAATGTAAAGACAGGAAACTCTGCCATTGTGCGCATTACCGATCGCGGCCCGTTTATTCAAGGAAGGATCCTCGATCTGTCGCTCGCAGCCGCCAAGAAAGTGGACGTATGGCGCGCCGGAGTCACGACCGTCCATATCGAAGTCCTAAAGACCCCCGCCTCCCTGGATTCTGGCGGACGATGGGCAGTCCAGATTGGCGGTTTCGTAGAACATGAACCCGCCACCGAAGTGGCCGATCACCTGACCAAACGTTATCGCACCGCCAAAATTCTGTGTTACAACAGCCCGGCGGGCGACTGGTGGGTACGGGTACGCGTCAAGGATGACGACCGCAAGCGCGCCGAGGAAATCGCGCGCGACACGCAAACGCCGGAAGGATCCACTTTCCTGGTCCGCCTCGATTGACCGCCGTTCCTGATATCCTGAAAGCCGGATGAAATATTGCCGCTTCCAGCTCAATTCCCAGGCCCATTATGGATTGGTTGAATCCCTGGCAGGCCGGGAGCAAATCACCCGCATGTTGTCCATCGCGCCACACCTGGGCGAAGGGGACCTGGAAGGCCTCCCCAGCAAGCGCATGGACCACATCGCATTGAGCGAAGCGAGTTTGCTGGCTCCGGTCGAACCGTCGAAGATCGTTTGCATTGGCCGCAACTACCGCGCACACGCCGCAGAGTTCGGCAGTGACGTGCCAACCGAGCCGCTGATCTTTCTCAAGGCGCTATCCGCCCTGCTGGCGCCCCGGCAAACCGTGTTGCGCCCGGGGATCTCCGAGCGGGTGGACTACGAAGGCGAGTTGGGAGTCGTGATCGGAAAGAAATGCCGCCATCTGAAGCCGGATGAAGACGTCCGCTCCTACATTCTCGGCTATACCTGCGTCAACGATGTGACCGCGCGTGATTTGCAGATGAAAGATGCCCAGTGGACCCGTGGCAAAGGATTCGACACTTTCTGTCCCGTAGGACCAGTCGTAGTCACCGAACTCGACCCCTGGAAAGGAGTCGGAGTGGAAACCAAAGTCAACGGCAGCGTGCGCCAGCATGGGAACACCAACGACTTGATCTTCGCGGTAGACGTGGTCATCCGCCACATTGCCCAGGCCATGACGCTGCTTCCTGGCGACCTGATCGCCACGGGCACGCCCGAAGGCGTAGGCCCGGTGATCGCGGGCGATGTCATGGAAGTTGCCGTGGAAGGGATAGGAACGCTGAGTAACCCCGTGGCCGACGAGGCGGCATAGTCTGGTAACTTAGAGAGGACCTGGAAGTTCGCTGCACAATCGCGATGAGTTCATTGCACCTCTATCCACTGATCGTCATTGCATCCGCCATCCTGCTGGTCGCGTACCTTTTCCTGCGCCGCAAACCGAAAACCGCCGCGGACCTGGAGCGGGAGCGCCGCCTGTGGCTGGAGCAAGTGGGACGCATTACTGACGGCACAGTGATTGATGTGCAGGAAACCCAGCCATCCCCGCAGCACCGCGCAGCCATCCTGTTGGTCTATCAGTACGACATTGCCGGCGTTTCCTACGAGTGCTCGCAGGATGTGACTTATTTGCGCCCCATGATCAACCTGCACTCCTGCCGCCTGGGCCTGCCAACGTCAGTGCGCTACGACCCGCAGAATCCGGGCAATTCGATGGTGGTATCGGAAAAGTGGATGGGCCTTAGGCAGTAGCCCTCCGTGGCAGTTCCTCCGTGAAACTCAGTGGACTCTGTGATTCAAGGTTTTTCTTGGGGTTAAGAAACGTCAAGAGCTTCAACCACGGAGGACACAGAGTCTCACAGAGGAAATGCCACGGAGGTTAGCTTCCCGCGGAGAACCCGCCGACGTGCGCCATGGTCAGGCGCAAATACTTGTGGGGATTGACTGGGGTATCGTTGATGCGAACTTCGTAGTGGAGGTGCGGCCCAGTGGAACGGCCGCTTAGGCCCACGTAACCGATGGTGTCGCCGCGATGTACCTGCTGGCCGACCGCCACGGCAAAATTGGCCAAGTGTCCGTAGCGGGTGCTGATGGAGTGCCCATGATCGAGCACGATGGCCCGTCCGTAGCCGCCCATGAAATCGGCGAAGACCACAACGCCGTCGGCAGGCGCAACCACCGCCTGTCCGTACGAAGAACCAATATCGATTCCGCTATGGAAGGCGCCTTCCCCATTGAACGGATCGATCCGTTCCCCGAAGGCCCCCGTAATCTGTCCTTCAACCGGCCAAAGATTCGGAGTCGCGTTGGCCCGGACCCAGTCGGCGGTCGTCACATTCCGCACCAGACCCAGCGAAATGCCAGTAGTCGCCGCACCGCTCATGGCGGTGGTCTTCAGCGCATAAAGTTGGCTCAGGGAATTCGAAACCTGCACCGTGCGTTGGTCCGCATCTTCTCCAACCAGGACCGGATCGGACTTCAACCCATATAAAGAGGAAACTTCCTTGGCCAGCGAGCCCAGCGACGCCACCTGCATATCTTTTTCTTTGGCGACCTGCTCAAGGTGGGTGTAACGGGTCTTCAGGTCTTCGCGCTCGGTGCGCATCTGGTTAAACGTCGAAACCTTGGACAACATCCGGGTATAAGAGCTGGCAATTCCGGTGAGACTTAAAAGGCCAATGCCTGCGGCTACGACCAATACGTACAAATAATGGATTGGGATAGGAATTTTGCGGAGGTGGCCATCCTCGCCCCGCGCCACGAAAAGTATGTAGTATCGTTTTTGCAATGAATCCTTCCGTAGTAATCAGTTGAACCATTCTGGAACGGCCCGCGGTTACGAGGGTCCCAAATTTTCAACTGAAGTCGGGCTAATGACAAATTACGTCAAGCTTCGAATCTAGCCCGCGTTCTACCGGAACCAGGTCAGGCCTGATGTTCGTTTGGCTGCAATTGCTACCGTTTGCAGCACTTAGCTCGGCCAGGGCGCTTAAAACGGATGCCCCACGGTAACAAACTAGGTTCCACATGTCAACGTATCAAGCATGGGGTATGCCGATTACGGAGGTGGGTGACGAATGTCTGTCCATAAGGACACCCTAAAACTGCCAAATGGGGCCAAAGTTGCGCTCTTCCCATTTCTGCTGTACCTCAGGACTTACGGGCGGCAACCACACGGGGAATCTGCTGTAGGTCCTTCACGACCGACATGCTTTCCCAGCTCTCCAGTTCTGCTTGCACCGCTTTGATGATCGTCCCGCTGATTTCCATCACCAGCCAGCCGCCGGGCTTCAGGGCTTTGTGGGCTTGAGGAACTAACCGGGAGATCACCTCCATGCCAGTTTCCCCAGCGAACACCGCCTGGGAGGGTTCGTATTTGCGGACTTCGAGCTGGACTTGGTCCTCCTCGGATCGGCCTACGTATGGAGGGTTGGATACTACGAAATCAAACGATCCCGATTCTAGTCCGTTCAGCAGATCGGCCTCGTGGAATTGAACCCGGTCTTGCAACTGAAGGCGGGCAGCGTTGGCACGGGCGACTTCCAGGGCAGCGGGAGAAGTATCGGTAGCATGGATTTCCGCCGACTCCAACTCTTTGGCTGATGCGAGCGCAATGCAGCCCGAGCCTGTTCCTACATCCACGATCCGAGGCTTTGCCATAGGACGAGCCAGGAGCAACACAGTTTCGATCACATGCTCGGTCTCCGGACGCGGAATTAGAACGGCCGGGCTGACGATAAAATCCATCCCCCAGAATTCCTGGTGGCCGGTGATGTACTGGGCAGGGATACCGCTGGCCCGCTTCGCCAAAGCCTGCTCGTAGCGGGAGGTCTCATCCGGTGTCAGGTCGCGCTCAGGATGGGCGAACAGATATGCCCGGTCGCATCCCAACGTGAACATCAGCAACAATTCGGCGTTCATCCGCGGGGAGGGAACACTGCCGGCAGTGAGACGCGCTACCGCAGCCGTGAGGGCGTCGCGTAAAGCCACGTGGCTATTTCAACACACAAGCGGCTCCGGTCTGGCCGAAAGACACGAGGGGAGCGAGGTCAGCGAATGATGAAGAATGCCTGCCGCCGCCTCGGACCAAAGCGAAATACCGCGAAATCGTTATCGAACGAAGCCGCCCGCATAATCCCCAGCCGGCGCATGACCGCAAAAGACGTTCGATCCACGATGGAAAATTCCTGGTCGCTGTAGTCGAGGCCGATTTGCCACGCCGTCTCCAGATCGGCTGGGCCCACGCACTCAATGGCGGCAACTCCGCTTCTGAGACTCTCCCAAAACCGATCGGCCGCCTTCCGGTGGACGCGATAACGTAGCAGCGTCCAGCTCTCAAGCAGCACGTGGTCGGTGGTCAGCAACGCCTCATCCGTCTTGAGAACCGCCTTCGCCCGTATATTGCCCGCGTCGGAGGAATCTGCCGCGGCATACCAGACGGACGTGTCCACGAAAAGTGCCATGGCCTTGTTTAGCGAGGACGGGATTTGCGCGAGGTCATGTGGAAGGCCTCGCCGATCATCGCGTCCTTATCGCGCGAGATGTCTGAAGCAGCGGACCGTCCCAGATCAAATACGGAAGTCACGTCCGCCTTTGGCGCGGAGGTGGCCACGTCACGCGCCACCAGGCGGCGGACATACTCCGCCAGGGACACCCCCAAGTCGCTCGCCCGGCGGCGGGCCCGGCGGTGGACTTCGCTCTCCAGCATGATCTGGGTCCGTGACATCATGGTGTATACACTATAACATACTGGCCAATCGCTGGAAAAGCGTCCGCAAGTGAGAGAAGTGGAAATCGCGCGGCAACAAGAATTCGGCTTAGGGAAACTCTGATTAAGTCTTTCGAAAACGCGTGAACCACAGGGGAACACAGAGTCTCACAGGGGAAGACACAGAGGTTTTGATGCCCACGCAATTCTCTGTGGCGTTGCTCTGTGTACCACTGTGCCCTCTGTGGTTTCGCCTTTCCCTTGGGAGTGAATCAAGTGGGTCCTGACAGGAATGGCGCAGACTTAATTCAGAGTTTCCCTAGGTTAATGCTGACGCCTCACCCTTCAGCTTCTCCGCCTGATAGTGCGTCACCAGCGCCTCGATCAGCGGCTGGAGTTTTCCGTCCATAACAGTTTCCAGTTGATGAATGGTGAAGCCGATACGGTGATCCGTTAGCCGGTTCTGCGGGAAATTGTAGGTACGGATTTTCTCGCTGCGGTCGCCGGTCCCGACCATGGCCTTGCGTTCTTTGGCCAAAGCGTCCTGCTGTTTCTGCATTTCCATCTCGTACAAACGGGCGCGCAGCACGCGCATGCCTTTTTCGCGGTTCTTGATCTGCGATTTTTCGTCCTGACAACTCACCACGGTATTGGTGGGGATATGCGTGATCCGCACTGCCGAGTACGTCGTATTCACCGACTGCCCACCGGGGCCCGACGAGCAAAAAGTGTCTATCCGCAAATCCTTGGCCTCGATCTTGATGTCCACATCTTCGGCTTCAGGGAGCACGGCGACCGTTACGGCTGAAGTATGAACCCTGCCCTGCTGCTCTGTCGCCGGCACGCGCTGCACGCGATGCACCCCGCTCTCATATTTCATTCGCGAGTAAACCCGCTGGCCTTCGATGATGGCAATCACTTCCTTCAGGCCGCCCACCGATGACTCCGAGGTCGAGAGCACCTCGACCTTCCATCGCTGGGTCTCGGCAAAACGGGTGTACATGCGAAAAAGTTCAGCGGCGAATAATGTGGCCTCATCTCCCCCGGTGCCGGCGCGGATTTCCACGATGACATCTTTTTCATCATTCGGGTCTTTGGGCAGCAGCAGGACTTTTAACTCTTCTTCCACCCCGCCCACCCGCGCCTCAAGCTTGTCGAGCTCTTCCTGCGCGAGCGCACGCATGTCGGGATCTTTCTCGTCAACCAGTATCGCTCTGCTGCCGGCGATCCCTTTTTTCAGGTCTTTATACTCGCGGTACTTCTCAACCACCGGCGTGATCTCGCTATGAGCCTTGGCCGTCTTCTGATACTTGGACGAATCCCCAATCACCTCGGGCGAGGCCAGGGCTGCAGTTAGTTCTTCATACCGCGCTTCAATTTGATTTAAACGTTCGAACATAGTGATCAGCGGCTAGTGGTCGGTGAATAGCCTTCTCCTATATTTATTTGATTTTAGGTCAGGGGAAATACAGGAGTAGTCGCGGGGACCCCGCTAGGCAATGATGAGCTGGCCGCCGTTTTGCTTTTCCAGTTCCATTGCTTGGTTCAGAGCGGCGATGGCGCATTCCGCTTGACTGTCAGCGGGAGGCTGGGTCGTGACCCGTTGCAGCCACAATCCCGGAGCGGTCATCAGTGCAAACAGCGACCCGCGATGTTTAGCGGCAAAACGGATAATCTCGTACGACAGTCCGGCAATCACGGGCAGCAAAGCAATGCGCACGCCAAATCGCGCCCAGAAAGTAGTGACTGGAATGACGGTATAAACCAGAATGGAAATGATCATCACCGTCATCAAAAAGCTGGTCCCACAGCGTGGGTGATAGGTTGTGTATTTCTGCACCGCGGGAATTTCCAGCGGATC
>CAZETZ010000066.1:16082-17016 GCA_964514735.1 uncultured Acidobacteriaceae bacterium | reverse complement strand
GTTTGTATCGGGCTTTGTCGCTGCGCGGCAATCCTCGGCTCTCCACGCTAGTGGCCGTGACCAAGGCGGTCGGGCTGCGGCTTACGGTGGAGGCGACGGGGTAACCCTACCTGCGCCTTAGTGGGAACCTCCTGTCCCGCCCCGAATTTCCCGAATTCCTGTTCGAGTTTCACCAGATGCCACTCCCAGGCCTCATAAAATTTCGCTGCGATCTGCGCCCCCGCGTTGCGCTCGGTTCAAAAAAATTGACTGGTACAGGTATACTCAGGCAATTTCGTCTTCCAGGGCCCCTAACTTTCATTTCGAGGGCAAGCAGTGAAGAAGAGGCATGTCACCATAATCATTGCCGTAGCCTTGTTGGCCCTTGCCTTCGCCACCCACTTTTGGGGTGCACGCGTAATCAAGTTCGCCGTTGACAACGACAAGACAGTTGACGCTCTGAAGAAGTTACTTGAGTTGCTCAGCGCAATCGGGGCGTTTGCCGTTCCCGTCGTTAAGTGGCTGTTCGACAACTCCACGCAGACAAGAAAGCAAAAGGAAGAGAATGCCGGTGTAAGACAAGTTCATACCGGCACTCACACCCAAGCCGACAGAGATTTCAACCAGGCTGGAGGGAATCTGCAAACCGGCGGCGTAAGCCTCAACGGCAGTACCAAGGTGGAAGGTGACGCGGTTGGCGGGAACAAGAGCGTTGTCCAGGGCGACTCGGTTTCCGGCGACAAGAGCATTACTCGCAACGAAAATATATTCCATGCTCCTAACGTAATCTTTCAGCAGGGCGGGGCTGAGCCTTCTCCGCCGGCACTTCCGCCACCTTTCCAAATTCCTGCGCCGCCTGACGATTTCACCGGGCGCGAAGAAGAACTTCGCGAGCTCTGTGGCGCCATGGAGAAAGGCGGCGATACCCATTCCCCGAGGGCGCAGGCGGTATTTG
>CAZETZ010000066.1:0-16072 GCA_964514735.1 uncultured Acidobacteriaceae bacterium | reverse complement strand
GGGTGAAACAAAGACGGTTGTCAAGGGGGACCAGGTTTCCGGGGAAAAGGGCATAATAACCACCGGAAACATAATCCATTCGGGGGTCGTGAATTTCCGCCCAGTCGCGCCTCCGGTTTCTCAGTCTGCGGCTCTGTGCCCTTTCCAAATTCCTACGCCCCCGGACGATTTCACCGGGCGTGAAGAAGAACTTCGCGAGCTGTGCGATGTCATAGGGAAAGGCGGCGTACACATCTCGGGATTGCGCGGGCAGGGCGGCGTGGGCAAGACGGCGCTAGCGCGCAAGCTGGCCGCGGAACTCACGCCGAAATTCCCAGATGGGCAAATCAATCTTGACTTGTTAGGCGTCAGCGAGAAACCGCTCACCGCGGCGGAGGCGCTGGCGCATGTGGTGCGCAGCTTCCATCCGGATGCAAAGCTGCCGGAAAAAGAAACCGAGCTTCAGGCATTATTCATGAGCGTTCTGCACGGCAAGCGCGTGCTGCTGCTGATGGATAACGCCCGCGATGCGGCGCAGGTAAAACCCCTCATTCCTCCCGAAGGCTGCATATTGCTGGTCACCTCGCGCATTCACTTTTATCTTGGCATCCACGCCCGCGATCTGGATACTCTTCCCCCGCCGGAGGCAAAAAGGCTGCTACTGCAAATCGCGCCGCGCATTGGCGGCGAGGCTGAAGCCATCAGTAAGCTCTGCGGATATCTGCCTCAGGCACTTCGCCTGGCTGCCACCACGATTGCTGAGCGGGCAGACTTGAAAGTCGAGGATTACCGGAAAAGGCTCTCGGACGAGAAGCTTCGCCTCCAAGCGCTGGGGGGAGGCGAGGAAGGCATCGAAGCCTCGGCCACGTTGAGCTACAACTTGCTCGACAAAGAGACGAGAAAGCGCTGGCGCAGGTTGGGAATCTTTCCCGATACCTTCGACACGCTTGCGGCGGCAGCGGTCTGCGAACTGGAAACCGAAGAGATGCAGGAAGCCCTCAGCCATCTGCTGAAATTTTCCATGCTGGAGTGGAACCAGGCTGCCAGCCGCTACCGGCTGCATGACCTGATGCGCGATTTTGCCCGGAGAAAGTTGAGCGCGGCGGAAATGAAAGCTGCCGGATTGCGACATGCCCGGCACTATCTTGAGGTGATTCGCGGCGCAGATAATCTCTACAAACAAGGCGGAGATTCGATTCTGCGCGGGCTGGCGCAGTTTGACCTGGAGCGGGGCAACATTCAGGCAGGGCAGGCGTGGGCCGCCGCGCACGCGGCAGATGACCGGGAGGCCGCGCAGTTATGCAGCGGCTATCCCGATTACGGAACCTACATTCTTCTGCTGCGGCAACATCCGCGGGAGCAGGTCCAGTGGCGTGAATCGGCGCTGGAGGCGGCCCGCAAGCTGAAAGACCGGGCAGCCGAGGGCTGCCACCTGGGCAACCTGGGCATCGCCTACCACTCGCTGGGCGAGTATCGCCGCGCCATCGAATTTCACGAGCAACGTCTGACCATCGCCCACCAGATGGGCTACCGGCAGGGCGAGGGCAAGGCGCTGGGCAACCTGGGCAGCGCCAACCACGCGCTCGGCGAGTACCGCCGCGCCATCGAATATCACGAGCAGGCACTTGTCATTGACAAAGAGATTGGTAATCGACGGGGCGAGGGGCAGGATCTGGGCAACCTGGGCAGCGCCAACCACGCGCTCGGCGAGTACCGCCGCGCCATCGAATATCACGAGCAGGCACTTGTCATTGACAAAGAGATTGGTAATCGACGGGGCGAGGGGCAGGATCTGGGCAACCTGGGCAGCGCATACCACTCGCTGGGCGAGTATCGTCGCGCCATCGAGTATCACGAGCAGGCACTTGTCATCGCCCGCGAGATCGGCGACCGGCAGGGCGAGGGCAATGCGCAGTGGAACATGAGCCTGGCGCTCAACAAGCTCGGCGAGCGAAAGAAGGCTATTGAGCACGCCGAGGCGGCGCTTGAGATACGCGATCAGATCGAAGATCCGAATGCCGCGAAGGTGAGAAAGCAACTCGATCGATGGAGGAGCGAAAGCTGAGAAAGCAAACGCGAGTCCCCTAGACTCAAAGAGTGGGGCCGCACTTTTGTTGAGTGAACCGGAAAATCAATGTCAGCGCGGGCCAGTCAGATGTATACTCCCCGCGTCAGGTTTCGTGACCAAATCGGTAAGGAGGCATATATGAGCAGCTCTCCTTGGGGGCCGCACGGGCCGCAGTCGAATCCATACGAAGTTACGCCAAATCCGACACCGTCCTATGTTCCGCCTCCGCCGGACCCTACACCGGCCTACGTTCCTTCTGCGCCGGCCCAGTATTACGCGCCGTCATCTTATGCGCCACAGGGGTCCAACCAGGTTAATTATGCGTCCGTAGGGAGTAAGCCCCGCCGTAAGGGCTATATTGTGGCTCTGATTCTGACATTTCTTTTTGGGCCGCTGGGATTGTTCTACGCCACAAAAAAGGGCGCTTTGATTTTGCTTTTTCTGCTGTTTGCGGTTCCCATCACTCTAAGCGTAATTGGTGGGTTGCCAGGCGGATCGCCCACTCATCCTTTCGCGATCCTGGACCACGACTCCATCATGCAGCCGATCTGGTCTCTTTGCGCATTCGTCTCCATGGTTTGGTCGGTGATCGCAGTCAACCGATACAACGCAGCACTCAAGGCAAAAGCTTGACCACAGGTGTCGGAATCTTCATGAACTACAACGTCCAACTTGTAGGGAAACCTACGAACACTGGGTCGAAGAATGGAACCATAATCCGGGCAAAATTCGGACGGATGTGTTTATCTTTTTGAAAAGCGGACAATAGCACGCATCTCGTATCTCACAAAAAGCCACGAAGTATGGGGCGCCTAGATTTATCTTGGCGGAAGCGAGTGGGGCGAACCCACCGGCGCCATCGCAGCCGCGGCCCGCGTCTCTTATGTCCGGTTTACTACGCTGCCGCCTCTTGCGGACCGGCAGAGGACCTCCTGAAACGTAGCCGAGGAATTTCCTTGTCAAGGTTTCCTGCCGCGGAAATCGCGCTCAGACCCATGACCATGTAGTAGAGCCCGAAATACCTGTCTTCGACCAGAGGGAAAATTACAAAATGCACGGCCGTAAAAACCACAGTGATGAGGACTATTTTCCGCAGGCGCTGGCCGGTGGGCGCGAGGTATCCGATCGTCCCAAGCAGAAAGTAGGGAATGAGCGGGCCGGCGAGGGCCTCAGTAATACCCCTTCTTAGAGCTTGCATGTAATGAGCGAAGGAAAAAGAGGCGGTGAATTCTCCCGGCGCAATCGGAGCGGCAATAAAACCGCGATAATACATCATTTTCCATCCGTAATCCCCGGCAAAGTGATTGATGAACAAAACCGAAGACACCGCGAGCAGACCCAGCGCGCCAGCTTTGAAAATGTCGAGCTGCCGGGCGACCAGCCAAAGATAAGCTAAAACAATCAGGACCAACAGCACGTTGTCGGTGCGAACAAAGACCGAGCTCAGCAGAAAAACCAGTCCCGGAAAGGAATGTTCTCGTTCAAATAAGAGGTAGAGCGCGCACCCCGTCCACAAAACGGAGAGGCAGTCGGGTTCTCCACAGCGTCCGAGTAGCAGCGATACTGGGGCAATGAGCAGCAGGAAGGAAAGAATCATCGCCCGCGGGCCGCTGGTGTAATGCCTGGACCAAATAAAGACCAGGATGCCGAGCGCGTAAAAAGGCAGCACCGAGCCAAGAACGGTGGTTTTAAACAAACCAAATCCAAATTTGCGAATGATGTGAAGCAACTCGATATAGAGCGGACGAATCGCAAAACAAGGCAGCAACTCGACAAAATGCCCTGGATTGACGGCGCGGTCCTTGAGCATGGCCGACTGTTGAGGCGTGCCTTGACCATCCAGGCCTAGCAAGTGAGAACGAGCCTCTGCGGGGACCCCTGCCAACGCGCCGTAGACTGCCGCATGTAGCTCGACGGGGTCGGTCGTCTCCAAGACCTTGATGTTAGC
This sequence comes from uncultured Acidobacteriaceae bacterium, assembly GCA_964514735.1. Classification (GTDB taxonomy): domain Bacteria; phylum Acidobacteriota; class Terriglobia; order Terriglobales; family Acidobacteriaceae; genus CAWBXL01. The sequence continues at coordinate 12,077 of CAZETZ010000066.1, read as the reverse complement.
CATGTAGTTCAGCGTGTCAATCCGGTAGCTAGGGAAATGAAACAGATGTAGCGCGACCAGAGCCAGCCCGCCGGCGAAAATAATGGCAGGAAGGAAGCGCGGGCCGCGGTCAGACTGCGTCGCGGGAGCGCTGGCTCCCGTCACCGGCAAGAATTGGTTCGATTCATCCATAGAACGGAAATCGGAAGTATACTATTGGCCGATTGGCCCGTCATCCAAGTAATCGCACCCCAGAAGAAACAGCCTTGTGTCAACCGTGTAGGACCACTCCATCTTCAATCTGGCCTAGAATTTTTCTCCCTATGGCGGACGAAGTCGAAATCGAGCGGCTTGTCCGACTTGCATGTAGTTCTGCGTTTACGCAGTGAGGCCTCTCTCAACGAAATGCCAGTTGTGGAATAGAGACTGGTACGCAAACTGCGGCGACGCATGCTGCACTGGCGCGAACCGCATTCCTCATGCTCCTTGGGCACGGGATGCAAGCAAAATATCTTCCCCATCTGCGACCGTCATGTTCACAACGCGCATCCGTTCTTCAAATCGGATTTGTATGGACGGAGCGCCTGCCGGGTAGAATACGTTATGGCCAAGATGAAAGAGCGGTCGAGCCATAGTGCCAATTCGCGTCCAATTCAGTTGCGGCGGGTGAGTGTACATGGGAGTGCCCTCATACGCGCGCACATCCGCGGAAACGTCGATTCGTTGTGTGGGATCGTCACTGAGACGATAGGTGCCGCAGATGGTTTTCTTTTCATCTTCCGCGAGTGGGACCGGAGTGACGAGGTCCGCGTTTCCCAGGGACCGAAGATACTCAAAAACCGCTTCTGACTTGCTTTCCACCCATCCGGGCATGCGCCAGCAGGCTAATACTGTGCGGTCCCGGCGTAACTTGGATCCCGGGACTACGCTCCACGATTTGCCTCACGAGAGGAAGGTCTCCGAAGAGCACCCACGAGAAAAGAGAGGGAGTTGCGCCTTTCGCGAGAAGGAACTCTGCAATGTCCCGCCTTCCCATGTGGCAGGCCGCACCCAAAGGTGTCTCCCAATCGCCAAATCCCCAGTCCCATGCAGCTTTGACAAGATGTGGGCGCGGATTCAAGAGTTCCTTCAGCTTGTTCAGGTCGAAATGCGCGACAGTAACGATTTGTTTGATCAGGTCTGCTGAATAAGCAGGATATTGCTCGGGCAATGCCATGGCGCCTCTCTTGTTGTCGTCCAGAACGTTGTCGATGAACCAGTTGAGTCCTCCTGCAAACTGGTGGGCTGACAGAGCCGCCGATGTCAAATGCAGGAAGTCGCGTCGCGTAGCCATCCGGTGCACCTCCACGCTGTATTGCACTACGGGTATCGAGGATCGCCCGGTGGCGAATGCGCCGAAAGCCAGTTCTGGGTTAAACAGTGCTAGGCGGGTGAAAGTAAATAAATACTTGGCATTCAGCGGCTTACGGCAGAAAATGAGGCGGCTTTGTCGGGCAGGTCCGCCATTCTGGCGGCAAACTGCGATGCAATCTGAGAAGCCGCTTCTGACTCGAGAGCTTGCGGGCTGCCTAAATTTCGTTCGATTCGTACGACCGAGATATGAGTGTTGTCCGAGATACGAATCAGGTGGGCCAGAATCAAAACCTTTCCGCCCTCCGCCTGGACCTGCCCTAGTACCACGTATTCACAGCGCAGGGAGGAGGCGATGGATTGCAGGCTGCGCTTGTCTCTCGGTTCGCGAAGAACGTCCGCGTTCCCGATCACGTGGTAGTGTCCATCGCTTCCGGCGGTAAGTTGGACAACCACATCATCCGTCAAGCTGGTTGCTAGCGCTCGTGCGGCAGAGGTATCGGTGTCTGCGTCGAAGCGGGTTACAGCAAGATTCGGGACGCTCCGATCCCCCGCGCGGTACAAGAACAACACAGCGACGAGACCAAGTCCGGACAATCCGATGGCTAGAGCAGCAAACGGAATCCAATATGCAGAAAGCACACTGGGCGGCGTATCCTCCACAGTTCGATCGCCGCCGGCGTCGATGCTCCGCACAGGCGCGATGAACTGATATCCCTGTTTGGGAACCGTTCGAATGAACAGTGGGCGGGAAGCATCATCCCGTAAGGCAAGTCGGACTTGCGCGACACAGAAATTCAGTCCCTTCTCAAAATCGACGAATGTGCCATTGCCCCAAATCGTCTGTTGCAATTGTTCTCGAGATACGACCCGGTTCGCTTGCGTCAGGAGGGTTCCGAGCAGCACCGCTGGCTGAGCTTGGAGTTTTACAACGCGACCTTTATGGCTCAGCGTGCTCTTGCCGGGATCGAATTCGAACTCACCGAATTGAAATCTGACCATCTCTTTGCTCACCACAAAGCCTACCATTATGCTTGCCTTACAAATATCTGCCTGGGCTGGCCCCACGCTTTATTTTGGTTTTCTCGCCCTCTTTGCGATTGAAAAGAATCCATTGGGAAAGTTGAACGCCGCGCCTTTATCGGCTGTACGCATCGCCGATGCTCATCCTTTGACGGACCAATTACCGTGCCCAAGACTCTATTTGTCGGGAATCGGTTTAGTGAGGTCGCGAATTTGTACGGGCTTTCCGTTCCTGATGGCATATTCTCCCGCCATGAGTACGTCACGCCAATCGACCGCCAAATCCGCGATCAAAGACTTCAGGCGATTCAAATCACCCTGCGAAGCCACCGCCACACAGCGCAGAAGGCGGGGCTGCGCTCGCTGGTCGGCAGGAGCCACCACCGCGCGCACGTGGGACAACGCCTCTTCCCTTTCCGCTTCGCCGAAATGTTTGCCGACCCAGTTCACCACGTCTTCAGGCAGTTCCATGAGAATCCTCGACCGCATCTGGCGAAGTATACCGCTGAAGAAGACGAAGTGACTTTCCCTCTGCGGGTGGCCCAGCAGAACCGGTTTTGAAGACCGGAGAAAGGAGGGACAGCCGGGGTCGAACAGAGCATCCCGCTCAGGAGATGATCGCTCAAATCTTGACCAGCCCATGTGCCTGTAGTATAGGAAGCTAAGTGAGTAAACGTTTACTTGAATTTGCAGATGGAACAACCGGCCGCTCAGTCCGAACCTCCAGGAGGCTCCTTTATGAAGACCACATCGAGACGGCATTTTCTAAAGACAGCGGCAGTTACTACCGGCGCTGCGCTGGCAGCGCGGTCTCTATCCGCTTGGGCGTTCCCCAACGTTGAAGTGGCAGTTGTCCCTCCCCTTTCACTTTTCGAGTATCCGCAAGTGCAACTGCTCGATGGCTTGCTCCGCCAGCAGTTTGAGAACAACCATAAAGTTTTCTTGAATCTCCCTGAAGATGGACTGCTCAAGCCGTTCCGGCAACGTCAGGGAATGCCCGCGCCAGGGCCCGACATGGGAGGCTGGTATGACAACAGCACTGACTTTGATCCTCCCAGCGGCAGTTTTCATGGCTTCATCCCAGGACACACTTTTGGTCAATATCTTTCCGGTTTGGCGAGGGCCTATGCGGTCACAGGAGACAAGACGACGCAGGCCAAGGTGCATCGCCTGGTTCGGGCCTACGCCGAGACGGTCGAACCTACAGGAAAGTTTTATGTCGACTATCACCTGCCGGGTTATACCTTCGATAAGACTTGTTGCGGACTGATCGATGCCCACGAATTCGCCGCAGACCCGATTGCGCTTGAAGTGTTGAAACGCAGCACCGACGCAGTCTTACCGTTCCTGCCCGAAAAAGCGCTGAGCCGGGCGGAGCAGGAAGCTCGGGCGCATAAAGACATCGCTTATACCTGGGATGAAACGTACACGCTGCCGGAGAATTTCTTTTTAGCGTACCGGCGGAGCGGGGACCGGCGCTATCGTGATTTAGGGCAACGCTTCATATATCACGAGTACTATGATGCGCTTGCGGAAAACCACAATGCGCTGCCTGGCAAACACGCTTACAGTCATGTGAACACCTTCAGTTCTGCCATGCAGGCGTATTTGGTATTGGGCGACCAAAAATATCTGCGCGCCGCCGTCAACGGGCTGCGCATGCTCCACGAACAGAGCTACGCCACTGGCGGATGGGGGCCAAATGAGACATTCGTAGAACCCGGAAAGGGATTGCTGGCCGCCAGTCTGGGTACCACGCGCTCCAGCTTTGAAACGCCGTGCGGAGCTTACGGGCAGTTCAAAATCACTCGCTACTTGCTGCGTGTAACCAAAGATTCCCGCTATGGCGACAGTATGGAACGGGTGCTATACAACACCGTCGCCGGCGCCAAGCCGATTCTTCCCGATGGCACTAGTTTTTATTATTCCGACTACAACAACGACAACGGCAAGAAGGTCTATTACAAGGATAAGTGGCCGTGTTGTTCCGGGACCTTCCCGCAACTGACCGCCGATTACGGCATCAGCGCCTACTATCCGAGCGCGGACGGGATATATGTCAATCTGTTCATTCCTTCACGTCTCACATGGTCGCCGAATAAGACCCCTTGCACGATTACGCAACACACCAGTTACCCTGCGTCCAATGTGACTGAACTTCAATTCGGCCTGGCGCGTCCGGAGAGCTTCACGGTTTATTTGCGTATTCCGGCGTGGGCGGACGCGAAAAGCAGAGTCACCCTCAATGGAACCGGCGTAGAAAGCGAGATCGTACCGGGAAAATTTCTGGCCGTGACCAGAAGCTGGAAGGATGGCGACCGCTTGGAGTTTGAAATCGGAATGCCCCTGCGGCTTGAGGCGGTCGACGAACAAAATCCCAATACGGTAGCGCTCCTGCGTGGACCGATTGCGCTTTTTGCCCTTGGCAATCTTTCGGCCAGGATCACTCGAGCGCAGTTGCTCGCCGCTGCCTCTACCTCTCAATCTTCAGAAGACTGGCTGGTGCAGACCGAGACTGGCAAGCTGACGTTCCGCCCCTTTGCCGCGATCGGCGACGAAGCTTATCGGCTCTATCACCGGGTCGACAAATAGTTCTGTTGCTTAGGAATCGCGCGCGTGACTCGGGTTCGATCTCTGCCTGAGGTCATAAATCGGGATTGAAGCGGACATTGTCGTCTGAAAAACCCTGTGCCTGAATGTCGGTCCCGGTTTTGTCGATTTTTCACAGTCTCGTTCGTCTATCTCCGGACAGGAGACCTATGCCCAGCATGCTTAATTTCGGCCTTGAATTTGGCATGAGCCTGCTTGTGTCCGCCTTGCTGGCGAAATGGTACCTGTGGCCCTTTCTGAGCAAGCGGACCTTTGCCGACGCGCTGCTGATTCTGCTTTCGCCCTTTTTACTTCGATACTTGGGCCTGATGTCGCTGGTGCCGGGAGTTGTCGAACCCTCGGTCACGCGCAGCCCGTTTGCCCTGTATCAGGCCTACGGAGATTTTCTGGCGTTTCTTCTGGCCCTGACCGCCTTCATTCTTGTCCGGCAGCGCCGCCAGCCGGCTCTCGCGGCAGTCTGGTTTTTCAATGTCTTCGGAGCGCTCGATTTCATCCACGCCGTGGTGCGAGGCAGTGTCTTTGGCACGGGAGGAAGTATCGCGGCGTTCTGGTACATCCCTGTCGCCTACGTGCCCCTGGGGCTGGTATTCCACTTTATGATTTTTGTTCTCATTCTCACGAGGTCTCAGGAATGGCGGACCATCCCAGCACGATAGATGCAACAACGCTCACGCCAGGCTTAAAGCCAGTCCTGACGCTTACCGCGATCGTGCTGGGAGTTCTTGGCAGTGGCCTGATTTTAGCGCCCCAGTTCTTGGCAGCCTTGTACGGCGCTGCGGTAAGCGTGAGTGGGACTTCGGCCAGCCGAACGGCAGGAGCGGCAATTTTCTCCTTGGGCCTGCTCGCATGGCGAAGCAGAAAACAACCACCGGCCACACTGCGTTCGACCTCGCTGCCCGTTTTGCTGGTCTGGTTCACACTCAAAAGCATAGTCGCTTATTTAGCGGTGTTGAACGGTGTCTTCAACCCGCCGGTAGGCAAGACGGTTTTATTCTTCGATGTAACGCTCGCAATCGTCTACGCTTATTACTTGTTCAACTAGTAAGAAGCATCGGGCGAACCCAGGGCCGCGGCCCGCCTCATGCAGGCCAAAGACGGGATGCCCTAACTCTCTCCATGTTTCCGAAGTCTTGGCTCTTTCTTAGAATCGCCTCAAGTAAATGGTCCCCATGCCGATTGTTGAGAATGGCAGGTTTGGAGCTTTGATCCGCACAAATCCATGAGGACCAGTGTTTCCGCAGTTGCCGATGTGGTTGCGACCTCAGAAGCCGCGGCTGAAAAGTTCACTCCAAATACCCGCCAGATTAGTAAGCCGTCCTCCCCAGTGATGGGGGAACTCCTGATGCGGTACTGGGCCGGTGACTGTGGATGACGCCTCGCCCGAAAATCCTGCTTCGCTCTCCGCGCCAGTCCATCCGCGCTCGCTTGCTGGTGACGTTGGTTTTGCTGGGCTTGCTTCCCCTGTTGGTGACCGGCGCGGTAATGACGGTTTCAACCTTACGAGACGCTCAAGAGCACGTGCCCTGGACTTCACACACGGCCAAAGTAGTATTGGCGATGAACCTTGCGGTGACGGTGGCAGCCATGCTGATGGCCGCGTTCGCGTCGCTGAGAATTTCCCGCAAACTCGCCCAGGCGCTGACCGATTTGGCGGAAATCGCCACCCGGGTTGCCAAGGGCGAGTATGAGTTGACCGCAAGCCTCCACGGTGATGAAGAAATCGCGGCGGTCGCAACTGCCTTGAATCTGATGACCGCAAGGTTCCGGCAAGCGCTCCTGGACATGCAGGCTGCGGTCGAGGTCAGCGAGCAGGCGGAAGAAAAGGTCCGCAAGTTGAACGTTGACCTGGAACAAAGGGTGGTCGAGCGCACGGCCCAGTTGGAATCTGCCAGGAAGACCGCCGAGAACGCCACTCGGGCCAAAAGCGAATTCCTCGCCAATATGAGTCACGAAATTCGCACCCCCATCAACGGCATCATGGGCATGACGGAACTCGTCCTCGACACTCAACTCAGCGTCGAGCAACGGGAGTATGTGGACCTCTGCCGCCTGTCTGCCGAGTCTTTGCTCACCGTCATCAATGACATCCTCGACCATTCCAAGATTGAAGCCGGCAAGTTGGAAATCGAGAAAATCGAATTCAATCTACGGGACAGCCTGGGCGATACGGTTAAGACCCTGGGTTTTCGTGCCCAGCAAAAAGGGTTGAAGCTGGCTTGCCAGATTCACCCGGACGTTCCGGACCACCTGATCGGAGACCCGAGCCGCATTCGGCAGATCATCACCAATCTGGTGAGCAACGCGGTCAAGTTTACCGAGAGCGGCGAAGTGCTCGTTTCCGTGGCCTTGGGCGCTCCCGGCGCCGCGGCGCACGCAGACCTGCATTTCACCGTAACGGACAGTGGCATTGGAATTCCGCCGGAGAGGCAGGGCGCTATCTTTCGCGCCTTCGAACAAGCGGAGAGTTCCACGACGCGCAAGTTCGGCGGAACCGGCCTCGGCCTTTCCATCTGTTCCCGGCTGGTTGAAATGATGCATGGCCGCATTTGGGTAGAAAGTGAAGTCGGCAAAGGCAGCAGGTTTCACTTCACGGTTCATCTCGGCGTGCAGCAGGAAGACCCTCCCCCCTTCACGTTTACGAATTCCGATTTGCTGCGGGACATGAAAGCGCTGGTGGTGGACGACAATTCAACCAATCGCTTGATCTTGCAGCAGCAGCTAAGCACTCGCGGCATGCGGACGGTAGTGGTGGAAGGGAGCGCCCAGGCGCTTAACGCGCTGGAGGCGGCGGACCGGGCGAATGACGCATTTCGCTTGGTCGTCACCGACATGAAAATGCCGGGAATAGACGGCTTCGCGCTGGCGGAGAAGATCCGCGCCAATTCCAAATGGTCGGAAATGGCAGTGGTGCTGCTGACGTCTGCCGGAACACGCGGGGATGCGGTACGCTGCCGCGAAATCGGCATCAATGCGTATCTGTCCAGGCCCATTGTTGAAGCGGACCTACTGGACGCGATTCTGGCGGCTGCGCAGTCTGTCGCGGAAGGCATCCGGCGCCGCAAGCTGGTGACCCGCCATTCCCTGCGGGAAACCCGCAAAGGGTTTCAAATCCTTGTCGCCGAAGATAATCCTGTCAATCAACTGCTCATCCAGCGGCTGCTGCAAAAACGCGGGCACCAAGTCACCCTGGTGGCAAACGGCGAGGAAGCGGCGCGGACCGCGGAAAAACAACTGTTCGATGTTGTGCTCATGGACGTGGAAATGCCGGTCATGGGCGGGTATGCGGCCACCAGCGTGATTCGCGAGCGCGAAAAGAAAACAGGTGGCCACATCCCCATCGTCGCTTTAACCGCGCATGCGATGAAGGGTGTGGAGGAAAAATGCCTTGGTATGGGAATGGACGGCTATGTTTCAAAACCCGTCCAGATCGAAACGCTGCTCACGGTGCTGAATCAATTGGTCCACCCTCGCCCCGAGCAGGAAGCCGAGCAAGCGGCCCAAGCGTCTGGTTGAGCGGTCCTACCCAACATCCCACTTCCACGCGGCCCGGCCCATTCGACCGGCCCTCGGCCAATTGAGAGCATAACCATCCCTGTCCGGCCTGGTTCGCAAGTGGTAGCCAAGCGAGTTAATGCCGGCGGCTCAACTTGTCGTAAAATTCTCGAAGCTATTCAGGAGACTTTCTATGCAAAGATTGCTTGCTGTTCCTGGGGTCTTGTGCCTCGCTTCCGTGCTGTCGTGGCCACAAGCCGCGCCTGCCAAGGCGGTCACTCATGTTCCCCGGGCGAGTGGGCCGATTGCCGTCATTGACACGACCGCCGGCAAGATGAAGTGTGAATTGTTTCCCGACGTGGCCCCGATCGGAGTTGCGAACTTCATTGGCTTGGCCAATGGAACCAAAGACTGGAAGAGCCCGGTCACGGGAAACAAGAAGCACGGCGTTCCTCTGTACGACGGCACGATTTTCCATCGCGTGATTCCCGAGTTCATGATCCAGGGTGGCGACCCCGCGGGCTCGGGGGCGGGCGATCCGGGATATGTATTCAAGAACGAGACCTCACCGGCGGTAAAGTTTGACCGCCCGGGCCGGCTGGCTTATGCCAATGCCGGGCCGGGGACCAACGGCTCGCAGTTCTTTATTACGGAAGTTCCGTACCCGAGCCTGAACGGCGGCTACACCATTTTTGGCCAGTGCGATGATGCCGCGGTGGCCTTGGTGAAGCAGATCGCGCGTATGGGAAAAGACGGGAATGACCGGCCCTATCGTCCGGTGAAGATCAATCACATCAGCGTGACGCAGTCGATTGCGGCGGCGAAACCTGCAGAAACGCCTGCGAAGGCGCCCGCCAAGTCTGAAGCCACACCCAAATAGTCTTTTCACCTCAAACCAGATTTTCCGGAAAGGATTTCATGAGCCGCCCATCAGGAACGTACGCAACTTTTAATACCTCTGAAGGAACCATTGTCTGCCGCCTGTTTGAGAAAGAGGCGCCGAAAACCGTGTCTAATTTTGTGGACCTGGCCGAGGGCAAGCGGGAGTGGTCGCATCCGGTGAGCAAGAAGAAGAGCAAAGACAAGTTGTACGACGGCACAATTTTTCATCGGGTCATTCCGAATTTCATGGTCCAGGGCGGGGACCCGGCCGGCACAGGGTTTGGCGGGCCGGGATATCAGTTTGAGGATGAAACCAAGGGATCTCCACATAAGTTTGATAAGCCGGGAAAGTTGGCCATGGCGAATGCCGGGCCGAATACCAACGGCTCGCAGTTTTTCATTACTGTGGCAGCGACGACCTGGCTTACCGGGAAGCACACGATTTTCGGTGAAGTGGTTGAGGGACAGGATGTGGTGGACAAGATTACTGCTCTGCCGCGCAACCGGCAGGACAAGCCGAATAAGGATGTGGTGGTGCAGTCGGTGGTGATTGAGCGGGTGTAATTAGACCAAGTGCATTGCATCGAAAGAACATTCTTATATTCGTGGGGTCTCGCTTTTGGGCGAAACCTAGGCCACGAACTCCTACACTCCAATATTATTGTGCTATGCCAACTCCGATTGAAAACTGGACAGAAGACGACATTCTGGCACTCCCTCCAGGCGAAAATGATTCGTTTGAGCGGAAAGGATCACGCTTATTAGATCTCAAGCTCCCAGGTGTTAACGAAGACGAGGTTCTCAATGAACTGGCCAAACAACTATCTGCATTCTCCAATACTGGAGGAGGACAGATCATTTACGGAGTCGCGGACAACGGTAAGGTAGATGGTGGAGGCGTTGCATTGTCTGTAAAGGGGAGACAGTCAACAAAGGAATGGCTCGAAGATGTTATTCCAAAATTGACCGAATTTGAAATCATTGGTTTCAACGTGTTCGAGATAGGACCGAAGATCGGCACTTCAAGTATCGCTACCGGAAAGGCGCTGTTTGTTGTTGCTGTACCTGACAGCGATCGCGCTCCGCATCAGTCTAAGAGAGACTCAAAGTACTATGTCCGAATGGGTGGGAAGTCCAATCCAGCAGCCCACAGACTGATTGAAGACATACGCAACCGGCAAAAACATCCTCTTCTCAAGATATCTTCAATCCATCTTCAGGTTACAACATTGCCACTTTCTTTTGATCCGAGAGATCGTTTGCCGACGATTGACGGTGAGACTCGGGTTGTTTTCCATATCGCTCTCGAGAACATCGGCCATATGATGGCGAGGAACACGTGCTTGCGGCTCGAAGGCTCTGAGTCATTTAGTTGGCGCGATTACGACAATTCGACTTTGCGCCGTCGGGGACAAACGAACATCGTAGCTCCGGTGTTTTGGGAAGTCCTTGATCCTATCTACCCTGGTATGAAGATTGGATTTTGGGTTAGTGCAACAGTATCCGCGTGTTATTCGCCCGTTTCAGCCAGTCGCCCTTTTGGTGGGCCGTGGCTTGTCGATGGACAGAATCCTGCAGATGCAAGGATATCTTGGTGGCTCTTCGCCGACAACGCACCGGCGAAGCAAGGCATCGCTACAATGGAAGATTTGGGGTTTGAAAAAGCGGTTGGGATTGCAGTGGATCGGCATCCAGAAAAAGGTCCAATTCGATTCACATACAAGCAGATGCCGTAAAACGATGGCCCTACTCTTGATTTACAAGAACATCGAGCGACTGCCGACACAGAAGTGTGGCCCGCCCTTCCAGGTCTCAAAAATCGTGGGACCTAGGCACCTTACTTGAGCCTGACATCCGACTCAAGCAAGTTCGCCACGCGCTTCCGGCGCATGACCGGCACGATCTCTACGAGTACTTGACCATTTCTAGTTATAGCAACAGGTTTCCGCGTTTTCTTCACGTTCGCCAAAATTGTTGAATACTCTGCTCTAAACTTTGAAAAGGATATTTGCTTCAAGATTTACACTCCAATTACTGCAACCAACTCCTTCACTGCTGCTGCACTTTTATCCAGCGCGGCTTTTTCTTCGGCAGTCAGTTTAATCTCAATAATCTGCTCGATTCCCTTTGCACCCAGTTTGCACGGCACACCGACGTAGAGTCCGTTGATGCCGTATTCGCCTTGCAGGTACGCGGCGCAGGGGAGGATTTTCTTTTTATCTTTGAGAATTGCTTCGACCATTTCAGTGGTTGCAGCTGAGGGAGCGTAGTAAGCGCTGCCGGTTTTGAGATGCTTTACGATTTCAGCTCCGCCGTCGCGGGTGCGCTGCACGATGGCTTCGAGACGAGTCTTCTCAATCAGCTCAGTGATGGGAATTCCAGCGACTGTCGAGTAGCGCGCTAGCGGGACCATGGTGTCGCCGTGTCCTCCCAGGACGAAGGCGGTTACGTTTTCCACGCTGACTTTCAATTCTTCGGCGATGAAGGTGCGGAAGCGGGCGGAGTCTAGCACTCCGGCCATGCCGATGACACGCTCGCGCGGCAAGCCGCTTTGCTTGTAGGCGGCCTGGGCCATGGCATCGAGCGGATTTGAGACCACGATCAGGATGCAGTTTGGGGAATTCTTCACCGCCTTGCTGACCACGTCCGACATGATTTTGTAATTGGTGTTTAAGAGGTCGTCGCGGCTCATTCCCGGCTTGCGTGGGATGCCGGCGGTAATGACTACGATGTCGGGGTTG
>CAZETZ010000065.1:0-17074 GCA_964514735.1 uncultured Acidobacteriaceae bacterium | reverse complement strand
TGACCCGCCGGAGATGGTGAAGTACGCGCAGACCCCGGACTCGGAAATTGACAGCGAGGCCCACCGTGAACTGGCGCTGAAAACAGCCCGCGAGTCCATCGTTCTGCTCAAGAACGACGGAACGCTGCCGCTCGCGGCCGGAATCAAAAAGATCGCGGTCCTCGGACCGCTGGCCCAATCCACCACGGTGTTGTTAGGCAACTACAATGGCACTCCGTCCCGCGCTACCACCGCATTGGACGGTATCCGCAAGCAGTTCCCATCCGCCGAAGTGGCCTACGCGCCGGGGATGAATTTCCTGCGCACGCAAGAACTGGTTCCAACCGCGGTGCTTAAAACCCCAGACGGCCAGCCCGGCTTGCGTGGAGAATATTTTTCCAACAAAAACTTTGAAGGCTCGGCCCAGGTCATGCGGGTGGACAAGTCGATTGATTTGCAGCGCTTCCCTTCCGAGCAGTCCTCGTTTACACCGCCACCCGGCCTGAGGAATTTTTCCGCGCGCTGGACCGGCTTCCTGGTGCCGGACCAATCCGGCGATTACGAAATCGGCACTGTGGGATCGATGGCCCGTCTGTGGCTCGATGGGAAACAGATCGTAGACGATTTCATCCTGCACGACCCGGAACCGCATAACACAACCATCCACCTGGAAAAAGGACTCCGCTATTCCGTCAAGCTGGAATACGGCCTGGGCGGCACCGGCCTTCAGTTTGTATGGCTGCCGGTAAACGCAAATCCAATTCCTGACGCGGTCGCGTTGGCCCAGCAGGCCGATGTCACTATCGCGGTCGTCGGGATCACCTCGCAACTCGAGGGTGAGGAAATGAAGGTCGATGTCCCGGGATTCGCGGGAGGCGATCGAACCAAACTCGACCTGCCTAAGGAAGAAGAAGACCTTCTTGAGGCATTGAGCACAACCGGCAAACCAGTAGTGGTCGTGCTGATGAACGGCAGCGCTCTGGCGGTTCATTGGGCGGACGAGCACGCCAACGCGATTCTCGATGCCTGGTACCCGGGCGAAGAGGGCGGGGCTGCCATCGCGCAAACTCTGGCGGGGGCGAACAATCCTGCCGGGCGTTTGCCGGTGACTTTCTACACCGGAGTCGACCAACTGCCGCCTTTCATGGACTACACAATGAAGAACCGCACCTACCGTTATTTCGAAGGCAAGCCGCTCTATCCGTTTGGCTACGGGTTGAGCTACTCGAAATTCGAATACAGCAACCTCAAGCTCTCAACCAGCGACTTGAATGCGGGAGATCCGCTCACTGCGGATGTGGACGTGAAAAATGCCGCCGGCCCGGACGGGGACGAAGTGGTGCAACTCTACATTACTTTCCCTAAATTGCCGGGAGCGCCCTTACGCGCGCTGCGCGCCGTGACTCGCGTGCACATTCCATCGGGGGAAACACAGCATGTGCAACTCAGCCTGAATCCACGCGACCTGAGCTTCGTGAATGAAGCTGGAAACCGCGCCGTATTCGCGGGAGCGTATAGCATTGCTGTGGGTGGGGGCCAGCCGGGAACTTCAGCGGTGGGAGCCGAAGCGACGCTTTCCGTCCATGGCGAGCAGAGGTTGCCGGAATAATTCTGGGCCCATGAAGGGCCGGAGGCATACCTGCGGACCAGGTGTTATAGCCAAGGAACCACCCCAAACAACAACGTTGGCACCAGTCATCCATTCGCCGTACAAATGTTTTATAAAGCACATCTTATATGTGCTTTTAATATGTGTTGACATAATATGCATCAGTGATGCACAATTAAATAGCACATATGATCCATCGCGCCCATGTATTGTTGCCTGAGGATTTGGTCCGCGAGATCGACGCGATCGTCGGTCCTCGTGGACGTAGCGCGTTTTTGGTCGAAACCGCGCGCAATGAAATCCGCCGCCGGCGTTTGTTGAAGGTTTTGGAGAGCGATGAACCTGTCTGGAAAACGGAGAACCATGCTGACGCGGTCGACAGCGCAACCTGGGTAAGAAATTTGCGGGACGAAAGCGAATCCCGGTTGGCCTTTCCTAAAGAGCCTTCTCGGGAGAACCGCAAAAGCCAGCGTAAGAGACGCCTGAATGCGCCTGATGCTCGATACAACCGTATTGATTGACGCCTTACGGCTGCGCAAAAACCGCCGTCAGTTACTGGCGGAGTTGGTGCGTGCCGGGCACTCTCTCAATATTTCCGCTTTGAACGTGGCGGAAGTTTACGCTGGAGTTCGCCCAGGAGAGGAGGACTCTACCGAGTCCTTCCTCGGCGCTTTCAACTGCTTTGACATTAATGTCAACACAGGGCGTAGTGCCGGGAAACTTCGGAACGACTGGGGCCGCAAGGGGCGGACACTTGCCCTGGCGGACACTATTGTGGCAGCGGCAGCGCTTGAGAACCACTGCATTTTGATGACGGATAACCGCAAGGATTTTCCGATGCCTGAGTTGAATCTTTATCCTCTGCCTTAGGGGCACAGGTATGGAGCGGACACTCCTGTCCGCTTGCGTACACCAAAATTTCCCTTTTACCTTTGTAACGCCGCCAGCACAGCGGACAGGAGTGTCCGCTCCACATTTCTACTTCATCACCCCGCGCTGGGCGATTCCGATGTTGTCCCGGGTCGTGTTCTTGACCAGGTACATCATCTCATCGGCCTGGCGGATCACATCGTGCGGAGTCTTGGCGTCGTGCGGGTAGGTGGCCATTCCAATCGAGGCGCGAACGTTCAGGTTCAGTCCCTCTTCTTTGCAGAATGCGCTGGCGCGGAGGCTGTCGCGCAGCCGCTTAGCCACGTGGATGGCGGAATCTTTTCCGGTTTGCGGCAACAGAACTACAAATTCGTCGCCCCCGTAGCGGAAGGCGAAATCAATCAACCGCAGTTGGGCTTTGATCAAATAACCGATCTCCGCCAGCAATTTACTTCCCACCAAATGCCCATGGGTATCATTGACCGCTTTGAAGTGGTCCAGATCGATGAACAGCACGCTGAACTCATATCCGAAACGAGAGGAGCGGTAAACCTCGGCCTCGAGCGTTTTGTAAAGATGGCGCGCGTTATAGAGGCCGGTACAATCGTCGGTGATCGTGAGTTCCTGAATTCTTTCCACCGCGCGCGCGTTCTCAATCGCGATGGCGGCGTAATCGCATAGGGATTGCAGGAAATAAGTTTCCTGGTCGGTGAAGTGCTCCAGGTGCACGTTGACCAACTGAATGACCCCCAGCACCCGCAGTTTGGAGCGCAAGGGAACACAGATAATCGACCGCGTCTCCCACTTGGTCATTTCATCGATGCGCTTGGCAAAACGCGGGTCGGTCATGACATCGGGAACAATTAAACGCTCGCCGTTCTTGGCCACCCAGCCGGCGATGCCTTCTCCCACTTTGAGCCGGACATTTTTCAGGGCCTCGGCGGCAGTCCCTACCGCGATGGCGAAGTAGAGTTCGTTCTTTTCCTCGTCCACCATGAGTAAGGACCACGTATCTGGCTGAAAATACTCGGCCATTTTCTCCATGATGGTTTGCAGGATGGAATCGAGATCCAGCGACGACGTGAGGGCCTTGGCCACCCCATGAAAAATTTCCAGTTCCTGCCCTTGCCGGTTGTGGTCCGGTTCAGGACTTGCCGCGGTGGCCTTGGTCATGGACAACAATCCCCTCAGATGTGGAAGAGAGTACGGAAATTATATGCGGGGCTTGGAATCGCGGGCAATGAACCTTAGTAACAGGAACCCATAAAGGAACCAATCCGTAAGGCAACGGGCCCTTATCGAAAGATTGCGGAAAAGAATCCCTTAATCTTTCCAAAGAAACCGCTGTTTCGGGGCTTGACCGCAATCAATTGGGGAGCGGGCGGCAACACCATCACTTCCAAAGGCCCGCGCCGTTCGACATAGATCAAAGAAAGCTGCGCTAGCTCTGGGGCCGGCGGGACCTCTGTACCGCTCCCGCGAAAGACAAACGGCGCATCCACCTTGATGTGGACTTTATCGGCATCCGGCACGGGTTGGGTCATGGAGCCACTGGCATCCGCTGGCCGGCGGGTGGCTGGTGTGGATGCGGGCGGAGGCGCGTGCGCAGCCGAAGCCAACAACTCCGGGATCAGGGGCTCAGGACAACCACAATTGGCCGGAACGCTGGTTGCGCGCTGCGCGATTTGTCCACCGCGAAAAACCACTTCATCGGACGCCTTCACCTGGTAGGTCCCGTCTCCCATCAGTTCGGAAACAATCACGGACCCGGTGTTTCCCCGGAGCGAGCGTACGCAGGTATTGCCTTGAGAGTCGGCGCTGATGGCGAAATCAAATTCTCCCGGGCCCGCAAAGAGGATACGGAAATCCGGGGTCATCACCGAATCCGCCGACGTGTCGAGCACGTAGTGCGCTTCCAGCGCGCCGGTATTCATGGCCAGCAGCATGTCCCGCCCGCTCTTCGAATAGTTCACCGAGACCGTCGTTCCTGGGCAAACCCGCACTTGCCCGCCCCGCGGGAGGTGCATGATCGCGATGTCGTTACCCGCTGTGAGGGAGGAACCTTGGCCCTCGGTCCTGGCCACGGTTTGCACCGTCGCTGTCCCGGGCGTCAGCGGAACCAAGCCCGGCGCGCTCTCTTGGGCAGTGTCCGGAGCTGGAGCAATCTTCTGTTCAAGCGTCTTAAGCCGGACCATCAGACGGTTGCCGGCTGCATCCCAGCTATAGCCGATTGGTTTGGCCAAATCCACGACCACGCGGGTAATGGGAGGAACATTTTGAAATTGATTGGCACGGATACCGTCAATTTGATCGCTGCGAAAATCGATCGCTCTGCCCGGTGCCAACAAAGCGCCAGGCAGATCGATGACCAGCCGCGATGGGTCCTTTAACGTAATAATCCGCGGAGTGATGGGGCGGGTGGTGATGATTTCTATGGCAGGCCCATCGCCGCTGGGAATCACCCGCAGGGACCGGACGCGAATCCCAGGCGGGCTTTTTGCGGTCCCGGTCTGCGTCCACCCGGGTGACCCGGCGGCCAAACCTGCGGCAACCATCAGCAACACAATTGGCTGGTAATGAGGACGCGGCAAAAATCACCCAATACACATTTCAGATGCCGCTGGGAAAGATATCACGCCGGCGCGGCGCCCTAACTCTGAGGCATGAATTCGTATTCTTCAATGACCGCCGCCACTGCCACTTTACCGTCGTCCCCCGGCTCGTCCACACGGACCACTTTGCCTAGACAGCGCACGTGAATGCTCTCGGTCAGTGTGATTTCCGGTGGAAGCGTGAGTGTAAACTCGATGGCAGCCCCTTCTTCGACCGCGGACTCCACATAAAAGCATATGCCGCGGGCACTTACGTCCCGGCTGGTGGCTGCTTGTTCCTGCGGGGTAGCTTGTTCCTGTTTCACCGCCACGGGCAGACGAAGCGCAAAACGACGCGTCGAGCGCTTATCTGGTGAGGCTTCGGCCATGGTCTCTCCCATTAGCTAGTTAGCATGGCGGTTCAGAGAGAACGTGTCAAGATCATCGCAGATTCTGAGAACGATTCAATGTGCGTTTGGTTTCTTCTTCGCACCTCTGGGATGAAAGGCTTTACGGTCCTAACCATCGAGGACACGGAGACTCAAGAAAAGCCCAGTGCAGGTTTGCGCTGACGCAAGACGAAAATTAGAAGACGCTGAGGATACCAATCGAAGGGTCCCGAAGGCGCCGGAACCGATGGTTGCCGGTTCCGGCGATCCTACCCCACAGCCCTCCCCCAGAGGAGTGAGGTCAATACCTCGGGCTTGTGCTCCCCCAAGCACAACTCTTAGAAGTCAATCAATTCGGCGATGATGCTGGCGCCGGCGTCGCCATCCAGACCCATCTCATTCCGCGCGCGCCCCAGTCTCCGCAGGACCGAATCCTCGCTGATTCCCAGAATCACCGCAGTTTCGCCCGCGCTGTACCCTCTGATATCGCAGAGGATAAAGACCTCGCGATAAGCCCGGCGCAACTGAAGCGCTTGCATGACCAGGGCCTGAAAGGTCTGGTATTTGCCCGTTGCGGCTGCGCCTTGCGCGCCGCCAGTTGCCGCGGATCCTGGCAACAGCAATTCCCGGTTGATTCTGGCCACTGCGGTCCCCACTGCTTGGTCTCCAAACTCTGAGTTCTATTTGCCCTTCACCGGGATAGTGCACAGGCCCAAAATTTCGTTTCACGACCGGAAAATATTTTTTTGAAACCCGGAAATCGCCTGCCAGACGGGCTTTTTCAGGAGTTCTGGGATTTGCCGATAAGATGCTCCCTCGCGATATTGCTCATAACAAGGTGACTCAGGAGCCGCCAGCGCAGTGTAAAATGTTGCGCACTTGTAACAGGTCAACCGGGGGGTTACCAGCTTGCAGTTCGAGGCCTTTGATGCGTCGTACTTAAAACGTCTGCAAGAAGGTGATCACCAGACGCAAGAGCATTTTGTCGCCTATTTTGGGGAGTTGATCCAGAAGAAGCTGCGTTCCCGGGTTTCTTCTTCCCAAGTGGTCGCGGACCTGCGCCAGGAAACTTTTGCCCGTGTGTTGAAGGTGGTGCGCGGGGGCAGTGGCATCCGCCATCCAGAGCGGCTGGGACCATTTGTGGTCTCGGTCTGTAATCACGTCTTGATGGAGCACTACCGCTCCTCGTCGCGTGAAACCCCGTTAGAAGACGAGCCGGGCGACATTTTTCCGGACACGCACAGTATCGACCCACTGAGCAGCGCCATGGGAAAGCAAACGGTGATGATTGTCCGCCAAGTCCTGGAGGGACTGACCGAAAGAGACCGGCGCGTGCTCAAGGAGTTGTTTCTCGAAGAGCGGGACAAAGACGAGGTTTGCCGTGACTTTGGAATCGACCGCGACTACTTGCGGGTATTGGTGCATCGTGCCAAACAGTCATTTAAATCACAGTATCTAAAGGGGAAAGGACCGAACCAAGGGAACGGGATCCAAGTCGGCAGCGCGCCCTAGGTTGCAACGTTTCGCGGCTTTGACTCACTACCTATCCAGAGAGGAAATGCGGACATGGATCACCCCGAAGCGATACGCCTGATGGCGGTCGAAAAATACCTACTCAACGAACTCTCCCCCGAGCTCCGTAAGAGTTTTGAAGAGCACTTCTTTGAGTGTCAAGAATGCGAATTTGATGTGCAGGCAGGCTACGCGCTTATCGACGGCGCCAAGGATGTCTTTTCGTCTTCATCTGTAGAAGTTGAGAAAGCCCGCGTACCCGGCAAGCCGAATCAGTGGCTGTCGTGGTTCCGGCCGGCGATTGCTGTGCCGGTGATGGCGGTGTTGCTGGTGGTGGTGAGCTATCAGAACTTCGTCACGGTTCCGCGGCTCAAGGTCGCAATTGCCGTAGCCCAGTCGCCGCAAATATTGAACCCGGTCTACTTGACCGCGGGCGCATCGCGCGGACCGGCGGTCCAGATAACCGTGAAGCGCGATAACCCGGTTTCCTTCACCGTCGATATTCCGACAGAATCCCGTTTCGCTTCTTACGTATGTGAGCTACAATCCTCCACCGGAGAGCTGGAGGGGTCGCTCCCGGTTTCCGCCGAAGCTGCAAAGAATTCGGTTTCCATGTCTTTCTATCTGAAGCATGGAGATTCGGGGACCTACCAGCTTGTGGTCTTCGGTGTGCCGCAGGACGGCGCACAGAAAGCGGAAATCGAGCGCCAGTCTCTCGAGTTGCAGATTCAGAATTAGGCTAAGGCTTGCATGTAAAGGCCAGGACCCAGCGGTTCTTTCCCCAAAAAATTTGAGCGGAGAAATGCCATGGGAAGTGTTATCGGCGGTCGTACGCATACTTTTCACGCAGACGCCAGCGCATTTGGCGGCCACATCGAACTGCCATTTGAAAAAGTGGTGGCTTCACAAGCTCCGGTGACCCTGTCGCCCGACGGTGGATACAGTGCCGCGCGGGTGGACAGCTTTCGGATTGAGGGCCTTGTCTCGTTCAAGTCGGCTTATACCCAAGTTTCGGGCATTGTGAGCAGGAAACGGCCCGGCTGGACCACCCTCGCCACCAGCGTGATTGAAGGCCTGAATATCGCGGAAATCCTGACCGCGGACCGGGTGGTGGCGCAGATCATCACCGAGCATCCGGCGGAGATGGGAAAGTATGCTCCCTCGGTCAATTTTGTGGGCACGCGCTTCGACAATTTGCGGGTGGGAAGCTGCCAGATCGAGGTGGACCTGAATTTGGACTTGTGCAAGCCGGAAAAAACTGACAGCCACGGATATCCCGACCAGCATACGTTGAGCGACCCAAGCTTTCTTCAACGGCAGAACGCTACAGGCCGGTATAATCCTGCCGGAGGCGACAAGACCGAAGTCCAGTGCTCGCTATTCGAAAAAGCCACTCTCCAAGGGAAGCTTCCGGGGACTCTAGAAGGCAATGTCCTGACCATACCTGGATTCGGCAGGGCCGCGTTAGCGGCTTTGATCATCGACGCGAACTCTTACCACCTGAGCATGCTGGGACTGCAACTCGGCAGCCCAACGGTTGGGGGGATGAGCGCGGGAGTAGTGATTGGAAACGGCACCAGCGCGCCGTAGTTCCAGCACTATTGATCTTTCTTGCGCTTTCCGTGGCCTGCGCGCGGGAGAACCAGGTCTCCAGTCCGGAAGAAGTATTCCAGACAATCAGACTGGACTTTTTTCACGGACACTTGTTGCAGGCGCAACAGGAGGCTGAGAAGTCCTCCCAGCGCTTTTCTTTGAGCAATCCGGAGTGGGGATGGAAATTTCGTCTCCTGCAGGGAGAAATTCTGATTTGGAGAGGGTTGAATCAGGGGACCCTGTCCTTACTTGCGCCGCAGCTTCCTCCCAACCTCGCCACCAATGACTTGCCGATCAAGAAGTACGTGCTGGAGAGTCTGGCCCACGCCGCTTTGGGAGACTTCACCGCGGCAGATCAAAGCCTGGTTCAGGCAGAGACGCTTTCGGCTACCTCGGAAACCGAACTGAAGGCTGAGGTCAGGACCGCGCGCGGGATCCTTGAGGTACGCCAGGGCAGGCCGGACCGGGCGGAGCAATTTTTCCGCGAGGCCCTGCAACTGGCGCGGACCCATGGTCAATCATTCGTTGCCGCTTCCGCGCTGTTGAATCTCAGTTTTGCCGCGGTCCACCAACGCCACTACGACGAGGCGATTGATTGGTCAAATAAGGCTTCGCAGCTTGCACGCTCGATCGATTCGGGCATCCTTGAAGAAAAAGCCTTGGGAAATCTTGGCTGGTGCTATTACCAGATCGGGGACCTTCACCAATCACTTTCGCTGTCTCTGGAGGCCGAAAAAAGGGCGAGCGCGCTGGGGATTGTGAAGGACCAGGTCCGATGGACCTATAATTCGGGTGCTGTTTACGACGCTCAGTACCAGTTTCCCCTGGCGCAGGCCTATTACCAAAAAGCGTTGGGGCCCGCAAAAGACATTGGAGATCTGGAGCAGGCTTCATACGCGCTGTCGTCGCTTTCCTCCCTGTCGATCAAACTGAAACGATTCGATCTGGCAGCGCAATATGCCCGTGAAACCTTCGAGCTTGCTCACCGGCGCGGCGATCGCTTTGCCGAGCTTTATTCATTGTTAACTGACGGGCAGATTGCCGCGAACGCGCGACAGCACCGGGAAGCCGAGCGGGCGTTTCTCGAAGTTGTAAAAGATCCGCAAACGCAGCCACCGTTGCGCTGGATGGCCCAAAACGAGCTTGCCCACCTTTATGAACGCGAGAGTGGCATGGGGTCCGCGGAAAAACAGTATCAAGCCGCGCTCAGCACGCTGGAATGCGCGCGGTCCTCGGTCGGCTTGGAAGAATTCCGGCTCTCATTCCTGACCCACGCCGCCGACATTTATGACGATTACATTCATTTTCTGGTTGAGCACGGCAAGAGCGCCGCGGCCCTTCAAACCGCGGAGTACAGCCGGGCACAGACCTTGGCCGAAGGGTTGGGTCTGCTGAAGCGGCAGAAAGAATGCGCCTGGCGCGGTCACACCATGGTCAGTCCCCAGGATGCCGCGCACAAAGTTGGGGGCGTGGTTTTGTTTTATTGGCTCGGCCAGCGGCAGTCCTACCTTTGGGTGGCGACCGCGCAACGTACGACCCTCGTCCAGCTCCGGCCAGCGGCAGAAATCGAAAGCCTGCTCCAAGACTATCGCAAGGCGCTGCTGGAAGCGCCGGATGTTTTGCAGAGCCACAATCCCGATGGGGAAATGCTTTACGATGCTCTGGTGGCGCCCGCGCAGAAACTTATTCCCGCCCATTCGCGGGTAACCATCCTCGCGGACGGAAGCCTGAACAACCTGAACTTCGAAACGCTGATTGTTCCGGGTCGCGAACCGCATTATTGGATTGAAGATGTCACGGTGACCAACGCCAGTTCGTTGCGCATGCTGGCGGCATCCCAGCCTGCGTCCGGGAAGACGGCTGGAAAGTTGCTTCTGATCGGCGAACCGGTTGTTCCCGACCCCAAATTTCCTCCTTTGCCCAATGCCCAGGCCGAGATGCAGGACATTGAGAAACATTTCGCGCCGCCATTCCGGCAAGTCTCGTCTGGACGCGAGGCAAACCCTGACATGTTTTTCAAAAGCAAGCCCGAACAATTTTCTTACGTCCACTTCGTGGCTCACGGGACTGCCAGTCAGCTTAGCCCGCTCGACTCCGCCGTGATTTTGTCCAAAGCGACCGCCGAAGAAGATTCCTACAAGCTCCATGCCCGCGACATCATGAACCACAGGCTACACGCAGATTTAGTCGTGATTTCCACCTGCTACGGCTCCGGCACGACGCTCTATAACGGAGAAGGATTGGTGGGCTTATCCTGGGCGTTCGTCCGCGCGGGCGCGCACCACGTGATTGGCGCGTTGTGGCAGGTGAATGACCGGTCAACGCCTCTCCTCATGGACCGCTTCTACGCGGAAATTCAAAAGGGCCGCAGCCCGGCGGACGCGTTGCGTCTGGCCAAGCTCGACCTGCTGCGCTCCAATAGCAGCTTCCGCAAGCCCATCTACTGGGCGCCCTTTCAGTTCTATGTAGGGTCCTGATTCATCGTACTCGCGCCAGCACCAGCGTCACATCGTCCGGCTGCTCGTTGGCGCCGATCCAGTCATCCACCGCGGCGGTCACGATCTCACTGATTTTTGCCAATGGGAGCTGCCGGTTTTCCCATACCAGACCGATCAGCCGCTGTTCGCCGAACTCGCCGTAGTCATTCTCCGGTTCCGTCACCCCGTCGCTGTACGCCAGAAAAATATCGCCGTCTGCAAGTTGTACGACGCTCTCCTCGTAACCAACCTCGCCAAATAACCCGACTACCGTCCCCCCCCGGTCTAGCCTGCGAATTGCGCGGCCATGGCTGAGAATGATTGGCGGGAGATGGCCGGCATTGGTATAGGTCAGGGTGCGCTCCCGCGCGTCATAAAAACTCAGAAACATGGTCGCGTACTTTTCCGTGGGGGTGCTTTCGTAAAGTTGACGATTGAGCAAGGTCAGCAAAGCGGCGGTGGAAACTTCGACTCCCTGGACCGCCATGGCAACGCTGTTCCCGCTTGTTCTGCTTGCGGCCTGGGATTCCCGCAGGATCGGAATGCCTTCCAGGCTGTAGGCGCGCACCGCCGAATGGATGGTCGCCATCAATAACGCGGCGGAAATTCCCTTCCCGCTGACATCGCCCACCGCCATCACCATGCGGTCGGGGTCAACCGTCAGAAAGTCATAGTAGTCGCCGCTCACCGTGCGCGCCGGCCGGCAAAATCCATGCACCTCCAGGTTCGGCAGTTGCGCAATTTTCCGCGGGAACAGTTGTGCTTGCACTTCCTGCGCGATCGCCAGCTCGTTTTCCAGCTTCTGTTTTTCCTTCTGTTCCTCCAGCAGTTTTTGCAGCGACTCTGACATGGAATTGAACGAGTGCGCGAGCGTGGCCAACTGATCGTTCGATGTAACAGGAATGCGGTGGCTGAAATCTCCCTGATTGACGTGGCGCGTCGCCAGATAGAGTTGTGCTACCGCCCCCGTCACGCTGCTGGTAAGCCGTGTCCCCACCACCAGGGCGAAAACCACAATCATGGTGAAGACCATACCAATCAGGAGAATGATGAGCCCCCAGCCCTGGGCAAAATCGCTGGGCCCGAACAACTTCGTATATAGATTGGAAGGCCGTGTCCTGACTTGCAGCGTACCCCCTTTATTCTCTTCTTCCTTGCCGGTGGCCCAGTCCACCACCGCCAACGGCGCCGCGCCTTCGATGATGCGGTCAAAATTTCCGGAAGCGGGCGTCAGGCTCCCCGCCTTCACCGCTTCTACGCGTGCTTGCGACGATGGTGAGTTGGGTCCTGCCGTAATCGAGAATTGCGGCTTATCGTTGGCGACATCCACCTGGATGGGGCCGTAGGAGGTCGAGCGTTTTTCCAAATAATCCTTGGCTGACGCCGGCGTGTATACGGTCGTCGAAAGCGTAACTTCTCCCACCTCCGCCGCGATCTTTTCCACCGATGCGCGGTCCAGGGGTTCACTGGAAACAACCATCACCCGTTGCCCATTTACGCTGCGCGCGGCTGCGGCACGAAGATAGAGTTTCCCCTCATCCAGGACGATGGCTTCCAAACGGTCCGCGAACAACTTTGGCGCGGCAATCGGCTTGGCTCCCTGGTCCCCATCGCAAACGGGAGACGCTTTCGCGTCCTTCCAAACGCAAACCTGGCGAGCATCCCCGGTATTCTGGCGCTTCAGGCTGGCAACAAACTCCGGCGTGACTGCTCCGCCGCTTTCCAGCCGGGAGATCAGATTGCCCGCGATTGCGGAGTTCACGACCTTCAGGTTGCGCAGCTCTTGATTCAACTCCGAAGTCACGACAAAATTGGCGAACTGCCCGGCAAACACATCCAGGGTGTAATAGGCCATGGTCACCAGCAGAGTGATCGGAATCACTCCTATAAAAACATAGGTAACAATCAACCGGTTGCGCAGCCGCCACAGCATCCTGGCCTTTATCCAGCGATAGCCAAGGCTCAAAAATAAGTTGATCGAGACAAACCCAAGGAGATAAACCCAGAACTTTAAAGCTTCGCCATAGGAACTTCCGAAGAATTCGAACGCCCTTTTGAGGGCAAACAAAATCAAATCAATCCCCAAAATAAGGCAGGAGACACGCGCATAATGCGTGGAGGGAAACAGCCCCACCCGCCCCATCCATATCCGTAAATAACGGAGGGGAGATTCCATAGCTCAGAGCGATTATAGGGGAGTCTGGGACCGGGACTGGGGGTTAACGCAATGGCCTTAGATTTCGGGATAAAAGTCGAAAAAAGCCTCCAGGCTGGTTTTCAGTTGCTTTTCGATTTCATCCTTACTGCCTTCGAGCATATGCATGGTGACCCGCGCCTCGCGGCCGTTGTTCAGTTTGAGGACAGCATCTTCGACTTCCGCGACTTCTTCGGATGGCAGCAGCCGTAAACCGTAAATCAAAGTAAGATTCGCCATGCTTCGATTTTACCTGCCCCGTCGCGGGAACGGCCTACCCCTGTTAAAATCCCCTTCGTGTTCAGGACCCTAGCGATTGTTTGTATCGGCTGCGGCGCTTTTCTTCCGTCCGCCGCCCAGCAACCCCAACCACAGCCACAGGTGAAGGTCAACGTGCTGAATGTGTGCTCGCCCCCGGCTGACGAACAGAAGGAAATTGCCGCGGCGCTGGGCCGGGTTCCCAAGCAACCCCTGTTCTCTCAGGATTTCGAAGTGGACCGCGGGCGCTCGACCCTGGATGAGTCCCCGGCTTTTCTTCAAGGCGGAGACACCACTCCGGTTTCGTCCGGTCCCTCGATCGCCAGTTGGGTGCGCATTCGCCGCGAGTTCGGCGTACAGGCGGCATTTTCGACAGTGCAGTATTCGTTCAGCCGGGACGAAAAAAATATGTCCGAGACACTGACCTTCCGCGTACGTGACCCCAAGGACCTGCTGCAAGTTTCGCTCGAGGATTCCGCGGCGGCGGTGACTTCCGCCGCGGACATGCTGGCTACCAACACACCCGTCAGGCGCGTACGACTGGAGCGCTTTGGCAAGTCTTCCGTCGTTCTGGCGCGTTGCTTGGCAGCGGAAGGGTCCCCTGCGCCGGACCAAAGCGCTTACGAACCGTTGTTCCAGAGCGCTACGGGAATCATCGCCAACTACCGTGGTCTGCTGGGAGCGCGCCATACCGTGGCGGAGGAGTTAGCGCGCATCGCTTCCGCTGGCGCCGCCCCGAAGAAACCCGCGGCAAATTCTGTGAGAAAATCATCCGCCAACAAGAAATGACCGCGGAATCAGTCACTTGTGGGTGGCCTTGCGACCAAATCGAACCTCATCAATCTAATTTATGACGATGGAAAACATTCGCAATGTTGTGATACTCGGCTCGGGATGCTCCGGCCATACCGCCGCCCTTTATACTGCGCGCGCCAATCTGAAACCGCTGGTGCTCGAAGGCCATGAGCCAGGAGGCCAGCTCGCTCTTACTACGCTGGTGGAAAACTTCCCCGGATTTCCCGAGGGGATCCAGGGTCCACAGCTCATCGAGAATATGCGCATGCAGGCTTCGCGCTTTGGGGCGCAATATCAGCTGGGGCACCTTGAAGCGGTCGATCTCAGCCGACGTCCGTTCAGCCTGAAGGTCGGCAAGGACGCCATTCTCACGCGCACGCTGATCATCGCCAGCGGCGCCTCTGCCCGATGGCTTGGCCTTCCCAGCGAGAAGGCCCTGATCGGGCACGGTGTTTCTTCTTGCGCTACCTGTGACGGATTTTTTTTCTCGGGTAAGGAGATCGCAGTCATCGGTGGAGGCGACTCGGCGATGGAGGAGGCGATTTTCCTCACCCGCTTTGCCACCAAAGTTACACTCATTCACCGCCGCGACCAGTTCCGCGCCTCCAAGATCATGCTGGAGCGCGCGCAGCAGAACCAGAAAATCAAGTTCATGCTGGATACCACGGTCGAAGACGTTTACGACGTAAACAAGAAAGAAGTCACCGGCCTCAAACTTCGCAATGTCCGTACCCATGAAGTGTGGGACCATCCCACCAGTGCCATGTTCCTGGGCATCGGCCATATTCCTAATGCGCGCATGTTTGAGGAACAACTGGACACCGACAACGACGGCTATCTTCAGACTACCAACTACGTGCACACACGCGTTCCCGGCGTGTATGCCTGCGGCGATGTGCAGGACCGGCGCTATCGTCAGGCCATCACCGCCGCCGGCACAGGTTGCATGGCCGCTCTGGAAGCGGAACGATTTTTGGAAGCCGAAGGCGAATAATCGGCGAATACTTTTTCGGCCTGCTAGTACGCTCATTAGAAACTACTTACTCGCCCTTTCCCTGATTCGTGGCACAAAAGTGTTAGTACCGCATAAGTGACTATGGTTATCTTTCGCCCTCTGTAACCGTAACGTATTCTCTTCGAAGTTAAAGAGATTCCCCATGAAACGCTGGACTGCAATCCTTACGTTGCTGTTCGCTTTGTTCGTCATCGTCTGCGCTAAACCGTCGTTTGCCCAGGAAGATTCCGAGAGCAAGCGCAAGGTCACCAGTAAGGTGATGCCCGACTACCCGGAAATGGCCCGCCGCATGAGCCTGAAGGGTGTGGTCAAGGTTGACGTAACCGTGGGCAGCAACGGCTTGGTGAAAACCGTCGAAGTCAAGGGTGGACATCCAGTTCTCGTGCAGGCCGCTTTGGCTGCTGTGAAGAAATGGAAATGGGAACCTGCGACCCACGATACCCGAGAGCCGGTCGAAGTAAAGTTCAACGCCGACGAATAACTCCGGCCCAGTTTCACGCCTTAGGTTGAAGGTGTAACCTTTGGTGGTGAGAGAACGTTTTGTGATCGTCCGGTCGAACTCCCAAGCCATTCATAAACAGAAAGATGCGCCGTGCTAAGGGCGCTGTTTCTTTCCTTGTCGGAGAACCGCCGCCTGCGGGCGCTGGCCGAGCGGTCCTCGATTGGGCAAAAGCTGTCCCGCCGATTTGTGGCCGGCTCCCAAGTCGGCGATGTTTTGCTTGCGGCCGGGGCGGTGAACCAGGCGGGCATGACGGTCTCGGTAGACAACCTGGGCGAAAACGTTACCAACCCGGATGAGGCGCGCGCCAGCGCGCAGCTTTACCATCAACTGCTCAATGAAATCGCCGCGCGCGGGATCCAAGCTAACATCAGCTTGAAGCTGACGCACATGGGGCTCGATGTGGATGGGGCATTGGCGCGAGAGTTGGTGACCGCTTTGGTGGTAAAGGCCGCCGGGATGAGTCCTCCGAATTTCGTCCGTGTGGACATGGAGGGTTCGGCGTACACCCAGCGCACGCTGGATTTTGTGCATGAATTGCATCGCCAGCCAGGACATCAGGGATGCGTAGGCGCGGTGATTCAGTCCTATATGCGAAGTGCTGAAGAAGACGTGTCAAAGTTGCTGCTTTCAGGAATCCGCATTCGTTTGTGCAAAGGCGCGTACAAAGAGCCGGAAGAAGTTGCCTTTCAGGACAAAGCTGAAGTGGACGCCAACTACGTAAAGCTGCTCAAGGTTTTACTGAAAAGCGGTGTTTACCACGGGCTGGCTACCCACGATGAAAACATCATCCATCAGGCCAAAGCTTTTGCGATTCAGGAAAAGATTCCGCGTGAGTCGTTTGAGTTCCAGATGCTATACGGCATTCGTCGCGACTTGCAGAAAAAATTAGTCAAAGATGGATGGGGCATGCGGGTTTACATTCCGTTTGGGACAGAGTGGTATCCGTACCTGATGCGACGCCTCGCAGAGCGGCCGGCGAACGCAATTTTCATTGCCAAGAATCTGTTCCGTTGATTTGGAAGTCCTCTGTGCCATTTCCTCTGTGTAACTCTGTGTTCTCTGTGGTTAAAGGTTTCGCCGACGGGTGCCGCAAAGCTACAAGCAAAAATCAAAGCTTGAACCACAGAGGCAAAACAAAAGCCGCTCTCCCGGGCGGCTTTTTTAAATCTGATTTCTAAATCCTTACGAACTAACTCCCGCTCCCGGTCCCGGCTGAGGCATGGCCCCAGTCGTTGTCGCGGCGGCAGCTTCGTTTAGAATCCGGTGGTGGATGGTGAACAATGCCAATTC
>CAZETZ010000064.1:4659-17323 GCA_964514735.1 uncultured Acidobacteriaceae bacterium | reverse complement strand
TTTCACTGTGGAAAGAAGCGGGTTGGGGATTTTCCATGTGGAACCTGCGCGGGGCTTTCGGGGTCATGGATAGTGATCGCGCCGACGTTCAGTATGAAGACTACAAAGGCCATAAGCTGGACCGGAAGATGCTGGAGCTGATGCGAAGTCATTGAGATACTGAAAACGCAACCGGCGGCGCAACTCCCGCAGCTTTTTCACGTATAAGATCGAATGACCCAATCGCCCGCAAAGCAATCGTCCCGGGACTTAATCGCCCTGATGACGGTTGCCTTCATCCCATTTCTCGTTCACACCCTCACCAACTCACAATACGGATTTCACCGTGACGAATTGCAGACCCTTGACGATGCCCGCCACATGGCCTGGGGATTTGTTGCCTATCCGCCGGTAACCCCGGGGGTTGCGCGGGTGGCGCTTGCGCTATTCGGCAACTCTCTGGTTGGATTACGTTTCTTTTCCTGCCTCGCTTTGAGCGCTGCCACCGTACTAACCGGATTGATGACGCGCGAACTGGGCGGCAGTCGCCGGGCCCAGGTGCTGGCCGCGCTTTCCGCGGCGATCTCGCCCATCGTGCTGATCCAGGGATCGGTGTTCCAGTACGTGGCACTCGATTTTCTCTGGATGGTGATGATTACGTACTTTTTGGTCCGGCTGCTGAAATCCGATGGTCCGCGGTGGTGGCCGGCCATTGGGGCCGTTATCGGACTGGGCATGATGACCAAATACACCATGGGCTTTTACGCGCTCGGCATCGCTGGCGCGGTGTTGGCGACGGGAACGCGACGCCACCTGCTCAGCCGCTGGCTGTGGCTCGGAGTCGCATTATCGCTCGTGGTCTTTCTGCCGAACGTGCTCTGGCAGGCGCATCACAATTTCATCTCGCTCGATTTTCTTCGCTACATCCACGAGCGTGACATACGCTGGGGCAGGACCCAAGGCTTTCTGCCTGATCAGTTAGGGGCATGCATCAATATCGTCACCCTGCCGCTGGTCCTCGCGGGACTTTCGTATTACCTGTTCCGCCGCGAGGGAGCGAAGTTCCGCGCGCTGGGTTGGCTGTTTGTCATCACCTTTCTATTGTTTTTTGTGGCGCGTTCCCGCGCGTATTACACAGCTTCGCTTTACCCCATGCTGCTCGCATCCGGAAGCCTGCTCTGGAACCGCTGGATCGGCCCTCCATCGAAAATCAGGGGCCATCTAATGGCAGGCTCGACTTGGGCGGTCCTGATTCTGGGAGGCGCGGCCTTCGCGCTGATTGCATTTCCCTGGGCGCCCGTCCATTCCGAACTGTGGAATGCTACTTACCATATTCACGACAACTTTGCGGAAGAAATCGGCTGGACGGACCTGATAGAAAACGTCGCCAAGATTTACCAGTCCCTCCCGCCCGAGGAACAGGCGCGCACCGGCATTTTGGCGGGAAATTATGGAGAGACTGGCGCCATCGACCTTTACGGGCCAGCCCATAACCTGCCGTCGGCGATCAGCGGGACGAACTCCGCCTGGCTGCGCGGTTACGGCCCGGGGCCTCAGATCCTGATCGTGGTGGGCCTTTCCAAAGATTATCTGCAAGAAAATTTCCAAACCTGCGACCTGGTGGGGCACAATACCAATCGCTACGGCGTGGTGAACGAGGAGTCGCGGGACCATCCTGAGATTTACTTGTGCAAACATCTTCTACAGCCGTGGCCTGAGTTCTGGCGCCAGTTCCGTCATTACGGATAGCGTTTGGACCGACGGGAGAATTATGCAGCTCAGTCAGTTTTCGAAA
Source organism: uncultured Acidobacteriaceae bacterium (assembly GCA_964514735.1). Classification (GTDB taxonomy): domain Bacteria; phylum Acidobacteriota; class Terriglobia; order Terriglobales; family Acidobacteriaceae; genus CAWBXL01. The sequence goes on along the minus strand of CAZETZ010000064.1, from coordinate 15,549 downwards.
TTGTGCCTGGCGTTCGCCCTGGCGTCGTTAATCTCAACTCACCTGTTCGCTCAAGCGGCCCCTGCATCGGCGGCCCCGCCTAAGCCGGTCGCCTACGTCGCGCCCAGCAAAGAAAACTATCTGAAGTTCGCGGACGAAGCTGAAACCATGCTGCGCCAGGACATTCTCGGCAAGTGGTTCCCGGCTTGTGTCGACAACGTCAACGGCGGGTTCAACGCCAGTTTCGACCGCCAATGGAAACCCAGCCGGAGCGAGGGGAAATTCTCAGTATTTCAGGGACGCATGACCTGGGTGGCTTCCCAGGTTGTCATGCGGCGCCCGGATTTGAAGGACCAATATCTTCCCATCGTTCATCATGGAGTCGAATATCTCGACAACGTTTTGTGGGACAAGGAGTACGGCGGATTTTATTGGGGACTTCAGGACGACGGCAAGATTTCGCCGTTCTTCACCGACGGGAAACATTTGTACGGAATCAGCTTCGGTATCTATGGCGCGGCCGCGGCCTATCAGGCCACCAAAGACCCGAAAGCCTTGGAGTTGGCCCAGAAAGCTTTCCGCTGGACGGACGCACATGCGCACGACGCGAAAAACGGCGGCTATTTCGAGTGGCTCACGCGGGACGGAAAGGTTGTTGAAGGAGAAAAAGACACGGGCAGAGTAGCGCATAACATCATCGGCCCCATTGGCTACAAGTCGATGAACACGCACATCCATTTGCTGGAATCGTTCTCCCAGCTCTATGAAGTGTGGAAAGACGAGACCGTGCGCAAGCGCGTGGAAGAGCTGCTGGCCATTGTGCGCGACAAGGTTTCCGTCGAGCCGGGCGCGATGAATCTTTACTTCACCAATGACTGGCGGGCCATTCCCGACCACGACTCCTACGGACACGATGTCGAAACAACCTATCTGATGCTGGAAGCCGAAGACGTGCTGGGACACGGGCATGCTCCGCGCACTGAGCGCATGGCCAAGCTGCTGACCGATCACGCGCTCGCCTACGGTTGGGACCAGGACCTGGGCGGAGTCTACGAGCATGGCACAGCAACCAGCAACCCGGAAGATACGCGAAAAGAATGGTGGGTGGAGTTCGAGGCGCTGAATTCATTCTTGCTGCTGCACGAAAAATATGGCAAGCAGACGGACGTCTACTTCAAGGCGTTTCAAAAGCAATGGCAGTATCTGAAGGACTACCAGATCGATCACGAATACGGCGGCGATTACGAGATGGTGGATGCCAATGGCAAGCCCACAAGCTACAACAAAGGCCGTATCTGGAAAGCGGCGTATCATGACAGCCGGGCGCTGCTGAACGTCACCGAACGGCTGCACCGGCTCGCGGACAAAAGTCCCGATTGAATCCAGCGCTTGCCTCTGCGACGCTTCGCTGCCTTTTTCAGCGCTCCCGAGCACACGATACTGCAATCTCCACCGGACAATGCTCGCCGCGATAGAGCCTCTGTGTCTTGCTCCGTGGATCTCTGTGCCTCTGTGGTTAAAGGTTTGACTTCAGCCTGATTCGACCGCTCATCCAGCGGGCGCATATTCTTGCCGCCGCTTGCGCATGCGGTCCACCGCAATCATCGTGCTCACCCACAAAGTCCCTGTGAGATAGCCAGCGACCACATCGCTGGGGTAGTGGACGCCAAGATAGATTCGTGAGAGCCCGATCGCGCCAACCAACAAAACAGCGACAGTCCAAATCAAGACCTGCAACCAGCGCGATTGGATGCGGTGCGCCAGCAGGCCAGCCAGCACTCCATAAAAACAAAATGAGAACAAAGCGTGGCCGCTGGGAAAGCTTGGGGTGCGCGGCATGGGGACAAAGAATGGCAGTGGGCGCAGGCGGGCAAAGCTGTATTTCAAGGTCAAATCCAAGACCAGCGTCCCGGAAATATTGATGACGAGCCACACCGCGGCCCGCCGCCAGCGAAAAATGAGGAACACGGCCAGGGAAAGAATGGCTGCAATCACCAACCCATCTCCGCCGATATATGAAATCGCAATCATCCATTTGGTCAGCGATGGGGAGGCATACTCGTGGACCTTGTTGCGAACGGCGAAGTCAAAATTTCTTACCCAGGCATGAGACAGGCTTCCAGCAATCCAGGCAAAAAGCACCAGCGAGCCGGCGGCGATGGCCAGGCTCACCAGAGTCACTGTTTCCATTAGAAAGGTGGGCTTGGCGACGGTTTCCAGTTCGGGGAGCGGACTGGCCGCCGGTACTTTTTCGTTCCCTCTCATGCTGAGGTGTACTCCGCAATCAGCGAATCCAACTTATGCAGCAGTGCTTCATTGCCCTGACGTGGATAGGAGGACAATTTCTCCGCATATTGTGGAATGTTGTAGAGAAAGGACTCGACCCGCTCTTTGTTCAAATCTTTCCAGTACGCGCCATAGTCCATCTTGTCCAGCCAATAGGCGTTGAATATCTGCTCGAACTGGTGCTTGACTGGAATCGCCAGATACGGTTTTCCCAGGTGAAGCGCTTCGCTGACCAAGGAAAATCCGACGTTGGCGATGATGGCTTTGCATGCGGTCAAGTCTTGCAGGAACCCATCCAGGTTTGGCTTTTGGAAAAGCGTGTTCCCTTCCCTGCCCTCCCGGCCAAAACCATAGGCGACGAATGCGCCGCGGACTCCGGACAACAATTTAGCTAACGCCGGGGCCGGTGAGGTGACGTAGATCAATACCTGGTCCCCGCTCACCGGATTGGCTTTCAGAATTTCTTCGCGCAAGATCGGCGGAAATAAAAATGTCCGCGCCTTTCTCACCTTGGGCATGAAGAACGAAGTTGCAAGATACGCGTCAGCCCGGGGGACCATCATGCGCGTGACCAGTTTTGCCACCGCAGCGTCGCGGCGATACTCATGGGGATACGAAACATCTGTGTTGGTCAGGGTGTGCTGATTGTCGATGGAAATCACCGGCAGGCGCTTACGATGCCCGACATGGCAGGTGAGAGGCTCGAAATCGGTGATGACCAGCTGAATTTTCCAATCGCCCGCCAGCGCGCTCAGGCGCTTGATGCTCTTCGCAGCCTGGCGGACTGTACCCAGGTTCCTGGCAACGGTGCGGCGGTAGCGGACTTTATTGTTCACGTATGCGAAGCGGAGACCATAGATTTCCGTGACCTCAAAATCGTGGTGGAGATTTTTCAACCCGCGGTCGAAGGAAGCGACGTGGACGGTGTGACCCTGGCTTTGTAAATGAGAAATTACCTCTCGCGCCCTGGTTGAGTGTCCCGCACCCTCGCCATTGACTCCGTAAAGAATGTTGGCCATGAACGATTGGCCCGAGTATATCGTTCGGGCCTCAAATCTTCAGCATAAGGAAACCGCATTGACAATTTCCGTTCCGGGCCATACCTTTCCCCTACTCAACTTTGGAGGCTATTCGTGGATAGAAAACGCGTAAATGTAAGCATGGGTGCGTTAACAGTGCTCTTTCTGCTGCTTGGGGTTGTGGCATCCAACCGATCTTTCGCACAGACGTCCGGACCTGTGGGAATGTTTGAGGGTCATGGGGATGTGGGCACGGTCCTGCATCCTGGTTCGACCGAGTTCGATGCCGCGAAGAAGTCTTATACGCTTACCGGCAGCGGCACGAACATGTGGTTCGCGGAGGACGATTTCCAGTTCGCCTGGAAAAAAATGTCGGGCGACGTCAGCCTGACGGCGGACATTTCTTTTTCTACCGCCGGAGGCAACGAACACAAAAAAGCCGTGCTGATGGTCCGGCAGAGTCTGGATGCAGACTCGGTGTATGCCGACATCGCCCGCCACGGCAATGGGTTGACCGCATTTCAACTCCGCGATGCCAAAGGGGACACCACCCGCGAGGTCGTCTCGAGCATTTCAGCTCCTACTCGTCTCCGCATTACCAAACGCGGAGATTACGTCTATATGTCCCTGGCGTCAGCCGGCGGCGATTTGCAGGTCGCTGGGGGTTGGATCAAAATTCCGATTCAGGGCACTTTTTATGTTGGCATCGGCGTTTGCGCCCACGACAAGGATGTGATTGAGAAAGCTGTTTTCTCCAATGTGGATCTAAGCCCGCTCGCGCCTGCCTCTGGCAAGACGACCCTTTATAGCGCGCTGTCGGTGGTGCCCATCGCCGGGCCGGACGTTAGCGTTGTTTTTTTCGCCCACTAAACCTTTAAGGCCCCGAACTGGCCGCCCGACGGCAAGCAATTCATCTTCAACCGGGACGGCCATATCTGGAAGCTGCCCGTCGAAGGTGGAAAGCCAGAAATGATGGACACTGGAATGGCCACGCAATGCAATAACGATCACGGCATTTCTCCGGATGGCACACAGTTTGTGATCAGCGACCAATCCCAGGAAGACCACAAATCCCTGGTTTATACGCTTCCTCTCAGCGGCGGAACGCCCAAGCGCATCACCAAAAATTCGCCGTCTTACTGGCACGGATGGTCGCCGGACGGAAAGACGCTGGCATTTGTCGGGCAGCGCAACGACGATTTTGATATTTATTCAATTCCAGTGACCGGCGGAGAGGAAACCCGCCTGACCACGGCCAAGGGCCTGGACGATGGCCCGGAATATTCTCCGGATGGGACTTACATCTACTTCAATTCCGTCCGCTCGGGCCTGATGCAAATCTGGCGTATGAAGGCGGATGGCAGCGAACAGGAACAGGTTTTCTCCGACGAATACAACAACTGGTTCCCACACATCTCTCCGGATGGAAAATCGATGGTATTCATTTCCTTCGACAAGAGTGTCGAAGGGCATCCTCCCAACAAAGATGTGACCTTGCGGATCATGTCTCTGGCGGACAAGAAGATTTCCATCCTGGCCAAACTTTTTGGCGGACAGGGTACGATCAATGTCCCGTCCTGGTCGCCTGACAGCAAGCGGCTGGCTTTTGTCAGTTATCAGTTGATTCCCAACGAAGACCTGGCGGGAAAGTAAACAATCGCTGGGGAATAACCGCGTGTTTCCGATCACCCTCGCGTGTGAGACGAGTCACCGCGAGGGTCCCTTTTTGGGACTGTAATGGTCCTCGCATGGATCCAGCTAGGCCGTTCCCGCCTCACGGCCGAATGCCTGCGAGGCTATCTTATGTCACATACTGAACGAGTGGTTGTTCTCTGCGACCGGCTTACAACTTTGGGCTACGCACAACATAAGAAAATCCGGCTCTACGGGGAAGAATTGGAGCTGATCGCGGACGCCTGCCCCGACGGCGACGGCTTTGCCGTGGAAGGCATCGCCCGCAAATCGGGCAAAGTGACCCGAGTGCGAATTCCGCTGCACGTGGTACAGACCCTGGTGCGGGAACTGGAAGTACTAGAACGGCTCAGCGCCGCCTGAATTTTCGGCCGTTGTACAGTTTCACCTAAATCTTTTGTCATTCCGACGATTCGCGGAGCGAAGAGGAGGAATCTGCTGTTGCCGGCAGCTTCGCGACGCTGTCCAGGAAAGCGGATTCCTGCTCGTCGCTGCGCGACTTGCCGGAATGACAAAAGAGGCGAGCTTCGTAAAACCTGTACTCGAATTTTCTGATAACCATTCCCCCTCCGCCTGCGTCATAATAAGCGTACCCACCTTAATCCTGCGGAGGAGCTTATGCATCGCAGAGACTTTATCGTTCGCTCAACTTACGGTTTGGGAGCTGCCTGGCTGGGATCAAAGACTTTATTCCAAAACATTCTTGCGACTCCGTTGCCGCAGAAGTTCAGCGCGTCGGACACCGTGACCCTGGGCAACACCGGAATCAAAACCAGCCGTCTGGCCATGGGCACAGGAACGGTTGGGGTCGGGCACCATTCCCACCAGACGGCGCTGGGAGTCGATGGCTTATCGCGCCTTCTGCTCAATGGCCATGACAACGGCCTCAGGTTTTTCGATGCCGCCGATTCCTATGGCAGCCATCCCCATGTGGCCGAAGCTCTGAAGCATGTATCGCGCGACAAAGTTACCGTGCTCACCAAGAGCTGGGCGCGCGACGCCAAGGGTATGCGAGATGACCTTGACCGTTTCCGTAAAGAGCTGGGCACCGACTATCTCGACATCGCACTGATGCACTGCGTTACCGAGGCGGACTGGACCACGCAATTCCGTGGGGCCATGGATGTATTGTCGGAGGCGAAGGAGAAAGGCATCATTCGCGCCCACGGCTGCTCCTGCCACAGCATTGAGGCGTTGCGGGCGGCCGCGAAGTCTCCCTGGGTGGAAGTGGATTTGGTGCGGATCAATCCCATTGGCTCGCACATGGATGCCGATCCGGCCACCGTAATCGGTGTGATGAAAGAGATGAAAGCAGCCGGCAAGGGCCTGGTTGGCATGAAGATTCTAGGCCAGGGCGATTTGCGTGATCGTCAGGATGAGGCGATCAAATACGCGTTGTCCTTGGGCCTGTTGGACGCCTTCACCATCGGCGCGGAGAAGAAGACCGAGCAGGAAGATTTGATTCGACGCGTCGCGGCTGCGGCATAGGTGGTCGGGTGGAGGCGGGGCTTGCCCCGCGAGGCCGGACGGTCAAGCCCCGTCTCCATACGGTAGTGTCTCAGTTTGTTTTAGGAAGTTCGGAGAAAAGCAAGAGCGGAACCACAGAGAACACAGAGAAACCGACCCAGACCTCCGTGGAGTTGCTCTGTGGAACTCTGTGTCCTCTGTGGTTCCAGATTTTGGTCCTTCCCGAGACCACTCACCTTTAACCAGAGAAAAACCAAATTGAGATACTATCCTCCACACATAGTATTTGTGTGTGCGATTCTCATGCCTTACAGTAGCAATTTGTGCGCACACAGGTCGGCATCATCGGGGCCGGACCAGCAGGCCTGGTTCTCTCTCATCTACTGCATCTTCAGGGCATTGAATCCGTAGTCCTCGAAAACCGCTCCCGGCAATATTGCGAAGAACGTGTCCGCGCTGGAGTTTTGGAACAAGGCACGGTCGATCTGCTTTGCGAAACCGGGGTTGGGGAGCGGCTGAAAAGAGAAGGCCTGGTCCACGGCGGGATTGAGCTTCGTTTCGGCGGAAAGGGCCACCGCATCGATTTCCGCGAACTCACCGGCGGAAAAACCATCACCATCTACGGCCAGTCCGAAGTGCTCAAGGATTTGACCGACGCCCGCCTCGCCGCAGGGGGGCAAGTTTACTTCGAAGTCGAAGACGTAAGCGTGCACGACTTCGACCGGACCAAGCCCAAAATTCGCTTTCGCAAAGCTGGCAAAGTGGAGGAATTGACCTGCGACTTCATCGGCGGATGCGACGGCTTTCACGGTATCTGCCGCCCCGCGATCTCCAAGTCACTCACTGTCTATGAACGCGAGTATCCCTTTGGCTGGCTGGGGATTCTCGCCGAAGCGCCACCATCGTCGGAAGAGTTGATCTACGCTTACCATGAACGCGGATTTGCTTTGCTCAGCATGCGTTCCCCGCAACTCAGCCGGTTATATATCCAGTCCGCTCCGGATGAAGATATCCACCAGTGGCCGGACGAGAGGATTTGGAAAGAGCTGCACACGCGCCTTGAGTCCACGGAAGGATGGAGGCTGATTGAGGGACCGGTGATGCAAAAAGGCGTCACCGGAATGCGCAGCTTTGTGGTCGAGCCGATGCAATCCGGCAATCTTTTTCTCGCCGGAGATGCGGCCCACATCGTCCCGCCGACCGGGGCGAAGGGCTTGAATCTGGCCGTTTCCGATGTGCGGGTGCTGGCCCTGGCATTGGCCGAGTTCTACAAGCAGGGCAACCGCGATCTGCTTAACCAATACTCAGAAACCTGTTTAAACCGGGTGTGGAAGGTACAACGATTCTCCTGGTGGATGACTTCCATGTTGCATCTGTTTCCGGATGCGAGTCCGTTTGATCAAAAGCGCCAGATGGCGGAATTGGATTATGTAACCAGTTCGCGGGCTGGGGCACAAACACTGGCGGAGAATTATGTGGGATTGCCGATGGACCAGCCCACATAATTCAAAAATCCCGCCCTGTCATTCCGTCCTAAATCACGCCGGTTTCGGCAGCGATCTCCGCTGGGATGGCAGCCGGCTGCGCACGCTTGAAGTCGCGCAACGATAATTCCAGTCCGCCAAAATCCGGGTGGTCGTTGTGGCCTATGGTGAAGGCGATGTCGAGTTCGTCGCCTTGCAGGAGTCGTTCCTGATTCATCCGCTCCGCCATGCGCCAACCCATGGCGCTAAAAGCGATGGCGCGGCGCCAGCTCCCGGTTTCCGGGTCCGCAGTTGATGATAGTTTCAGTTTTGCGTGCTTATCTTTCAGCACGCGCGGCGGGGCCGTCATGCGGGTCCCGGTAGCGCAAAAAACGGGCTCCGGATTTCCTACTCCGAATGGCTCCAGGCGAGACAGAAGTTGAAACAATTCAGGGGTTACCTGATCGAGTGAAAGCACCGCATCATATTTAAGGGATGGCTCGAAATCAGCCAGAGTCAAGCTGCGCCGGGCATAATCATCGAGTCTGGTTCTTAGTTCGGGCACGCGCAAGGCCGGCAGTGCGAAACCTACGGCATGAGAGTGCCCGCCATAGCGAGTGAACAGATCGCGGCAGGATTCGAGCGCGTTCAGCAAATGGAATGGGGCAATGGACCGCCCCGAGCCATGCGCTTCTTCGCCCTCGCGGGAAATGACCAAAGCAGGCCGGCCATAACGTTCCACAACTCTGGTGGCGGTAATTCCGATCACGCCCCGGTGCCAGCCATCGCCATCAATCACCAGGCAGAAAGCGTCTTTCAGCGCGCTATCTTGCTCGATACGGGAGTGGATGGCTTCTAAAATTCGCCGTTCTTCTTCCTGCCGCTCGGAATTGAGCTTGTCTAGGCGGCTGGCGATTTCGCGCGCCCTTTCGGGATCTTTTACGCTGAATAATTCGACCACCTCGCGGGCAACGTCCATACGGCCCGCGGCATTGATGCGTGGCGCGACGCGGAACGCCACCTCGCTCGAAGTCAAAGGCCTTCCGCCAAGCTGAGCTGCTTCCAGCAAGGCTTTCAGCCCAGGATTCACCGCGTGGCGCAAGGCTTCCAGCCCCAGCTTGGCGAACACGCGATTCTCATCTATGAGCGGAACGGCGTCAGCCACCGTGGCGATGGCCACCACCTTCATAAATGAGGTAAGCAGCCGCGAAAGATCGCTTCCCGCCTTTCGTCTCTCCAGCAGGCCCTGCGCGAGTTTGAAAGCCACGGCCGCGCCGCATAGAGCTTTACATGGGTAATCACAGCCCGATTGATTGGGATTGACCACCGTCAAAGCGTTGGGCACGCCATCCGGGCCCGGGAGGTGATGATCGGTGACAATCAGGTCCAGTCCCACGCGGCGGGCGGTCTCGGCGGGGGCGAAAGCCCGAATTCCCATGTCCACGCTGACGATCAATCGGACCCCGCCGGCGGCGGCGCGTTCGACTACGTCATCCTGCATGCCATAGCCGTCGCGGATACGATGCGGAACGTGAAAATCGGCTGCGCCTCCGCAGAGCTCAATCGCGGTCTTTAGGATTACGATGGCAGTGGTGCCATCCACGTCGTAGTCGCCGTAGATCAGGATGGGTTCTTTCCGTTCGATGGCAGCTTCAATGCGGTCCACCGCAGTTTTCATCCCGCTCATCAGATACGGGGAATACAGTTGGGAAATTGAAGGAGACAAGAACCGTTCGGCGGAATCCAGCTCGGTGATCCCACGATTCACCAGCAGACGGGCGAGGGTGGGTGTTGCCGCGGGCCCCTTACTGGAAAACGAACCGCGCAACGCCGCCGCCAAAGAGTTGATTTGAGTGGAATCGGCCTGCTTTAGAAGCCAACGCATCCAGAGCAGTTTATCCTATGGTTCTTCGTCCTGGTCGGGCTCGTCAATGGGAATGCCGCTGAAGTCTTCGGCCAGCTCCATCAGCCGTTGATAGCGGTCATACCACTCGGTGGAAGCTTCATAGATCATCATCACGCCCTGATAGGCGAAGCCGATCTGCACGAACCCGGTCTTTCCCAGATAGGTGCGCAGCCAGCGGCCCTCTTCCACTTCCTCCTCGCCGGTGAATTCCGCGCTGGTAAGCCGTTCCAGCAGGTCGTCCAGCTCTTCCTTATTGAGCTCCCAGGAATCCATGGTCACAAACGGCGTGCCCGCCAGCTTCGCCAGTTCCACAAAATCCTTCCAGCTTTCCGGATTGCCGTTGATCTTCCACATGACCGTCTGCACTTCTTCGTGGTCCACGTAGCCCTGAAAGCGGCGCATACCGTGGCCTTCGATGAAGGCGATCATGTCATCTTTAAGAGTGGAAAGATTATCGGATGAGGACAGCATAGATTCAGACAATATTGTATGCCAGACTGGTCGTTGGTCGTTAGTCTTTGGCCAACGACCAACGACTAAAGACCCAACTACGGCTTTTACATGCCCAGCTTTTTGACCTCTTCCGAATAATATTTCCGGTAGAGAATGTCCCACTCCTGGCTGCCTTCGAGGATGGTGCGCTTCTGGCTTTCGATCTTCTGCCGCGCCGACTGGTCGATTTTTTCTTCCTGATTCAGCAACTCTTCCAGAATTTTGCGCACTTCCAGCCGGAGGGTATTGCGGTCTTCGACAAACTCGACTGCATCCAGATCGGCCAGGGCATCGGTGACTACGTGCGCAACTTTATTGACTTTGTCGCGGCTGATTCTCACAGCACCGCCTTGTATTTGCGGGTAAGCTCGCTTTTCACCTTGCGGAACATTTCCTGATAATTGGCCCCGCTTTTGCGCATTTCTTCCGAGTAAGCTTCCAGAATGACCCGGACTTCGTCGTTAATGCGGTCTTCCAGGCCAAATTCTTCCAGCATGGCGGCATGGACACGCTCGACCACGGCCGGCACGGCCTTGGTTTCAATGAACTCGGCGGCGATCAGTTTTTTGGTGACTTCGCTGGCCAG
>CAZETZ010000064.1:0-4649 GCA_964514735.1 uncultured Acidobacteriaceae bacterium | reverse complement strand
CAGATAACCCACATATTCTTTGGACAAAAGCATAGTGCGGACAGGGACTCGCGTACGAAGCAGTTAGTGTAGCACAGCGAACCAATGGCGCGAGGCGGCCAGCTCCGCGATAATGAATGAGTGCTGCAGATTTCTGAACTCACCACCAGGATAAAAGAATTCGCGCGAGCAGCCGGATTCGACCTGGCGGGCGTCGCGCCGGTGCAGGATTTTCCTGAGTTAGAACACTTCCCTGCCTGGGTGGCCGCCGGACATGCCGGAGAAATGGAATATCTGAAATGCCGTGACGAGTTCGGAACTTTGAAGCGCGCTTCCTTAAAAACGGTCGCGCCGTGGGCGCGCAGCGTCATTGTATGCGCCATGAACTACAACACTGCGCATCCTTACTCGACCCAGTGCAAGGACCCGGACCGTGGATGGATCTCACGTTACGCGTGGGGGCGCGAGGATTATCATCGCTCTTTAACCCGAAGGCTCAGGGTTGTCGAAACCAAACTTCGCGAAATCGTGCCCGATGTCCAAAGCCGGCGCTACGTGGATACCGGCCCCCTGGTCGAACGCGTTTATGCGAAGTACGCGGGAGTGGGATGGATTGGCAAAAACACCTGCATGATTCATCAAGGAAAGGGCTCCTGGTTATTTCTGGGCGTGATTTTGACTTCTCTCCAACTGGTCCCGGACATGCCGGCCCCGGACCGCTGCGGTACTTGCACCCGCTGCATTGATGCCTGCCCGACCGGCGCTTTTGTCGGTCCCTATCAGCTCGATTCTAACCGCTGTATTGCCTACCTCACCATCGAGAAACGCGGTCCGATTCCGGAGGACATGCGCGACGGAATTGGGCGGCATGTATTCGGCTGCGACATTTGCCAGGATGTTTGTCCCTGGAATCGCAAAGCCCCGCCTAGCGTCATGCCCGAATTCCAGCCCCAGGAAGAATTCGTCAACCCGGTTTTGCAGTGGCTAGCGCGGATGGACCCCGCCGAGTTCACGGAAAAATTCCGTGGCTCACCGTTGAAGCGCGCCAAGCGTAACGGAATTCGGCGGAATGCGGTGGTTGCCATGGGCAACAGCGGAAACCGGGAGTTTCTGCCCTTGCTGGAAGAACTCGGTTGCGATGAAGACAAAGTCGTCTCCGAGCACGCGCGATGGGCGGAGCATAAACTGAGAACCGGGAACCAAAAACTGGAAACTGGCGATTTACCCGCTTCCACTCGCGACCCTGAATCGTCAGGATCGTGGTAGCATTTTTCCTCGGACGGTGTGAGTGAACAACGTGTCGTCGACGCAACGCCTGGCTGCCGTTGGTCGCAGGCGAATGCTGCTCTCCATGCTCGCGATTGGGATTTTCCTGGTCAGCCTGTCCCTGCAAGCTTATTCCTCCGGTGAACCCAAGTGGATTCGCTCCAGTTCCTCCCACTTCACCGTGCTCACCGATGCCGGACAAAAGCCGGGGGAACAACTGCTTCTACGGCTGGAGCAAATGCGGGGAGTGATCGGGCAGCAGTTGATGAAGTCAAAGCTTCATCTCTCTTTGCCCCTGGATGTCATCGCGGTAAAAAGCGATGAAGAATACGTCCAACTGGCTCCGCTCCGCGATGGGCGGCCGATTTCCTCCACAGGCTTTTTTATTCATGGGGACGACCGCAACTACATTGTCCTGAATCTGGCGGACAACAAGAGCTGGCAAACCATTGCACGGGAATTTTCCCATCTTTTCCTGAATTACAACTATCCCTCAACGCCGAGTTGGTTTGATGAAGGGCTGGCCGAATATTTATCGAGCTTGCAGCTCTCCGACGATCTCGGCGAAATTGGGGCCGACCCTGGCTCCTATCGAACCACATTGAATTCCCAACCCTGGATGCCCCTGCTGGAACTGTTCGCGGTGCGATTAGATTCCAAGACGCCGCCCACATCTATCTTTCGGGCGGAATCGTGGATCGTGGTCCACTACCTCCTGAGTCAGGACAAAATGTCCGAGACCGGGGCGTACTTTGGCTTGGTCGAGGGACAGGGTGAACCGATCGAGCCGGCGATCGCGAAGGCTTACGGCGCGACTTCCGCGCAGTTGGAAAAAGCGATCAAGGAACATCTGCGCGCTCTCACCACTGCTCCGCCCGCCCCGGCCGCCGAGAAAAGGTCCGCGCTCCCGCCCAGCCCTCCGGGAGCGACAAGGTTCACTCCCGTCCAGGTGATCGACATTGGCACCAGCTACAAGCAAGTGCCTCTGGCGGAAGCCCGCGCGCTGCTGAATGAGATGCTGCTCCGCTTGCCGGAACATCGCGAGGCGGCGGTCAAGGAGCTAGCCGGCCTGGTCGACGGGGAAAAGAGCGAGAATCCGATCGAGCACCACGCCCTGGGCTGGGTAGATCTGGAGCAAGGAAAAGATAGCGACGCAGGCGAAGAATTTCAGAAGGCCCTCGAACTCGATCTTCGCGACCCCTGGTCGCATTACTATCTGGCGCGCATGAAATACCGCGCGGCGGTGGAAAGTGGCGAGCGATTTCAGGGACTGGCCAGTATGTTGCTCGACTTGCGCACCGTCCTTGATTGGGACCTGGACTTCGCCGAGGCCTATAACATGCTGGGTGTGGCCCGAGCGGAAGGCGGGGGGGTAAATTCCGCCGTCGATGCCATGTCCATCGCCGTGCAGTTGAGCCCGCGCAACGAAACTTACCGCTTGAACATGGCGGTTGCCTACACAGCGGCAAAGAAATGGGATGCAGCCACGGCATTATTGACGCGTCTCCAGGCGAGTCAAGATCCCAGGATTGCCAAGGACGCGCGTGCCTATCTCGACCAATTGCCCAATGCGAAAAAATATGGGATTCTTCCTCCCCGCCCGGGCGCAGTCGCGAAAACGGACCAGCCCAAGCCAGTGAAGAAGGATTCCAGCTCCGAGGATGAAGACGAAGACGCGCGGACCTCGAATGCCGAGCCCCCGCCCGACCGGCGCAAAGTGCAGTTCGCCAGAGGCAAGTTGCTGCAGGTGGACTGTTCCAAATCTCCAGTGGCGGTCCTTACTTTTGCCGGAACAAGGACCATGCACCTGCGCACCGAAGATTTTCATTCGCTGCCGCTCCTTGGGGCCGATCAATTTTCCTGCGACTGGACCAATGTCGCCGCCATCGTGAACTACAAGGCTGGGGGAAAAGCGGATGGGGATTTGGTATCTCTTGAACTAAGATAAGCGCCGTTAAAAACCCTCCCGGGCCACTGACCGGGAGGGTTTTCAGGTGGTTGGACTGGGAAGCGTTCAGACGCGGACGACGTTGGCCGCCTGGAAGCCTTTGGGGCCTTTCAGCAGATCGAATTCCACGGTCTCGCCCTCGTTTAAGGTGCGGTAGCCGTTTTCCTGGATCGCTGAAAAGTGGACGAATACGTCCTCCCCGGTGGAGCGCTGGATAAATCCGTAGCCCTTCGCCCCGTTAAACCATTTCACTGTTCCTTTTTCTCTCACAAATTACTCCTTTCGCATCTGCGCTTTGAAATATCTCAAGTTCACCGTGAAGCTTTCGCCTCCGACACACCCCCTGGTTCACTTGAGAGCACTGCTGTGGCGGATGTCATGTAAAGCTGTCCCGACGGCACGCAATAAAATTGGCCCCTGCGTTATGCGCCCCTTCCGGCGGCGCAAAGCTCGGAGGCCAGTTTGACTGCGCGGGTTTCGACTGCGGTACACAATACATCAACCTGGGTTCTGCAACCTCGTTGTCACGCAAGCGCACAACGAGCAACAGATAATATGCAGGAAAGTGCGTATATAGCAAGGGTAAATTTTGGTGGAAACGTTTTCATTACCGGCGAAATCCATAAAATGCCATACCAGGAAACATGCAAATATTTGATAGGATGGAAGAAAGCCCGTGCCTGACCAACAGTCATACCCAGCCGCACCGTTTCCCGCTGCAATACCAGACGCCCCGGCCAGAAACCGCCGGAGGACCCTGATTGTCTCCACCGTGCAGTATCTCCTGCGCACCGAAGTGCACACTTTTGCGTTTTCGGTGGCAGCCAATGCAATTCTCTCCTTTTTCCCCTTCGTGCTGCTGCTGATGACGCTCATCCGCCGCGTGTTTCACTCGCGCGTGATGTATGACGTGGTGGTAGAGCTTTTGCGCGATTATCTCCCCGTGGGGCAGGATTTCGTCATTCGCCATCTCAATGCGCTGGTCGACTCCCGCCAGCGCGCGGAAGTATTTTCCCTGATCATCCTGCTGGTGACTTCGACCGGCATTTTCATGCCGCTGGAAGTGGCGCTCAACCGCATCTGGGGATTCCGAAACAACCGCTCTTACCTGCGGAACCAGTTAATTTCCCTGGCCCTGGCATTCTGCTGCGGGTCGTTGGCCTTGCTTTCCATCGCGCTGACCGCGGGCAATGTGGCCCTGCTGACCTCTTCCCTGCACGGCCATGGCTTGTTTTTTATACGCATGGTGGGGTTCATTACTATGAAGACCTTCGCCATCCTGGCTAGCATTGCGATTTTCTTTCTGATTTATTGGCTGCTGCCCAATGGCAAAGTGTCGGCAAAGACGGTTTTGCCCACCGCGGTCACGATGGGGCTGATGTCGGAAATCCTCAAGTACACCTACATCCTGGCCCTGCCGCGCCTGAATTTTCAGGAAGTCTACGGACCTTTTGCC
>CAZETZ010000063.1:0-17436 GCA_964514735.1 uncultured Acidobacteriaceae bacterium | reverse complement strand
TTCATGCTGGCCAGTCCGGCAGAGTCGGCAGAAGACGCGCTCAGCTATTTTGAAAATGCGTCGGTCGAAGATAAATATGACGGCATCCGCGCCCAGGCCCACTGCTCGGGAGAGAATGTACGCTTTTTCTCCCGCACCCGGGATGAAATCACCGAATCATTCCCAGAGTTGCCGGAGACGCTGGCAGGTTTGCCGCAAGACGTAATCCTCGATGGCGAGATCGTCGCCTGGAGCTATCCGTCAGCAGAATCCGGCGAAGCGGGCAGGGCACTGCCTTTCAGTGCTTTGCAACAGCGCCTGGGACGCAAGCAGGTCAGCGAAGAAATGATGCGAAGAGTCCCTGTGGCTTATCTCGCCTTCGATGTGCTCTATGCCGGAGACGAATTATTGATTGATCACCCACTTCGAGAGCGAGGCCATATCCTGGAAAAACTCCTCTCCTCGCGCAAAACTGCTCATAAACGTTCACGCAATGCGCAGTCAAAACTCGCATTCGATGCCGAGGATGAAGCACCACCCGCGCAGGCACTTCGTGCACCCGTTTTTCAAGCCTCATCTCCGCAGGAGCTCAATCAACTCTTCGAGGCTTCTCAAGCACGCGGCAACGAAGGCCTCATGATCAAAGATCCGGAATCGCGCTATACTCCCGGCCGCCGAGGAAAGTCCTGGCTCAAGCTGAAGAAAGAACTCGCCACGTTGGATGTTGTCGTCACCGCTGCTGAATACGGCCACGGCAAGCGTATTGGAGTTTTGAGTGACTATACCTTCGCTGTCCGCGATGGCGAGCGTTTGCTGAATATCGGCAAAGCTTACTCAGGTCTGACCGATGCCGAGATCGCCGAAATGACGCAGTGGTTTCTGGAGCACACCATCGAAGACCAGGGTTTCCGCCGCATCGTCGAACCAAAAATTGTGCTGGAGGTCGCTTTCAACAATATGATGCGTTCCGACCGCCACGAAAGCGGCTACGCGTTGCGCTTCCCAAGGATTGTACGTTTGCGCCCGGACAAGCTGCCGGGAGACGCGGATACTCTAGAAAGAGCACAAGAAATTTACGAAAAACAAGTCAAACATCAGCCGCGGATTTACGCAGATTCTCGCGGATAACACTTCTTGATTGGCCCGCGAATATCCGTGTGAATCCGCGGCCAAAAGCTTTGGCTTTTAATGACTATGCTCATGCTCTGCCACCGGCATCACGCACCCATGCGCTACCTCGCAGGCCACATTTTCAAACTGAATGGTGGTATGGCTGATGTGAAAGTCGTGGTGCAGCTTTTCCTTGACATCGCGCAAAATGCGCTCACTCACCGACGGCGGAATGTCGGCAATGGCAATGTGCGCGGAGAGCGCGTGGGTCTCCGAGCCGATGCTCCACACATGCAGATCGTGAACATCGTTCACTCCGTCAATCCCGCAGATCGCTATGCGAATGCGGTCTAAGTTCATTCCGCGCGGAGTACCTTCCAACAGAATGTTCATGGTCTCGCGGATAATACCGAACGACGACCACAGGATCACCGCGCCAATGCCTAACGACAGCGCCGAGTCGATCCACCACTGGCCGGTGATCTTGATCGCCCAGCCACCGGCAATCACAGCGGCGGTAGAAACCGTATCGCCGATCTCATGCAGCAGAACGCTGCGCAGGTTGACATCGCGGCTGGAGCGATAAAGCATCAGCGTGATTACGCCGTTCATGATCACGCCCGCAGCAGCGACGGTCATCATGGTGCCGGCATGTACGTCTTCCGGAGTCCGCAGACGCTTGATGGCTTCGTAGAAAATCAGGAAGGAAACCACCACCAGCGAGACCGCGTTGATGAGCGCCGCTAGAACTCCCGCGCGGTGATAGCCGTAGGTCTTGGTCGCGCTCGGTGGACGGGACTGCAAATACAGTGCTACCAAGGACAACAGCAAGGCCACAAAATCGGAAAGGTTATGTCCGGCTTCCGACAGCAGGGCCAAAGAGTGCGCGCGAATCCCCGCCACCACCAGCAAAATGATGTAAGCCGCGGTAACGATCAGGGATATCCGCAGGACCTTCAGCGGGCGATCTCCGGCGCCATGCGAATGAAAATGCATCGTCTCTAGTGTATGGATGCTGCAATCAAGCTTCAAGATGAAGCATCGTCTGATTAAGCCTTCGTAACCGCCGAAGTGGGATTGCCACCTTTCTCGGCTATTCACATCGAATCGAGTAAAATACCTCGAAATGGAGTCCTAACCATGGCCAAAGCCACATTTGCCGCCGGCTGTTTCTGGGGAGTCGAAGCCACCTTCCGCCAGCTTCCTGGGGTTACCGCAACCCGCGTAGGCTACATCGGCGGAAAAACCGAAAACCCAACTTACAAAGAAGTCTGCACCGACCGCACCGGCCACGCCGAAGCGGTTGAGGTGGATTATGATCCCGCGAAGATTTCCTACGACAAATTACTGGATGTTTTCTGGGAGAACCACGATCCGACGCAGCTAAACCGCCAGGGCCCGGACTGGGGCACGCAATATCGCTCGGCGATTTTCTATCATTCGCCTGAGCAAGAAGCCCAAGCCAAAGCTTCGAAGGAGAAGCTGGAAAACTCACACCGCTTCAGCAAGCCGGTGGTGACGCAGATTGTCCCGGCGGTGACTTTCTACGAAGCGGAGGACTATCACCAGCAGTATTTGGAGAAGCGTGGGCTCTCGAGCTGCCACATCTAAGTTAACCGTCGCCATGCCAAAATGTGGCGCGGGCGCCCCGCTCGCGAAAAGCCGCTCACAGAACCTAGACCGTATCCAGCGACATTTTCAAACAATTCATGCGGGGCGTAATTTGCTGGTTTGAGGGTTTCGCGGGCAGGAGTGCCCGCGCCACACTCTTGGAAAGAGACTACGATCCCGTGATCTTCGCGCGCAACTCTTCCGGCACGCGCTTCTTGATCTCTGGAGGCAAGCGGTCATGCACGTGGCGGGCGCCGACTTTGGCGGCATCTACCAAAGCCACGGGCGCGGGCGTCGCCACCGCTACCACCAACCAGATCAGCGCGGAGAGCGCAAACCCAGTCAGCGCCGCCAACTCCAGCCAGAAAGCGTGACGCGGGCCAAAGTGGCGGATTACTCCGAACGCCAGCAAAAACACTCCCGCCGAAACTGAAGCCAAGGTAATCAGGGAAATGTCAATCGCCCGATGAATCCGCTGCCGGGAGCGGCAGCGCTCGCAATCAGAAAGATGCTGCTCGTAGTCTCCACGCATCTCCGGCGCCAGGCCGGAGATGTCATATCGCCAGCCCGCCAGAATTTTGCCTACGATGGGATCGACGCACTGACTCATACGAGAGTTAAAGCTGGACTTGCACAGCTTCCGACTGCGCCGCCAGCATTACGCGGTTGCGCAGCAGGGTCTGACGCGGGCCCAAGGCAGCTATTGCCGCTCCCCGCGCCAGTTCAGGATGGTTGTTCTGCTCGGAGATATGCGCCAGCACTATATAGGATGCGCTTCCATCATAATCGTCGCGAAAGAAATCGGCGAGTGCGTGATTGGAAAGGTGCCCCACCCGGCTCATCACCCGCTGCTTGACTGACCAGGGGTAAGGCCCCACCCGCAGCATTTCCAGATCATGATTCGATTCCATTACCAGCACATCGCAGCCGCGCAGGTGATCGCAAACATTCGGCGGCAAATAGCCGAGGTCGGTGGCCACGGCCAGCTTGGCGCCTTCCGCGCGGAAGGTAAACCCGACTGGGTCCGCGGCATCATGCGGGATGGTAAACGGCGTGACTGCAATGTCGCCGATGTGAAAACTGTGGCCGGAATTGAAGACTTCAAGCTGATGCAACTGAGGAAGCTCGCCGGTCGAATCGCGCTCCGACCGCGACCAGGCGTGGTGTGTGGCCCCCGTCATGAAGATGGGAACTTTCAGCTTGCGCGCCAGCACCGCCAATCCGGAGACGTGGTCCGCATGCTCATGCGTGATCACAATCGCGGACAGATGGTGTGGATTTTCTCCCACCGCCTTCAAACGCTTGAAAGTTTCCCGGCAGGAGATTCCCGCGTCCACCAAAACCCGCGTACGCGAGCTGCAAACCAGCGCGCTATTGCCGCGGCTGCCGCTGGCCAACACCGTCAGGGAAACACCCATGTGCGCAGCATACCTTTAACCCCTGTGGAAGCGGGAGTAATTTTTAAGATATCCGAGACCTTTGGCCGGAGATCACTTGGCATCGTTAAGCGCCTGCACGACCCAACGCAGGGTTGCACCGCCATACACTCCCACGGTCCCGGTGAGGAATCCCAGGCACGATTCGATGACCTGCGCCCGCGCCGCCCGCTCCCCATACACGAAGTACGCAAAACCGCGCAGAATGGGCACGCAAGCCGCGACCAGGAGCAGCCAGCGCCACGGCTTGCGCGGCCACATTGCGCCCAGGAACATGGTGAAGACCATTACCGTGATGGCTGTAAGCATCAAGTCGCCTACTTTGATCTCAAGCCAGCCGGTCACGACCCCGAAAATCAGGGACAGTAGGTAGCCGGCAAGGTCGCGTTTGGTTTCTGGAATGTTCGTCACCTGCTCGCCTTCATTGTAGTGGAATGCCGTCACGACACTAGTCATTCCAATTTTTGCCCGGCATAATGGAGTGTCATGTCACTGCTGCGTTTCCTCATGTGGCTGTCGCTGATTGTCTGGCTGGGTGGGATTATCTTTTTCGCCGCCGTTGTTGCGCCTACGGTGTTCTCGGTCCTGCCGACCCGCCACCTTGCGGGAAACGTGGTCAACCGTTCTCTACAGGCGCTGCACTGGATGGGGATCGTCTCCGGCGTGGTCTTCCTGATGAGTTCCATCCTCTACCGTCGTTTCACGACTGGAGCTACACACTGGTTTGCGGCCCGGCATGTACTGCTTTGCCTTATGCTATTCCTCACGCTGGCCTCACAGTTCGGAATCTCTCCCAAGATGGCGGCGCTTCGGGCTTCGATGGGCGACATCGATTCAGTCTCGGCAACCGACCCAGCGCGGACCGCCTTTAACTCACTGCATGTCTGGTCAACCAGACTGGAGGGCGGCGTACTGCTGCTCGGGCTGGTGGTCGTCTATTTGACGGCAAAGAATTCTTGAGCGCAAATTGGACCCACAGGGTTCGCGCCCACCCATTAATTCATTTATCCTGTTCAGCTAAAAGTTAGGAGCCGAAGCTAGAAGCTTGCTATGAAAACTGGCATTATTGGCCTGCCGCAAGTCGGCAAGACGTCCCTGTTTCGCATTCTTACCAAGGCCCATCTCTCGGCCCAGGCTACCGCCAATCCGCGCGAAGCCCACATCGGAGTCGCCAAAGTTCCCGATGAACGTCTCGACCGCCTGGCGGACCTCTACCACCCCAAGAAACTTACCCACGCCTCGGTGG
Source organism: uncultured Acidobacteriaceae bacterium (assembly GCA_964514735.1). GTDB lineage: Bacteria > Acidobacteriota > Terriglobia > Terriglobales > Acidobacteriaceae > CAWBXL01. The sequence continues at coordinate 12,054 of CAZETZ010000063.1, read as the reverse complement.
ACTATGTCGATGTCGGCGCCATCGGGCAGGAGGCCCTGAAAGAAAGCGGCTACATCGGCCACTTGCGAAATGTGGATGCGCTGGCGCACGTGGTCCGAGCCTTTGACGATCCCTCGATCCCGCACGTTGGCCCCGTGGACCCGCTCCGTGACATCAAGAACGTTGAGTTCGATCTGATGGTCAGCGATCTGGGGCAGATCGAAAAACGGCTGGAGCGGGTTGAGAAGGACTTGAAGAAAATGCGCACGCCAGATTTGGAAAAAGAGTTCGAGTTGCTCAAGCGGGCCAAAGCCTGCCTGGAAGCGGAAAAGCCGCTGCGGGAGCTGGAGATGACCGCCGAGGACAAAAAGCGTCTGCGCGGTTTCATGTTCCTCAGCGAGAAGCCGATTTTGTACGTACTCAACGTAAGCGAGAGCACCAACCTCGGGGATGACCTCGACGCCGCTGTTTCGAAATACAAATTGACCGAGGTGTCTTCCCGCCCCAACTCTGGAGCTACCGCAATTTGCGGCAAGGTCGAAGCGGAACTGGCTGAAATGAGCGACGCTGACGCCGCCGAATTTCTTTCCAGCTACGGCCTGAAAGAAAGTGGTCTGTCCCGCTTGGTCCGGACTACCTACCACTTGCTCGGCCTGATTTCATTCTTTACCGCGGGCGAAGATGAGTGCCGCGCCTGGACCATTCCGGTCAACACCCGGGCGCAGGAAGGCGCCGGGGCCATTCATTCCGACCTGCAAAAGCACTTCATCCGCGCTGAGACCATTCGCTGGGACCAGTTGCTGGAAGCCGGCTCTGAAGCTAACGCCCGCGCGAAGGGCACCTTGAGGCTTGAGGGCAAGGACTACATTGTGCAGGACGGTGACGTCATGCATATACGGCATTCGGGGTAGAAAATTCAGTTCTCCGATCTCAGTTCCCGGTTCTCGGTTGAATGTTCAGATGTCACAGACAGGTCGGTTTCCTGCGGAAGAGAATTGGCACAAGGAGATCAACATGGGACAGTCTTATCAAGATCTGATTGCCTGGCAAAAGGCCATGGAATTTGTAATGGACATTTACCGCAATACCAAGAGCTTCCCGAAGGATGAAGTGTACGGGCTTGCTGTTCAACTCAGGCGCGCATCCGTCTCCATTCCGGCGAACATCGCGGAAGGCCAAGCCCGATACTCGGCCGCCGAGTTCCACAATTACCTGGGACGCGCGCGCGGGGCGCTGGTGGAAGTAGAAACCGAACTCATTCTGGCAAAGAACCTGGAATATCTGAACCCTGACCAAGCTGGCACGCTTCTAGCTAAAGCCTCCGAACTAGGCAAAATTCTAAATGGCCTGGCCAGCGCCATCCGCCCCGCGGCATAACTGAGAACAGGGAACCGGCCACTGAGAACTGCTATTATCCTCCCTCGCATGCACCCGATTCTCTTGAGCATCCTGCTGGGCCTGACCGCCGCGGCCGCCAACGTTTTCGGCGGGGCCATCATCGTCCAGAAAAACTGGGAACGCAGCTACCTCAAGTATTTTGTGGCGTTGGGGGCTGGGTTCATGCTGGCGACGGCGATTGTGGAGTTGTTTCCGGCCAGCCTGGCGCTGCAAGGCAAGAGCGCGGCATTTTTGGTCCTAGTTGGTTATTTAATCGTTCATTTTTTCGAGCACACCGTAACTCCCCACTTTCATTTCGGCGAAGAAATTCATGCTGCCGAATTTGTCCACTCCCATACCGGCTATTCAGTTTTAGCCGGACTCCTGATCCACACCTTCTTCGACGGTATCGCCATTGCATCCGGATTCATTGTCTCTGACTGGCTGGGCTGGATTGTCTTCCTGGCGGTGTTCCTGCACAAAATTCCCGAGGGATTCACCGTGGCTTCGGTCATGCTGGCCGGCGGACAAAGCCGGGGGGTGGCATGGGGAGCGTCAGTGTTATTGGGCGCCGCTACCTTGGCGGGAGTGTTAACCATGGCGCTGTTTCGCCATCAGGTGGCTTACGGCCTGCCGCTCTCGGCAGGCGTGACCATCTATGTGGCCGCTTCGGACCTAATGCCAGAAGTCAACCGCGAACCCGGGGTCCGCATGGCGCTGGTGGTTTTTCTAGGCGTGGGCTTGCTGTTTCTGCTCGACCACCTGACTCACATTCACTAGATCACTCGACCACGTTCTTCGCGTAGTAACCATCGCGGGTGATGATCTGGTATTTTACGTCCTTGCCTTTCTGGTCGCGCACTTTCAGCGGGCCGCCATCCGGGGCCACGATTTCAACCTTGAGTTTGCGATAGCTGCCATCCTGTTTTGGGTTGGTCGGACGGTAAGCGAGGTTGTACTGATTTCGCACGTCTCCCAGGATGTCGTGAAAAATCTCTTCGAACTCGCCTTCAAACCGGGGAAAATAGGCGCGGCCACCGGTCAGCTTGGCGAAGTTGTTCATTTCGTTATCAGCCTGGAGATAGTCGATGTTTGAAATCCCGAGGCTCGCCATGCCGTGCGAGCGGCCGGTACAGCTGTGGGTCTCGCAATAATTTCGCAGATACCACCCGATGCTCACCGGAAAAATGGTTACATCATGCGTAGCCTTGATTTTCTTGGTGATCTGGTCGAGATTGAGCTTGCTGAACGTATCGACGCCGGTAGTCACTAGAATGACATATTTATGCCCCTCGATGCGGTCGACCCTGTCGAGCGTGTCATAGAGCGCATCGAACAGGTTGGTCTCGGAAAAGCCCGGGATACGCATGCTGTTAATGGCGCCACGGATCGCGTTCTTATCCTGAGTGAAGTCCACCAGGATTTGGGGCTTCATGTCATAGGAAACCACAGCCACCCAATCGTCCTTTTTCAATCCGTTGGCAAATGCATAGGAGGCGTTGAGCATGTCGGTGACCATGAAGTAGTTGGTGGAAGCGAACTCCACCAGCAAAACCGCGGTGATCGGCGCTTCCGACTGGCCGAAGTTGCTGACGGTCTGCGGCGTGCCGTCCTCGTAAACTTTAAAGTTGTCTTTCTTCAGCCCGTTGATGAACTGCCCATCTTTTGTAGTGACCATCACATCTACACTCACCAGCGGCACATTCACCCGGATGGAGTAGTCCGGCATACCCTCAATTTTTTTGGGCTTTTCCGGCGGGGGCGGTGGCGGCTCATCTTTCTTTTTGGGGATGGCGTAGGGTCCAACGTCCGTCTGCGGCCCGCCGGCTTCCGGAGGAGCTTCTTGCTTTGGTTTGTCACTGTCAGAACCGGAAGGCTGGCTTTGCCCCAAGGCCATACAAACGCCGGATCCTAACAGCAGGCAAATTAGAGAGATACGGGACATCCGCCCCAGACGATTGTCACCTTGGAACATGGAACTCCTTACTCAAACCCTATGCTAGTATAGACGCAGAGCTTCGCGGTGGGGATGTTTTGCTCGGCCCAGGCCGCTCCCCCTTTTCCTGGCGAATCCCGCACGTAACGCGAAGCCATGTGGACACCAGGTCCTCCGGGGTCATTCTTAAATGAGACGCGCAGTTCTTCTGTCGGCGGTTTTCTGTCTTTTCTCCTTTCTCCCATTCGCAGCGCAAAAAAAATCGGTTGAAACCATCGCGGTAGACCAGATTCATGCCGGCATGCGCGGCGTGGCTTACACCGTATTTCAAGGGGTCAAACCCGAGCCCATGAATCTGGAGGTGCTCGGCATCCTGAAAAACGCCAATGGCCCCAAAGGCGACATTATTCTCATCCGGCTCAGCGGCGAAAAAGTTGAATACACCGGGGTCGTCGCGGGCATGAGTGGCAGCCCGGTTTATATCGAGGGGAAGTTGGCAGGCGCGCTCGCTTTTCGTATCGGGACCTTTTCTAAGGAACCGATCGCTGGCGTAACCCCGATTGCGGAGATGCTGGAAATCAACGCGCTGGACCAGACCCCAACCGATTCTGCCGTCGCTGCAAAGTCAGTGACGCCCAGCAAGACCGCGTCTCCAGGAGCTTCCAGCGGATTGGAAAATCCTGCGAATTATTTACAGCCGATTGAGGCGCCGCTGGTGTTCAGCGGATTTTCCGAACAGGCCTTGCAGCAATTTGCTCCTCAGTTCGCGAGCGCGGGAATCGTACCCGTCATGGGTACGGGATCGGTCAGCGACATCAAACAGCCTGAACCGCTGGAGCCCGGCTCCGCCGTCAGCGCCATCCTGGCCCGCGGCGATATGGACATTGCCGCCACTTGCACGGTCACTTATATGGATGCAGACCGTCTGCTGGCTTGCGGACATCCGCTGTTGCAATTCGGCCAGATCGCGTTACCCATGACCAAGGCGCAGGTCCTGGCCACTCTGCCTTCGCCGTTGAACGCTTTCAAAATCGTGAACGCTACTGAACCGGTGGGCGCGTTTGTGCAGGACCGTCATACCGGCATCATGGGTGAGTTCAACAAGCAGCCAGAGATGATCCCGGTAACGCTGAACATTCACGGCGGCCCGGCGGTGAAACAATTTCACTATGAAGTCCTAAACAACGCGCGCCTGAGCCCACTCGCCCTGATGGTGACTCTATTCAATGCATTGCAAGGCACGAACGAATACGGGGAAGAAATCACCTACAAGATGAACGGTCAGATTTCGGTGCAGGGATTTCCCAATGTCACGCTACAGAACATGTTTGCGCCGACCGATGGGGGACAACCTGCCGCGGTCATGGCCGCGCTATCGTTGGGCGACCGCTTTGGCCGTATCTACGATAATGCCTATGCCACGCCGCATATCGACGGCGTGCAAATTGATTTCGACATCGTTCGCGAGCGGCGCTGGGCCCGCATGGAAACGGCCCGCACCGATCTGACCGAAGCCCGCCCAGGGCAGGAAATCACCATCGAAACCGTGCTCCGGCGTTATCGCGGGGAAAACATCGTGTGCCAGATTCCGGTCCGCATCCCAACCTCCGCGCCCAAAGGCCCGCTACGCATTTTGGTGAGCGATGGTGAGACCCTGGACCGCCTGCGTCAATCGGTGCCATCGTTGGGACGCAGATTGGATTTGGCATCGACCATTGCCTGGTTGAACAAACAACACAACAACAATCGTGTTTATGTTTCGCTATTGCAGGCAGACCCCGAGGCCATGGTCGCCGACAAAGTCATGCCTTCTCTGCCCTTGTCGGTGATGAACGTCATGGATGGAATGCGCGGCACGCAGGAAATGGTCGTCCAGGCAGAGTCTTCGGTAAACGAAGCCGCTACCGCGCCCTTGGATTACATGGTTTCTGGCGCGCACGTTCTGACCATTAACATCAAATAGAAACACTAAATGTGGAGCGGGCACTCCTGCCCGCTCTGCCGTCTAGGTGATAGTCTAATTCCCATCTCATAACGAGAGGTAGGCCCCTTGGAAGTCCGGCTGCGTAGTTTGCTTGTTCTGTGGCTCTCGATATCTTATTCAGCCCTGGGGTTGGCGGAAGGCACCCGCACCTGGGAACAATCCAAATTCGAGGAGTTCGGCAAGGGCACAGCCAACGGCGTTGCCATTCGCAGCTCGGGCGACCTCGAACTTGCTCCCACCTTCAAAGCTATCGCGACCACTCCTTCTACCTATATCTGGGCCATCGCCTCCGACAAAGCTGGCAATGTCTATGCCGCAACCGGGTCACCGGCCAGGATCTACCGCATTACGCCCGATGGGCAATCCACGGTCATCTTTGAGCCGCAGGAATTGCAGGTGCAGGCGCTGGCCGTGGACAAAAGTGGCGCCATATTCGCAGCGACCAATCCCGACGGAAAGGTGTATCGCATTGAACCCAGCTCCAAGCCCTCCACTGCAAAAGACAAACTCACGGTTGGTCCCGGTTGGAGTTCCTCGGTTTATTTCGACCCAGGCACGAAATACATCTGGGACCTCGAACTCGACGATGCCGGTACGCTGTACATAGCCACCGGCGATACCGGCGAAATCTTCCGCGTTACGGCAAAAGGCGAGCATTCCGTTTTCTTTAAAAGCGATGAAGCGCATATCCGGGTGTTGGCCCGTGATTCCCAGGGAAACTTGATCGCCGGTTCCGATGGTAGCGGGTTGGTCTATCGCATTTCTCCCAGTGGCGAGGGCTTTGTACTCTATAGCGCGGCCAAGAAGGAGATTACGGCCCTGGCCATCGACGCTGCGGGAAATATCTACGCTGCGGGAGTGGGTGAGAAGCGGGCCACAACAGCGCCGCAAATTTTTCCGGCCACTCCTGCGCCTGCAATTTCCGCTCCGCTCCCTGCGCCCGGGCAAGCACAACCGGCCCTTAACATCACCACTACACCCCTACTACCTCGGGGACCGAGCGCTTCCATCCCCGGCCTGACCGCGACTGGTGGCTCCGAGGTCTATCGCATTGCAGTGGATGGCACTCCGACTCGGGTTTGGGGTTCACGGGATGATTTGGTGTACGCGCTGGCGTTTGATGCAAACGGCAGACTACTGGCGGGTACCGGAAACCAGGGACACATCTACGCCATCAGCAGCGCAGACGAATTCACCGACCTTGTGCAAGCGAGCGCCACCCAGGTCACTGGGTTTGCCAAAGCCGCCACCGGCGGCCTATATGCTTCCACCAGCAATTTAGGAAAAGTGTTTCTTCTCGGGGGCTTGCCGGAGACCGAAGGCACCTATGAAAGCGACGTTTTCGACGCGCACCTGTTCTCCCGCTGGGGACGCGCCGAACCGCGGACTACGGGAAATGTCGAACTGTTCGCCCGCAGCGGCAACGTTGACAACCCGGACCGCAACTGGAGTTCCTGGAGCAAAGTCGATTTGCAAAAAGACGCCCAGCTCAACGTCCCGCCCGCGCGTTTTGTGCAGTGGAAAGCCGTGCTCCATGCGGGGAATCCCGCGCCCGGGCTGGAAAGCGTCAAACTAAACTATTTGTCGAGAAACGTGGCGCCCGATTTCGATGAAGTCAGCATCCAGCCGGGCGTCCGCTATCAGGCCATCCCCAAAGCGGCCACCAGCGACATCACCATCTCCACCAACGCTTCTGCCACCACGCCGCAGATCAAGTTCGATCCTCCGCCCATCGTCCAACACGACTCCGACTCCATCGGCGTGAAGTGGACCGTCCACGATGATAATGACGACCAGATGGTCTATTCGATTTATTATCGAGGCGATGGCGAAAAACGCTGGTTGTTATTGAAAAACAACATCACGGACAAGTTCTACGCCTTTGACGCCTCCTTGCTGCCCGATGGCGGCTACACCTTGAAAATCTTGGCTTCCGATGCGCCGTCGCACTCTCCCGGAGAGGCGCTCACCACGGAAAAAGAAAGCGCTCGTTTTGAAGTGGACAGCACACCGCCGCGGGTGGAGAGTCTGAACGCGACGGTTGACGCGGCGCAACTTCATATTACCTTCCATGCGACCGACAGCTTCTCTCCGATCGAGCGCGCGGAGTGCTCGATTGACGCCGGGGACTGGCATTTCATCGAGCCCGCCGGCCAGCTCTCCGATGCGAAAACAGAGAGCTACGATTTCAAGCTCCCGGTTGCAGGCAGCGCGGGCGATGAACATGTGGTGGTGGTGCGCGTCTATGACCGCTACGACAATATGTCTTCCGCTAAGGCGGTAATTCGCGGGAAGTAGCATCCGGGAGCGTCGCCGCTTCGGGTCCCCCGAAACCTTCCGCGCGGCGCAGGTCGGGGAACAGCCATGTCCAGAGCCCGATCACGAGCAGCGTCCCTACTCCGCCCAGCACCACCGCCCGAACTGTGCCGAACCATTGCGCGGTGAATCCCGATTCAAATTCCCCAAACTCATTGGATGCGCCGATGAACAACATGTCCACCGCGTTGACCCGCCCGCGCATTTCATCCGGCGTGGCCAGCTGTACCAGCGTGGCCCGGATCACCACGCTGATCATGTCCGCCGCGCCCGTGAGCAACAGTGCAATGAGCGAAACGATAAGATTGTGCGACAGACCAAAAATAATCGTGAACACGCCGAAAGCTGCCACGGCCAGCAACATGGTGACGCCCACCCGGCGTTTCAGGGGGCGATAAACCAGCACAATGGCCATGAGCCCCGCGCCGACTCCAGGCGCGCTGCGAAGCAAACCGAGCCCCCACGGCCCGGTTTTCAATATCTCCTTGGCATAAACCGGTAGTAACGCCGCTGCCCCACCCAACAACACCGCAAACAGATCCAGCGATATCGACCCCAACACTACTTTCTTTTGCCAGATATAGTGCAGCCCGGCAAGCACGGTTTTCCAGGAAACCTCTTCGCGCGGACGCTGTTTCGTCCGCAATTTAATTTTGAAAAACGAAAGTATCGCGATCGCAGCGGAAGCCACGGAAAACGCATATACGACGTTCGGCCCGTGGGTAAATGCATAGAGCACCCCGCCCAATGCCGGCCCCAAAATCGTCGCCGACTGGAAAGCGATGGAATTCCAGGCAATCGCATTGGGCAAATGTTCATCCGGAACAAGCTGCGGCAGGATTGCCCGGCTCGCCGGCCAGTTGATCGTGCGCACAACCCCCAGCAGCACCAGGACCAGATAAATCATATACACCGAACGCGACCCGGCAAAAGCGAGCAGAAACAACAATCCGCTGCAAGCCGCCATTCCCCCATAACAGCTGAGAAGAACTTTTCGCCGGTCCAGCCGGTCCGCCAGATGTCCGGCAACCAAAAACAAAAATATTCCCGGGAGAAATTGCGCCAGACCCACGAGCCCCAGGTCCAGCGGCCGCTTGCTGATGTCATAAACCTGCCAGCCCACCGCCACCGATTGCATCTCCAGTGACGAGACAATAAAAAACCGCGCCAGAATGTAATAAGAAAAACCGGAATAGGTGAAAGCAATCCGCCCTGCAGCCGTTTTGTCAGAGGCCCGCATCGAGTGTTGGTCTATCTACTTTGCCACACGAAATCCGATTACAAAAACTTTCCATGCTGTAAAGATTGGTAACCGTGTGATTCGAGAGCAGATTGTGGGGCCCGCTGATTTTTCTGCGCTTTTTAGGGTTTTTCTTCTTGCGTAAAATCAAAAGTCATGGCATCTTCAAATATCTTCTTACGAAAGGACGCCCCATTTTGGCGCAACATACAACCAAATTGATCTGCGGGCGACCTAGGTCACTAAGTGATCGAGGTTGCTTTAGGGCGTCAACCTATCCAGTCAGTTAGTTCGCGACGTTCTTTACGCAAATCATAGAAAACTTGAGCTGATACGGCGTAAGCCGTGAAGCAAATCTTGCGCAGTGCGGTTGTGGCGCTTCGCCGGAAACGCGGGTGATGCGGGTTCGAATTCCGCCTCCGGCACATATGCCCGTGTAGTAAGGGCAGAATCCCTAAATTATTCCGCCTATGGCGGATACTCATGCCCGCCTACTGAGAACTCCGGCCAAGAGCCGGTTAGAAACCGAATATGTTCGAGCTTTTAAAAAATATGTTCACCGGCCAGAACCAGTTTGCCTCTGGCGGTTTGCTGCTGATGATCATTGGCGGACTTAGCGTGTATTTGCGTGCAGTCCCCGAGAATATTTGGTACTGGCTCGTTCGCCAGACCACCATGATGATTACGGTGAATGATAACGACGCCGCGTTTGTGTGGGTGAAGGAGTGGTTTCTGGAACAGAAGTTTCTCAAGCGCATTCGCTATCTGGACCTGGACACAACCATGCGTAATGAGCGGATTTCGATGATTCCCGCTCCGGGTATGCATTGGTTCTGGTACCACGGGAAACCGTTTCAAGTTTGGTTCTCACGCTATGAGAGTACCCATGAGCACGCGAGAAGACGGCAGGAATCATTCACTTTCCGCACTGTCGGCAGAAACCGGGCTTTTTTGCAGCAGTTTGTGGATGATGTCGTGAGTTGCCATCTGAAGCGGCTCGGTGTGCAGTCCTATTTGTATGTGTACAACGACGGATGGGACTACATCGAAGGCTATGCGCCACGTTTACTGGACTCGGTGGTTCTAGAACAAGGTGAAAAGGAGCACCTGATCGAGGACATTACACAATTTCGCAAGTCGAAGCAGCGGTATCAGCGCCTGGGAGTTCCTTACCATCGCGGCTATTTGTTCTACGGTCCGCCGGGTACAGGAAAAACCTCGCTAGTGTCTGCAATCGCAGCACACTTCGGGCTCTCGATTTATACCGTCAACCTCGGCGAGTTCAATGACCGGAGTTTGATGAATGCTGTGAGTCAGGTGTCGGCAAATTCCGTTTTGTTGTTCGAGGACCTTGACTGCATGAAGGGGAGCAAAGCGCGGGCAAGCTTGAATGTGCAGGAAAAGCTTGGCGCACAAAACGACACCGGGCCGAATCAGAACGGAGTCACGCTCTCGGGCCTATTGAATGTGTTGGACGGCTTCTATGCGCCGACTAACGTGCTGTTTGTTATGACGACGAACCATATCGAAACTCTGGACACGGCGCTGCTGCGTCCAGGACGGATCGACTACAAACTGTACTTGGGGAAGGCTTCTGATCGGCAGAAAGTTGAGCTGTATCGCCGTTTCTTCCCCGAGGCCTCAGAGTACGAAGCGAAGGCGTTTGTGGAGAGTTCGCCCTCTGTACAAACCATGGCTGAGTTTCAAGGATTGTTGCTCGAACTTGAACAGAGCCATGAAAACTGGGCAAAGCGGAACGCCGACATTGCTGTCTTGCGGTAAATGTTTGAGAAAGGAGGTTGCATGCCGATTCTGATTGGGTTGATTTTAAAAGCCATTTTCGAAACAGTTCGCGTCTTGTGTCGTAAAGCGCGTGAACTCAAGCCCGAGCCGCTATGCGCAAACTGTATTCATGCGCACGTGCAGTACGGTACAAATGCACGGCGTGCGATCTCCTGCGTATATGGAGGGACGATACGGCCAATTAAGCTTGACGTTTTGTACTGCACTGACTATCAGACGCGTAATCCGCCAGTACCAACTCGTGCCATTGGCTTTGTACATGAAATCGTACCGGCGGAATAGGTCTATGGATTGGTGGATGTCACGCGGATTTCGTTGATTTTGCAGCGCGCTTTGGCTGATCGGAAGGAGCTGTAAATCCGATCCGGCGTCTGCTTGACGAAGGCGGCGTCATCAGTTCGCGGATGGCTTCCACTAGTTCCTGGATCTCAACATCATGATTCTCAAGCTTCCGCTCGATTTCGGACAACTTGGTCACGATTTGCTGATTCATGGCCAGCGCTTCACGCATTCGCACGAAAGCACGGACTACGAAAATGCTCATTTCGATGGCACGCTTCGAGTTCAATACAGTGGCCGCCATGATGGCGCCGTATTCGGTAAAAGCGTGAGGCAACGAGCGCCGGCCGCCGTGGCTGGAACTTGAGGTCGCAAATTGCGACCTCAAGTTTTTGTACTCGGCAGGCGACAGCCGAAATAGAAAATCAGACGGGAAACGTCTGGCGTTGCGCTTGATCTGTTCGTTCAAACGCTTGACTGGCACGCCGTACAGCGCCGCCAGATCAACATCGAGTATGACTTTTTGATCGCGCAAAATCAGGATTTTCGAATCGACTTTTTTGGCGAGAATGATTGCAGTTTTATTCATAGTTCCAACTTGAGGTCGCAATGTGCGACCTCAAAAATAGTAATAAATGAGGGCATCATAACAAGCCTCATCTAGCAAAGAAATAAAGATCATCAATATTTGGGGCATCTTGTTCCAAAGTAGGAAAATTTATGACCAACCACACTTACAACGTAATCAAGCCAGAAAACGGCGCACCCATTAAGGCATGGACCAAGGGCGTCCCACTCGAAGATGCAGCGCGTCAGCAGTTGCTGAATGTCGCGCAGTTGCCGTTCATCTACAAGTGGGTGGCGGCTATGCCGGACGTTCACTGGGGCATGGGCGCGACTATCGGCAGCGTGATTCCGACTCGTGGCGCGATCATTCCTGCGGCGGTTGGTGTGGATATTGGCTGCGGCATGATGGCAGTTCAGACTTCTTTGCACGCTAACCACCTGCCGGACAATCTGCACGGAATCCGCACTGCGATTGAAAAGGCGGTGCCGCAAGGGCGTACCGACAACGGACGCGCGAACGACCGGGGTGCGTGGTCGGATGCTCCGTCGCATCACGCGGAGGTGTGGGCGAAG
>CAZETZ010000062.1:0-17541 GCA_964514735.1 uncultured Acidobacteriaceae bacterium | reverse complement strand
ATCCAACGGCGTGGTGAAGAAAAATTCCGGCGCATCGTTAGTTGATTTGGGAGACGGTGTCGGGTGCATTGAGTTCCACTCCAAAATGAATTCGCTCGGTACGGACATTGTTTCCCTTATCACTCAAACCCTGAAACCAACCGGCCTGGGCGATCCGTTCGACGCCTTCGTTATCACCAACGACGCGGCCAACTTTTCCGTCGGCGCGAATCTCATGCTTCTGCTGATGTCGGCGCAGGAAGAAGAATGGGATGAAGTTGATCTCGCCATCCGCCAGTTCCAGGGCATGACGCAGGCCATCAAGTTCTCTCCGAAACCGGTGGTGATTGCACCGTTCGGCATGACACTGGGTGGCGGCGCAGAGATCACGCTGCACGCTCCCGCACGCCAGCCGCACGCCGAGCTGTACATTGGGCTGGTCGAAATCGGCGTCGGCCTGCTCCCCGGAGGCGGGGGCTGCAAAGAAATGCTGCTGCGCGCGGTGGACAGCGCCACGGCACTGCGGCAAGGTACGCGTCCTTCACCGGGAACCATTGCCGATTCGGTCGAGCTGATGGAGACTATGAAGAAGGCGTTCGAGACCGTCGCCACCGCCAAAGTCGCAACGTCGGCGCACGAGGCCCGCGGCCTAGGATTCCTATCCGACAGCGACGGCAGCAGCATGAACCGCGAACGAGTACTGGCCGACGCCAAAGCTCGCGCGCTGGAAATGGCGCGCGCCGGCTACGAGCCTCCAGTGCCGCGTACGCATATTCCAGCGCCGGGAGAGAGCATCCTGGCCACGCTCAAAATGGGCGTGCACCTCATGCGCCAGGGCGAGCACATCACCGAATACGAAGTGAAGCTAGGGCACAAAATAGCCGAAGTCCTCTGCGGCGGCAACGTCACGCCGGGGATGCCGATCAGCGAGCAATATGTTTTGGATTTGGAGCGGGAGGCGTTCAAATCTCTCTGCGGCGAACGCAAAACGCAAGAGCGAATTCAGTACACGCTGAAGACGGGGAAAACGCTGAGGAATTAGGGAGGAAATCGAACCAAATCGACGCAGGGCGGGTGTCCCCATCTGCCACGAGCTTTGGCCCGAGCCACGGTGGAACCAAAGCTCGCCGGACAGACGAGGGGCATCTGCAAAGCTGTCTCCCGCTAGAAAATGAACTTGGCTCCCAGCTGCAAAATGCGAGCGTTATGCGCTACGGCAGGCCGCAAGTAGCCGCTCTGCAGGCAGTCCGGCCCCTGTTGGACATAGCAGTTGGCCATATTGTTTTTGCTGGAGAAAGGGCTGTTCGAGGCGCCCGAACCAAGGTCTCCACCCAGCCATGCATACTCGGTATGGTTGAAGACGTTGAAGGCTTCAGCCCGGAATTCGAAGGCCATATTCTCCTTGAAGGCGAAGTGCTTGAACACGGCCATATCGAAGTTGGTGCGGCGCGGGTTGCTCAGCAAGTTTCTCGGCGCGTTGCCGAAGGTGAGGCCGCGGGGGGCGGCAAACGCCGCGGGGTTGTAGAACAGAGGCCCGAATTGAGCGAGAGGGAAATTCGGAATTCCTTTCTTCGGATCGCCGACCAGGTCAGCGTAGCTTTGCCCCGAGTTGACGCTTACGCCATTGGCTACTCCGGCGTTGTCGGAGAACACGCCGTTGAGCAGGCTGAAAGGCGTGCCACTCTCGATGGTTACGATGCCCGACCATTGCCACCCACCGAGAGCGGTATGACTGATTCCCGCCTTTTTGAAGAAGGGTAGATCGTACACGTAGCCCAAGTTGAACAAATGGCGCTGGTCGAAGTTGGAACTGGCGCGCGCGCGGCGCGGGTTGAAGGTGTCCAGGATGATCGGATCGCGAGCTGAGGAGGAGTCATCGATGGAGTGGCTATAAGTATAGGAGCCGTTGATTTCCAGTCCGCCGATGCTGCGGCGCAGGGAAACTTCCAGGCCGTGATAACTCGAGTCTCCATTTTCCTGTAACCGGCTTACCGACCCCATGCCGGGAAATTGGGTGCGGAAGGCGTCAGGAAAGCTGATGGTCTGACAAACGATTCCAAGGTTGACCGCCGGCCCGGAAGGAAGTCCACCCGGGGTGGAAGGCGCAACATAGGGGACGGGCTTGCCCTGCGATGTGACTGCATCCATCGGAACTCCGTACGGATCCAACGTCGCGTTATTACAGTCATCCTGCGTAATCGGTTCGCCCACTGCGTAAGGGTTCTGGCCCGCGGGCACCGATTTGATCTGGTTGAGGTCGAAGAAACGTGTGAGGTGGGTGCCCTTGCTGCCCACATAGGAAACCGTCGCCACCGTGTTTTTCAACAACTCATGTTGTAGGTCGAAATGCCACTGCTGGACGTACGGCCAAACCGCTCGGTTGGGAATCGAAAGCACCGCCAGCGGGGTTGTCGCCCCCGCCGGCTGGGGAACGATGTTGTCGTAGCCAATGACATTGTTGACGGTGGTGGTTTGCACCGTGGGACTTGCCGCGGGCTCCAGCGACTCTGCGTTGGCTTCATTGCCGTTGGTATGCTCGAAGAAAATTCCGTAGCCCCCGCGAATGGCGGTCCTGCCGGTACCGGTTGGGTCCCAGGCGAAACCGATGCGCGGCGCGGGGTTGAACAGATGCCCTTTCATGCAGCTCTCGGGAACGCCCTTGGTAACGCCGCATTGCACAACCCCGTTGAAGGCATTGCCGGCCACCACGCCGGTAAGCGGATCCACACTGCTGGCGCCGGCCACGTAGTGGTCCAGGTCGAAGTTGTATTCATTGTGATAGCGCTCGCGATAAGTCCCGAACATGCTGACCCGCAAGCCGAGGTTCACAGTGAGATGGCTGGTGACCCGCCAGTCGTCCTGAAAGTAGGGTTCAAAAATCTTGTAACGGTTGTAGAACTTGGGCTGGGCGCTGGTCTGGGTGAAGGAGGCCACGTTGCCCATCAACAGGTCCGCAAACGCGTTGCCCGTGCTGACGGTGGTGTTGTCGCTGTTGAAGCTCAGTACGCCGTTGGTCGCCACCGCCGGCTGCGCTAATTCATTCTTCTGCGCGGCCACGAAATAGCCGCCGAACTGCAGGTTGTGCTTGCCCGCAATTTTGGTCAGATTGTCGCGATAGGTGTAGGTGGGATTGGAATTGTAGGGCCCGTTGGGCAAGTAGCCGACGTCTTCTCCGAAATTGAAAGCGCCGTCCCCTCCGCCACTCAGGCTGATGCCGGGGACTTTGCCCTGATCGGCGCCGGGATAAAGCCCCAAAGTCATGCTGCTGGGGCGCTTCCAGGCCCCGACCGGGACCAGGGTAATGTGGTCGGTGGTGTAGCTGGCGACAAACTCATTCAACAGGGTCGGAGTGGCGGACGCGGTCAGGCGCGCCACCATGCTGACGCCAGGCCCGCCGAAATTTGTCTGGATGGTCGGGAAACTGGTCCCGCCGCTCCACAGCGGCGTCGGGTAGGTCTGGTCCCACGAATCATGAATGTAGCGAAAGGTGGCCCGGACCTTGGCCCCAATGTTCTGATCCACGCGAAGCAGTTCCTCGCGCCAGGTTGTGGGTAAAGTGGGGGAGGCATTCCAAACGTTGCCCTGGGTGGGCGCTGGAATCTCCGCAAGCAGGGCGGGCGCATTGTTTTGATCAATGGGGACCTGGTTGCCGGGGAAAGGCGATCCCTGATTCATGGGGCAATTGGTACCCGGACACACGTCGCTGAAGTCACCGCCGCGTTCCGCCACGGTGGGCACAATCACACTACCCAGATTTGCCGGCACGCGCTCGCGCCGCCACTCCTGGGACCAGAAGAAGAAGGTCTTCTGCTTGTCTTTGTTGTAAAGGCCGGGTAGGAACGCCGGACCGCCGATGGTGTAGCCGAAATCGTTTTTCTTGTAGGGCGGGACCGACGATTGCGGAAAAGTAACGGCGTTGAAGGCATCATTCCGCACAAACTCGTAGGCATCCCCGTGGAAGTGGCTGGTGCCGGACTTAGTTTCTACTTCCACCGTTCCCGATCCGCTGCGGCCATACTGGGCCCCGTAATTGGAGGTCAGCACCTTGAATTCGGCGATGGCATCGAGACTGGGATAGACGTTTAGCGAGGTGTTGCTGCCGTTGTCCATGTTATCGCCGCCGTCCAATTCCCAGTTGTTGTACTCGGTGCGTCCGCCGTTGATGCTGTAAGCGACGTTGCCTCCCACTCCGACCCCGGCATCGTCCTGACCGGATTGATTGCTCACGCCCGGCACCAGCGTGACCAGTTGGGTGAAGTTGCGGCCATTGAGCTGCAACTGGCTGATTTCTTTTCCGGTAATGGTGCCCGAGAGTTCGGCGGATTGGGTTTCTACCTGGGCCACATCTTCACCGTTTACCGTCACCTGCGCGGCGCTGGCGCCCACTTGCAATGTCACGTCGTACCGCGCCTTCTCGCCCACTCGCAGGACAATATTCGTGGCCTCGTACTGTTTGAACCCGGTGACGGCCACGGAGAGACTCAGAGTCCCGACCGGCAGTCCCGCAACCAGATAATCTCCACTCCCGTTGCTGGTGGTAGTGCGCTTGATACCGCGCTCTGGATTGCTGACCAAGACTTCGGCGTTGGCCACCGCCGCGCCGGTGGGATCGGTCACGGTGCCAGTAATGGAAGCCGTGTCTTGCGCCCGAACCGCCAAGGAACAGAGCAGAAGCGAAGTCAAACTCAGAACTGAAGGCAGACGAAATCTCATCATGAAATCCTCCCGGCAACACAATCCAATTCAGTCATCGGCCTGGAATTCTTTGCATTGAGCCCGCGCAATCCCAGCTGGCAATTTATGTCCGGGGAGGCAGCGCGGGCTCCGGCGGGCAGTATCGACATAAATGCATTTATTAAATCGTATGAATATTCGTATAATGCACAAACCGGTGTCAAGCAAAAAATGCCGGACCCCCAGATTTTCGGGCGGGGATGAATGCCTTTTGAGAAAAGGTCAGAGCTTACGCGTGGATTCGCGGACCACCAGCTCCGGGCTGATTTTGCGGTGTCCGACCTCGACCTTGCGTTTTTCCAGGACGGTGTTGATTCCGTCCAGCGCGATGGTTGCAGCCAGTTGCCCCATGGCTTCTAAAGGCTGCCGCACCGTCGTTAAAGGGGGCGAGTACAAGTCTGAAGCCGCGATGCCATCGAACCCGACCACCGAGCAATCACCCGGGACATTCAGGCCCGCTTTGTGCAAGGCGCGTATGACGCCAAAGGCGGAGAGATCGTCAAACGCCATAATCGCGGTAAAAGGAATTTTTCGCCGCAGGAACTCTTCCGTGAACTTGAAGCCGGCGTGAAAGCTGGAGAGCGGGTCGCGTGATTCCGGAAGGTCCAGAATGAGCCGCGGATCCAGTTCGAGATGGTTGGTTTTGGCGAAAGAGCGTACCCCCGCCCATCGGGGAACACTGTCGCCGAGCGTTTTGGGCCCTCGGATGAAAGCGATCCTGCTGTGGCCCAAGGAGTGCAAATGCGCGATTGCGCTATGGGTCCCGGCCTCGTTATCGACGACCACGGAGCTGATGGGGCCTGCCTGCAATTCCCGCCCGATCATGACGGTTGGAATATTGCTTTTTTCCAGGTCACCAAGCACGTCGATGTCGACAAACAGCCAGTTGGCCACCACAATCAGCGCCTCGACCCGGCGATCGAGCAACATCTCCAGATAGCGCTCGAAGCGGCTGCGCTCGTTGTGAACGTCGGTGAGGATCGGCAGATACGAAGACTGGTACAGCGTGCTCTCGATTCCGCGCAACACTTGGACACAGAACGGGTCCGTCATATCGAAAACCATCACGCCCAGGGTATGGCTGCGATGGCTGCGCAGGGAGCGGGCGAACAGGTTTGGCCGATAGCCTAATTTTTTCGCGGCCTTGGCTATGACCTTCTTGGTGCTGTCGGGAATATAGCGGGCGAGGGGAGCGTTATTCAGCACCAGCGAAACCGTGGTGGACGAAAACCCGCTTTCTTTTCCCACGTCGCGAATTGTGACCACCGAACTTTTGCGCCGCGAATTCACTTCCCGCTCCTGTCTAGATTTACATTCCGTCGATGCTGGTGGAAACTACATCAGAGAGTGAAACCACTGTCAAGTTTCAGGGCCAACTCGCTGCGCCGTTTCCTTCGGTTCATCGTGGCGTGCTGTCCGCTCGCCTGCGCGATCGCGCAAACGCAGAGTGGAAACGCCGGACCTGGGGAGATCTTCCAGCGCGGCCAGCGTGAGTTACAACAAGGGCATCTCGAACAAGCAGAACAAGACTTCCTTACGGTGTTGTCTTTGGACCCGCGCGCCGCCTCCGCTTACGCCAATCTTGGCGTCATCGAAATGCGCCGCAAGCGATGGAACGCGGCCCTGGAGAGGCTGCATCAGGCGGAGCGGCTTGCGCCGGAGGTTGCCGGCGTCCACCTCAACATCGGGCTGGTTTACTACCGGCAAAACGACTTTCAAGCTGCCCTTGCGCCTTTCCAATCGGCGGTGCGCGATGCTCCGGAATCGGCCCAGGCGCGCTATCTTCTTGGGTTGTGCGACTTTTTTACTGAACATTACAAGAAATCCGCCTCGGCGCTCGAACCCCTGTGGCCGGAGCAGGCCAGCAATTTGAGCTATCTGTATGTGCTGGGCATGGCCGCGAACAAAGCGGGCCTTTCAACCCTGGAAGATCGCGCGCTCGGCCGCCTGGTGGAAATCGGACAGGACACGGCTGAGTTTCATCTGCTGATGGGAAAAGCCCGGCTGAACCGCCAGGACTACGACGGCGCAGTCCAGCAACTGAAACGCGCCGCGGAGATCGATCCTAAACTGCCCTTCATACACTTCAATCTCGGCCTGGCTTACCTTGAGCAGAATGAGGTGCAGAATGCGCAAGCGGAATTTTTGCGCGATGTGGCCATCGAACCCGATCTGGCCGACAACTATACCGAGCTCGGTTTAGTGGCATACCGGCAACAAGACGACCAGGAAGCTGAAACCCGCTTTCGCCAGGCGTTGGCGTTGAACCCGCAGGACCCGAACGCCTATTTTTATCTGGCAAAGGTTTTCCAGCACCAAAACAAATTTAGCGCGGCACTGCAGAAACTCGACCGCGCGCTGAAACTCGCGCCCCACAGCTTGAGCATCCACTACGTTCGTGGCCAGGTATTACAGCGCCTGGGGCGCAGCGACGAGGCAAAGGCTGAAATGGCGATAGCTAAGAGCCTCTCCGATGAGGCGTTGAGCAAAAGCCGGAAGGAACGGGAGGAGATGCCCCTGCCGAACCCGGAATTGCGGAACGAGCCATGAGGCCACGCACTCCCTGTCACTGCAGGACCAACGGTTTCCGCGCGGGCGAAACATTCCATCCATCGATGAATAACATGCCCGGCTTACCGGCGAGCTTTGCCGCGTCAAAGCGCGCAGTCACTTCCCGCTTCTCCCCAGGCAGCAGCGAGATGTAATTGTCATCCCAGAAAATCGGGACAACATCATCCCCATCGTTTGCGGTAGCCACGCGCAGATGCGCCATGAAAGCAAGATCGGCGCTGGGATTGGTTAGTTGGACCCGCAGCACCCATTCCTTGCCCTGCCGCGTAAGCGCCGTCCGCGCAACCAGCCTCACTGGTCTCAATTGGTTCAGCCCGGTTAAATCCGCGTAGTCACTTTGCGGAGTGTAGATAGTATCGTCGCGCTTCGCCCAGTCAATAACATCGGGTTTGATGGAGAGCCAATAGAAATTGTCGCTCATCAATTGGTTACGGGAGTCACGTAGCTCCAGCTTCAGAAAATAAGTTGGGAGAGCGCCGTCCACTGGCGGTAACTGCAATGCGCGCATACTGCTGTCGGGCGGCGCGTCGAGGGACGCTGCGATCGACAATTTTAGCCTTGCATCGATCGAATAAATTCTTGCGGAGACTTTCAGCCCTGACACTGCGTAGTCATATCCATTGATCACGGATATGGAGTTGTCATCATAGGAGTACTGCACATGCAGCGGTTCGCATGCCTTCTTGGTGCCGAAGTACCCTCCCGCGGGGACCAGGTAGTAGTCGTATAAATGCCAGATCAAGGAAGGCCAGGCATTGTTCAGCATCCATTGGACCACTCCGCTGGAGTTGTATTTGTTGCGCGCGTAGGCCTCAAACATCGCCCGCTCGGCTTCGTAGTTCATGGCCTGCGACTTGCGCAGGAAATCGTTCAGATCCGCGGACTTGCCGTAGCGATGGTCCAGCCCAGTCAAAAACCGGTCCAGCGTGGTGAAACGCTCGCCGCCCGCATGGTAATTCCAGTAATCATCGATGGGCCAAAGATGGTCCGCCGGAATAAATTTCTTGAGACTCTCCAGCGGTGGTATGGCCGGACCGGGGCTGGTTTCCGTATTGAAGCCATAGGCCCCGCCCGCCGTGGTGTCGCTCAACCAATAATTGGGCGGAACATAGTCGTATGGCCCGGTCATCTTCACTCCGGAGCCTCCGGTTAAAGTTGTCATTTGTTCGGAAGCGGAAGATACCGAAGGGTTCGGCCAACCGAGATCGCCGAGAATATTCAAATACATGGTTTCAATATTGGCAGGCGGTGGGTTATCGCTCCCGTAAAGCCAAACAAACACGCTGGGGTGGTTACGCAAGCGCTTGATTTGATCGGTGAGTGAAGCCGCCGCGACCTTCATGGTGTCCGGCGTCCACTCGCTCCAGCGCTCCCACATGTCGCAGCAGGTCCAGCCCGGCATGATGAGGACCCCCATGCGGTCGGCCATCTCGAAAAATTCGTCGCGCTCCATGCGTCCTTCCAGCCGGATAGTGTTCAGTCCCATGGCGCGGGTGTATTGGAGCGCAGCGGACGCCTGCTCGGGCGACCAGCGCAGCAGCATGTCCGGCGCCCAGGCTGCGCCGCGGACCAGAATTTTGCGCCCGTTGATCAGGAACAGGCGATGTCCGCGCTCGGTGATCTGCGAGGTCACCTGGCGAATGCCGAAATGAACTTCGGTTTGATCGGAGATGTGGCCATCTACCTCGGCGGCAAAATTCGCAGCGTACATCTCCGGCGTGCCCATGGTGTAAGGCCACCACAATCGCGGATGAGATATTTTCAACTGAGGATACGCTTGCGGCGTGAAGCTCACGATCTTTGTTTCCCCAGCATTCAGCGTGACCGTTTGACTGACGCGAGCATCGTCAATCGTGGCGCGCAGCGTGCCGGCGAGCGGGTGGTCTGTGGTATTCACCATTTCAGCCGAGAGGGTAAGCTCCGCGCTCTGGCGATCATCGGCCATACTGGATCGCACAAAGGGATGATGGATCGCGGCTGCTCCGCTGGCGGTGAGGTAGACATCCTTCCACAGGCCCATGTCCTTATCGGCAGGGGTCGGGTTCCAATCGACCCAGGTCATGCCCAAATCGTTCTTATCGGGCGCCGTAACTTCCACTGCCAGCGCGTTGCGGCCCGCCGCCAGATAGGGCGTGACGTCGAATTCAAATATGCGATAAGTCCCGGCAACATCCTGCGCGTCCGCTACTTTTTTCCCGTTCAGCCAGATGTTGGCGCGATAGTTGATGGCGTCAAAGTGCAGCCAGGTCCTTTTTCCGGCTGCGTCAGTTGGCGCGGCGAATTCCGTACGAAACCACCATGAGCAGCGGAACGGACTGTCCTCCGGCATGGGCTGGTTGGCAAAAAACGACGCGGAGGAATAATTCATACCTGGGAACGACTTGAGATTGGTACCAAAAAAAGGATCGGGATAAGTCTTGTCCGCAACCAGCGTGCCAACCACCGTCGTGGGAACTTCGGCCGGATGCCATCCTGTGGTCGAGAAACCCACGCTGGAAATCGCAGGCCCCTGCGCCTGCACCTGGCACGAGGATTGAATTCGCCAATTCCGCTGAAGCCGGATTTTTTCCGGCTTTGCCTCCCGCGAATCGATAGAATGGGCCGCGGGAGCGAGCCATAAAATCAGCAAGAACAGCGCCCTGGGATGATGCCATCGTGTTATCATTAAATCCTTTTATTAAACCGAATCAGTATTGTCATTTCCTGAATTCGGTGTCAAGCGGAAAAGCGGGCTTCCGCGGAAAGGCGGGCGTCGTTTGATGAGCGGTTCCACGCCACAACTCAAGCGCGTGCTCACGCTGTGGGACTTGATCTTCTACGGGATCGTACTCATTCAGCCCATCGCTCCCGTGCCCCTGTTCGGCGTGGCGCAAAAACTTTCCGGGGGCCACTTCGCCACCATCCTGCTCATTGCTATGTTCGCCATGATGATCACGGCGGTGAGCTATGGGCGCATGGCGGCGCTCTATCCCGCGGCCGGATCGGCTTACACCTATGTGGGGCGCGGACTGAATCCTCACCTCGGCTTTCTTGCCGGCTGGGCCATGTTTCTCGACTATTTGTTGCAACCGTTGATCAACACCGTCTGGATTTCGACCGCCATTCACGAGCGTTACCTGCGGCAGGTCCCTTTCGCGGCATGGGCGGGAATGATTGCTGCCATCATCACTTTGCTGAATCTTCGCGGTGTCAAATCTTCAGCGCGCGCCAATCGGATTCTGCTGATTTTCATGTTTGCCGTTGTGGGGCTTTTTGTGGTGCTGGCAGTCCGATACTTGTTTGGGGCCGCCGGCTGGGCGGGACTGATTTCAATCCAACCGTTCTATGATCCAAAAACTTTCGACTCTCACCGCATCTGGACGGCGACCTCGTTTGCGGCGCTTACCTACATAGGATTCGACGGCGTGACTACGCTTGCCGAAGACGTGGAAAATCCCAAGCGCAACATCCTGCTGGCCACCGTGCTAGTTTGCTTGCTTACCGGAATTTTCGGTGGACTTGAAGTGTATCTCGGACAGCGGGTCTGGCCGGACTGGCACACCTTCCCGAACCTCGAGACCGCATTCATGGATGTTTGCAGCCGCGTGGGTGGCGTTCTCTTATTCAATGCCATGGGGCTGGTCCTGGTTCTGGCTGCGTTTGGCAGCGCGCTCACTGGCGGGTTAGGCGCCGCCCGCCTGCTGTTCGGCATGGGCCGGGACAACGTTCTGCCGCGCAAAGTATTCGGCCATCTCAGCCCGGGCAGCAGCACGCCGACGTATAACATCCTTATCATCGGCTTACTGAGCTGGGTGGGCGCCATTCTGCTGAACTCCATCGGCAACGCCTACGAGCACGCCGGCGAGTTGCTCAACTTCGGGGCTTTCCTGGCCTTCATGGGAGTGAACCTGGCAACGTTCTGGCAATTTGCCGTGATGGCCCAACCAGGCTATCGGAAAAACTGGCTGAAGGATGCGGTCCTGCCGCTGGCCGGGTTTGCTTTTTGCGCGCTCATCTGGTGGAACCTGAATGGGTTGGCCAAAACCGTGGGTGGAATCTGGTTCGCGCTCGGTTTGATTTACGTGGGGATTACGACGCGAGGGTTCCGCCGCGCCCCCGTGATGATCGACTTCAGCGGATCATGACCCCTACTCGGTGGTCGTAACCTTGGTAGCGATGGCGAAGCGGCCGGCTTCCATGCCTTGCCGCGCAGCCAGCCCGAGAGTGACCATTTGTACGGGCAGGATTTCCACCACGTGGCGAAGATCCTCGGGCACGGTGGGAAGCTTCCACGGACCCGCCCCAGTCTCTTCCGCGATCCACCCAACCCGGCCACCGGCGTGCTGAATCTCGCAAGCCAGTTTTTGCTGGAGCGAGCGCGTAGTTTCGGACCCGCTATACACGACGGCGAAGATCTCCCGGTTAAGCATCTCCATCGGACCGTGACGGAAGGCGGCGCCACTCATGCCTTCGCTATAAAAACGTACAGACTCTTTTATGGTCAGCGCGCCGGTGCGCGCCGCTGCCAGTGACGGCCCGCGCCCCAGCAGAAATACCTGGCGCGCGTCCGCCAGCTCTACCCCAATCTCAGCCGCATGATCTTTCCAGCCGTCAAGATACGACGTAAAAGCCTGGGTTAGCGTTTCCATTCGACCCATGATCTGCGCGAGGTTTTCCGCACAGAGCAACGCGCCCAACAAGCGCAGGGCCAGCAGAGTGCTTACATAAGTCTTGCAGGAGACAGAAAATTCCTTGCCCGCATGGGTTACGAGCGAGGCCAGCGCTCGCCGGGCGAGCGTGCTCTGGGCTTCGTTGGTAATGCCGATGAGCGCGGCCCGGCCACCGTTCAATTCCAGCAAACGGACAATCTCGGCACTCTCACCGGACTGGGAAACCGCCACCAAAAGCGCGTCATCGGCGATCAGCCCAGGAAGATAATGAATCAGCTCTGAAGTTTCCACCGTGACAACACTCATTCCAGCCGCCGCCAGTTGCAACTCCAGCGGATAAAGCGCATGCAGCGATGCTCCCATTCCCGTGAGCACCACTCGTTGCAGGTCTTTCTCCCATACTCGCCCGGCCAGCGCCACCAGCGCAGGAGAAATCTCCAAGCGCGGCAGTGTCGCGGACAACGCGCGCGGCTGATCCAGAATGTCCCGTAGATAGGGTCCTTCGACGATGCGAAAGTTAGACAAGCCGCCCTCCGCATTGCTCGAAGCGATGATGCCAAACCTGGGCAGCGCCGATCAGGCCCACGTCGGCCCCCAGCGTCGCCATGCCAAGATCGACGCATTCATGCGGGACCAGCCGGCAGTTCAGCCGGACCACCTCGCGAATGCGGCCCAGGAACAGGTGCGCGCTCTTCATCACGCTGCCGCCCAGCAGGATCGCCTGTGGCGCGAATATGTTCACAATGTTGGCCAGTCCAAGGCCCAGGTAGTAAGCTTCATGCTCCACGGCCTGTTGCGCCCATGAGTTTCCTTTTTCCGCTTCTTCGCAGATGCGTTGGGCGGTGATTTTTTCCGGATCGTAGCCAGGCGGCGCGCTTTTCCGCGCCCATTGCGCCAGAGCCGGCCCGCTGGCCCAACTCTCCCAGCAGCCCTGCGTTCCGCAGGTGCATGGCGGGCCGGCGGGATCGATGATGTGATGGCCAATCTCCG
Source organism: uncultured Acidobacteriaceae bacterium (assembly GCA_964514735.1). Taxonomy (GTDB): domain Bacteria; phylum Acidobacteriota; class Terriglobia; order Terriglobales; family Acidobacteriaceae; genus CAWBXL01. Next base: position 4,618 of record CAZETZ010000062.1, on the reverse strand, counting down.
GATGGCAATGTCCGACGCCGCGATAAACCTTGTTGTCTAGAATCACGCTGGCGCCGATTCCGGTCCCCACGGTCACAAACACCACCCGCCCTCGGGCTTTGGCCGATCCCCACCTCACTTCGCCCAGCGCCGCCGCGTCTGCATCGTTCTCTAAAGCAACCGTTACTCCGAATTCCCGGGCCAAGACTTCGACCGGATTGCAGCCCTCCCAGCCCGGCAGGTTATTCACGTTGCGTAACATGCCGATGGCAGCGTCCACCTCGCCCGCGCAGCCGACTCCGATCCCGCTCAGTTCCACTCCCGCCTGCCGGGCGCAATCTGACAGGGCGGCCCGCACCCGCCGCATCGCGTGGTCGAAACCTGCAGGCACATCGGTAGGAAGTTCAACTTTCTGCCGGATGTGGCCATCGCGGTCCACGATCCCGATTGCAATTTTGGTACCGCCGATGTCAATTGCGCCGGTCATTGCCTGGCGGGCCGCCCTCTATTGAATGGATTTATTAAAACGATTTATATTGAGAGAAACTTGCGATTGTGTCAAGGAGAAAAATTGCTTCCAAGCCTGGCTACGGACCACCCAGGGGAACTATGGCCCGGAGAGTTTTTACGGCACGCAAAACCGGACCAGCTATCGTGGCGCCGGATGGGGACAAGAGAAATCGCGGAATTTAGTTCCAAGGAGAAACTGCTTACAGAGTCCGCTTTGCGCCGTGGTCGTTTTTGCTGGCCAGCGTGCTTCGTGGCCAAAACAAAACGGGGTAATCTTTGGTGGAGCTAGTCGGGATCGAACCGACGGCCTCGTCGTTGCGAACGACGCGCTCTCCCAGCTGAGCTATAGCCCCACATGTAGGGTTTCGTGCGAAGTCTATTTTACCAATCTTCACCGTCCACACCAAACCGCGCGAGTTCCAACCTCCGTTCAATCTCATTTGTAAATCTGCGTAAAAGCAAGGCCAGCCAATGTTGCCAGTCTGCTACACTCTGCCTTCTTATTCTGGAGAATTTTATGATTACACGCAAACTCCTTGCGATTAGCTCTTTGAGTTTGGCCTTGGCATGGATTGTGGCAACGTCCTTGGCGCAGTCGGCTGCATCCGCTCCAAACTCTGCGCCAAAGACCGCTGCGGACGCTTACAAGAACATCCAAATCCTGAAAGATGCGCCTGCCGAGCAACTGCTTCCTGCCATGCAATTCATGAGCGCATCGTTGGGCGTCGGCTGCGACCATTGCCACGTCCGTGGAGGATTTGAAAAGGACGACAAAGAGCCAAAGCAGGTCGCTCGCAAGATGATGCAGATGATGGCTGCCATCAATCAAAACAATTTCGACGGGCATCGCGAAGTGACTTGCTACTCCTGTCACCACGGCGGAGCCCATCCGGTATCGGTCCCCGCCGTGATGGAAGAGAACGCGCCCCCAGCGATGCCGGGAGCGGGAACTCCCTCGAGCGACCTTCCCGGCGGCGACAAGCTGGTGGAAAAATATCTGCAGGCCCTGGGCAGCGCGGACGATCTTCGTAAGTTGTCCACCCGCGCCGAAAAAGGTAAGGCGGTGATGCTTCCTGGCAGAGAGTTCCCGATCGATACCGCCTATCAAGGTCCGGACAAATACTCCTCGACTGTCCACCTGCCGGATGGAGACATGGTTACCGGTTACAACCAACACGGTGGATGGATGATTACTCCCGGACGTCCCCTGCATGAGATGTCAGACGCGGAAGTGAATGCGGCCAAACTTGACTCGACCTTCTATTTTCCTCTCCATGTGAAAGGACTTTTTAACCAGGTGACGACCACGGGCATGGACAAAATAATTGGCCACTCGGTTTATGTGGTCACTGGGAAACGCGAAGGGCAGCCGCCGGTAGAATTATATTTCGACCTTGAGTCGGGCCTGCTGCTCAGGCTCTTGCGTTATGACGAGACCCCCGTGGGTTGGCTGCCGGTGCAGGCCGACTTCTCCGATTATCGAGAGGTCAACGGAATCAAAATTCCCTTCACCCGGACCACCACAAGACCCGCGCGGCGTATGACCGTTAACATTGAGCAGGTGGAGCAGAACACGAAGATCGACGACTCCAAATTCGATAAGCCGGCGGCTGCATCCGCGCCTGCTCAACCGGCAGCGCCAAAATAGCCGGAGATCGAGAGTGTCGGACAACGTATCGCTATAATGGATATGTGGGTTCGAACTCTGCGCAACAGATTGCCTCGGCTGACTTCCCCACCCGCTGGGGACGGTTCCGCATCTACGGCTTCCGCGGCCGGTTCGCAAACGATGGACAGCCGCGCGTCGAAGAGGCGGTCGCCCTGGTGATGGGCGACGTACAGTCGAAGCCGCCTTTGGTCCGCATTCACTCGCAATGCCTGACCGGAGACGTATTCGGCTCGCTTCGTTGCGATTGCCGCCAGCAGTTGGAGATGGCATTGGCCATGATCGCCGATCAAGGCGCGGGCGTGCTGATCTATGAACAGCAGGAAGGGCGCGGCATCGGGCTGATAGCCAAGTTACAGGCGTATGAGCTACAGGACTCCGGACTCGACACCGTGGAAGCAAACGAGAAGCTCGGGTTCAGGGCGGACCAGCGCGAGTTTGCGCTGCCCGCGGAGATTCTGAGGACTTTGCAGATTAAAGAGGTGCGGCTGCTTTCCAACAATCCGGACAAAGTGTCGGCTTTGGAACGGGCCGGCATTAGCGTTAAAGAACGGGTCCCCTGCGAAGTAAAACCCAGCAGCCATGCGGAGGAATATTTGAAAACCAAGAAAGAAAAGATGGGACACTTGTTTTCGTCGCGTTGAGCTTCATTGTCCGGTCCAGTACGGTTTTCGTCTTTGCAGAAATGCGTTTACTCCTTCCTGCGCGTCCGAGGTCTTCATCAATTCTTCCAGATAGATTTTCTCAGCACGCGCCAAACCTTTGTCGAAGTGCATTGCATCCCAGCCGTAGATGGCCTTCTTGGTAAGTGCCAGGGAAGATGGACTCATTTTCGTCAACTGCTGAAGTATATTTTCAATCGTTGGGTTTAATTTGTATTCTGGAACTACATGATTGGCCAAGCCAATGTTTGCGGCCTCGCGCCCGGTAATATGGCGGCCAGTCAGAATTAATTCCGCTGCGCGCTTCTGTCCGATCAACGCCGCCAATGCCGTGCAAGCAATCGGCGGAAAACATCCCAGAGATATTTCCGGGAAACCCCATTGGGCTGATTTCGTTGTATAAACCAAGTCGCAAACCATCGCCAGCTCAGCGCCTCCTCCCAGGCAATTCCCGCGTACTGCCGCTACAAAAACTCTCCTGCTGGCAATCACTGCGCGAATCACAGCATGGAATTTTTCCAGCATGGATGGCACATGGTCTGGAGTATGAGCGGCCACAGCCACCCCAGCCGAAAATGAACCGCCTTCCCCCTTAATCACGACAACCGAAATTTCCGGGCGCTGATCAATTTCTGCGAGGGCCCGGACTAGGTCATCCATCATCTGAACGGTGATGACGTTCAGCGGCGGATTATTGAGCGAGATGCGGGCCGCATTTGGTTGGAGATCGACAGAAATAGTTGAGAAGGATGGAGTCATTTAGTCTGGCTGCCGAGCTATGCTCGGCACGGACGGGTCAGAAACCCGTCCCTACACGTTCCGTTATAGATTGATGGCTGATTTTCTGGGCTCGGCGATCGTTTCCAGCGGATCGCGCCCGCCCTCCTTAGGCACAATCCACTTCTTCTCGTTGGCGATGATTTCCAGCAGCAGCTTTTTGTCTTCGGTACCAGGCATGTACTCGCGGAGATGCTGCTCATAAACGGCGTCATCGAGCAGCTCGCCAGTCTGAGCATGAAATTTTTGCCCGGCCCAGCGGCCGATCATGCGGTTGAACTTGATGTCCGGCGCGTAGAGCCTGGGCTGGCCTGGTTTCAAAACATTATTAAAGCGGTCAATCAGGCCCGCGACCTCGTCGCGATACAAATTCCGGTTGTAGTCGTTGAGATCACCAAGATCGGCGTCTTTTTTATTTTGCGGCTCGTCGTAGCGGCCTTTGATTCCCCAGACATAGGCCCAGTGGGCGGAAGAAGAACCATCGGTGCCGAATAGATCATAAGAACTCGAGATCCACTTATTCAGATATTTCTGAATGAGCCACGCGGGAATCACTCCCGCCTCGACAATGCGCCGCAGGCCATCGTTGCCGGTGCCCATGTGAAAAGCTTCTTCGCGCAGCATGTAGGACATCGAGCGACCGAGCGGGGCGAATGCCGAATACTTCAGCATTTGTAACTGAAACTTTCCGTCACGGTCCACGAAGTCGGTGTAAGTAAAGAAATCCATCCAGTTATCGACGTCCACGTTGAAAGCCCCGAGCAGGCGCTGGTTCTCAAACGCCCGGCGCTCGAGCATTTTTTGCGCTTCGACTTTGCCGGAGTAGCCGAAGTGGTCCATGAGCAAAGCGCACATCTGCCAGCCGTGGCGCATTTCTTCGATCATGACGCGGGTAATGGCTTTGCGGTCCCAATCGGTGGGCGCAGTTTCAAATAGATGCCGCTGCTGCTCGCAACTGGCAAACTCGGTGTCGCCTTGATAGACGATCATGTTCATCAGGGCGTCGCGCATCTGTTGCGTGGGA
>CAZETZ010000061.1:3542-17546 GCA_964514735.1 uncultured Acidobacteriaceae bacterium | reverse complement strand
AAACATTCTCGGGAAATTCATCCCTGACGACGAACGCATTTTGCTGATCGAAGACACATCCGAGATACACATGGGGCAACAGAACCTCGTTAGGTTTGAAGCCCGACAGGAACAAAACGGCCTCCCTGCCGTTACGATTCGAGACCTTCTAAAAGCCGCGCTTCGACATCGGCCCGACAGGATCATTTTGGGCGAGATACGAGGAGGCGAGGCTTTCGACCTTCTGCAACTTCTCAATACCGGACACTCTGGGAGCCTTTCAACTGTTCACGCCACCTCAGCTAAACAGGCTCTTGCACGCTTCACGAGTTGCGTACTTCAGAGTGGAGTGGATCTCCCGTATCGAGCCATCAAGACGAATATCGGTCACTCGTTGAATGTGATTGTGCAACTCGAACGCCGCCCTGGCAGACGTTTCGTGTCCGAAGTTGTCGAAATCAACAGATACGATCCAGACCACGACGAGTTTGACTTTGGGACGATCTTTGCCAGTCAGCGGGAGCTGCCATGAACAGGACCGACGAATCAAAAGAGCAACCAGTTTCGGCGTCGGACTACATCCTCGAGAACTTTGAGCCATCCGACCGCATTGCAGTGTTGGTACGTTCCCGCACAAGTGGCCAAACCATTCAGAGGATAACGACTGCAAGGAATGCATCCAGCCAAGAATTTCAGAAATGGCTTCAACATAAGAATCTTGATTCTGACGTGTACATAGGAATGAATGCGCTTAGGCCCGACGCTCAGAGCCGTACCAAAGAGGACATTGCAACAATTCGTCATTTGTACTTGGACATAGACCGGAACGGGCCGTCCGCCTTGAAATCCATTGACAATTCTGGCCTTGTGCCACACCCGAACTTTGTTCTTGAGTCTTCGCCTGAGAAATATCAGGTCATTTGGAAGGTAGAAGGAATTGGTCAAGATCAGGCAGAGGCACTCCAAAGAGCGATGGTACGAGAATTCGGAGGCGATCCCGCTGCTATCGATTCAACCCGTGTGCTGCGACTGCCAGAGTTTGCCAATCGAAAGTATGAAACCGAGTTTGTGGTAAAGGCACACCGAAGCGCGACGGAGACTTATCACGTCGAGGACTTCAGGCTTCGCACCGACCCTCACGATGACGATCGTGAAGATCGGCCGCGGGAGTCAAGACCTCTGAATACCCGCGACAACATCACTCAATCAGAGCGTGACTGGGCCTTTGCGAAACGAGCCCTCGCACGCGGAGATGACCCGGAAGAGATCATTCGCAGAATCGAAGACTATCGCGGGGACGAAAAACATCCGAACTACGCACGTCATACGGTCGAGCGGGCAGCCAAGATCGTAGGCGAAATTGGCTTAGGAAAGCAGGGCACCCATCGCCAAGCGGAGATTGGAAGAAACCCGATATTACAAAGGTCGAAGTTAAGGCCTCCCCTTTGACAACGCATGAACGCTGAGATCACTCCCGCAGTAGAGATGCCGAGGAAGTCGCGACACGTGTCAGAAAGGCCTGTGACCGCGAAGGCAGCAGCGGAATTCCTGCAAATGCACGTAAGGAGTATTACGCGCTTAGCGGGTACTGGACATATCCCTGGCCACCCCATCGGATACGGCCAACGGAAAAAATGGCTCTTTTACATCTCGGAACTGGACGAATGGCTGCGCTCCCAAGTATGCTCCGAGTCATCCCGGCGTCGTCAAGGCAAAGGAGGACAAGTTGCCTAGACGAAACCGCTATCAGTTCGGCAGTCTCGAACTCCGGAAAAGGACCAGAGGTCCAGACGTATGGCTCTTCCGCTATTGGGATCGAGAAAATCCGTTATCAACACGACCCTCGATAACTTTGGGGACGGTCGAAGATTATCCGACCCAAGCGGATGCCAGACGTGCAGCCGAAGGTCTCCGACTGGAAATCAACAATGGCTTACCGCTGCGCGAGGCAGTTACTTTTCAAGGCCTGATCGATCGCTACGTAAGCGAAGTGATCGAACAGGGCGACCTGGCGCACACCACCAAAGAACCCGATCTCAACCGCATCAACAAGCACATCTCTCCAAAGTGGGGCGTGTCCCTGCTGCGGGAGGTCAAGCCCTATCCTGTCCAGGAATGGCTTCGAAAATTGGCGATCGCTCCGAAGACCAGAAGCCACATTCGCGGCCTCATGTACCGCCTATTCGAGAAAGCCATGCTTTGGGAACTAATTCCTTTGGAACGCAACCCCATGAGCTTGGTCGAACTTCGGGGCGTCAGCAAGCGCATGAAGCCACCGCGGATCTTGACCGAAGAAGAATTCGTGGCTTTGCTCAACGAACTTTCGCACCCCTATCGCTGTATGGTTCTATTGGCCGGCTGTACCGGACTTCGTATCAGCGAGGTGATGGGACTGCGTTGGGCTGGGATCAACTTCGAAAGCTTGGCTATGGAAATTCGGGAAGGATATGCTCGCAGCCAGGTCACGACGTTGAAATCGGAGTGCTCACAGGACGAATTGCCGCTAGACCCGGATGTCGCAACCATTCTGCTCGAATGGAAGCGGCTCTGCCCAGAGACAACGGGAGATTGGGTCTTTCCGAGCCCACGGACAGACCAACCCTACGATTCTGGCTCGCTGCGAAAGAAGATTCTCAAAACTGCGGCGCTACGGGCCAAGATTCCAGGGCAGATCGGCTGGCACTCGCTGCGCCACAGCTACCGTGCATGGCTCGACGAGACAGGAGCTCCTCTTGGAGTCCAGCAGAAACTCATGCGTCACGCCAACATCTCAACCACGATGAACGTCTACGGCGGAGCCTTTATGAAAGCGAAGCGCAAAGCCAACACGTCCGTCGTGCAGCGCGTATTGGTTCAAGGTCAGCTCAAATAAAAAAAGACCGTCTCGTAGACGGCCTCTTTGCGCTTCAAACCTTACAAGACCATTTCAGACCACAATCGAAAATCCAAATTCCTTGCAACCCTATGATTGCGTTGGTTGCGGGGGGTGGATTTGAACCACCGACCTTTGGGTTATGAGCCCAACGAGCTACCAGACTGCTCCACCCCGCGTTTGAATCATAACAACCGCGTGCGGGAGCGTCAAACGCATGACGCATCGGTACTGGGTCAGTTTGAGTCACCGACCCAGTACCAAACGCCTTGTTGGAAGACGAGTTCTATATCCTGTTAGCCAAACTGACATTGCTCAAGACCCCTGCATGCAAGTAAATTGCTCGAGGGATCATTCCATGGCGGACTTTTCCGCACCGCAGCCTTCATCGACCCTCGCAGCCCATCTGGAACTTCCCCAGACCGTGAGTGGTGTATTTTTTTCAGTCGTCGACCGGGACCTGACGCGCGTCATGATGTATCGCACTCCTGGTGGCTGGGCTACGATTTCCTCGCGCGAACTGTACCAGAACGTTGTCGGCGTGGCCCAGGCGTTGCAGAGTTGGGGAATACGGCCTGGAGACCGGATCGCCATTCTGAGTGAGAACCGTCCGGAGTGGGCGATGGCGGATTTTGCTTCGTTGCTGCTCGGTGCGATCACGGTTCCCCTCTATCCCACCCTGACCGCGGAACAGATCGCATACCTACTCAAGGATTCCGAAGCCCGCGTGGTTTTTCTATCTTCAGAAGCCCAGCTTCAGAAGGTACTGGCGGTCCGAAAACAAACCGAAGTCGAGCATGTGGTCATCATGGACACGACCCCTTCCGTGGCAGAGCTCATGACGCCAATCATGCGCAAGGGTCCGCGGGACCGCGATGCTTCATTTGACGCGGCTGCGAACCAGTTAAAGGGAAACGATGTTGCCACCTTAATCTACACCTCCGGGACAACCGGCAGTCCCAAGGGAGTCTTGCTGACCCATGGCAATTTAACCTCGAACCTGACTTGTTCCCTCGCAGGATTCAATCTCAAGGAAGGCGACATCAGCCTCTCGTTCCTGCCGCTATCTCACATCACCGCCCGTCACGTGGATCTGGCCGTGCTGTTTCGCGGCGCCACCCTGGCTTACGTTGGATTTGTCGAGCAGCTCACCCAAGCTCTTAAAGAAGTGCGGCCTACGTTTTTTGTGGGAGTGCCCCGCGTCTATGAAAAGGTTTATGCCCAGGTGGAAGAGAAGGCCAAACACCTCCCTGCCCGATGGATTTACCCCTGGGCCCGGCGTGTAGGAGAAAAGCATCTGGAAGAAATACTTGCCGGGCGCACCCCTCGCTCACTCTCCTGGAAAGCTGCCAACAAACTGGTTTACTCCAAGATTCGTGGAGGCATGGGTGGCCGGGTGCGAGTTTTCATTTCTGGCGGCGCGCCGTTGGGGCGAGATCTGGCGCGCTGGTACGCGCTCATGGGCATCCGGCTGCATGAAGGCTACGGGCTGACGGAAACGTCTCCTGTGATCGCGGTCAATACCCCCGGAGCACACAAATTGGGGACGGTCGGCAAGCCTCTTTCTAACGTTGAAGTAAAGATTGGCGAGGACGGGGAAATACTGGTACGCGGTCCATCGGTATTCAAGAGCTATTGGAAAAACCCTCAGGAGACGGAGAAGGCATTCAGTGATGGCTGGTTCAAAACCGGAGATGTTGGCAGTCTCGATGGAGACGGGTTTCTCATCATCACCGACCGCAAGAAGGATTTGATTAAGACCTCGGGAGGGAAATTCATTGCTCCCCAGCCTTTGGAGAACGCCCTAAAACACAATGCCCTGATCACCGAGGCCATCGTCATTGGCGACAAGCGTAAGTTCCCTGCCGTCCTGATCGTTCCTTATTTCCCACTGCTTGAAGATTGGGCCCAGGCCAACCAAATTGCGTTCACGGGACCCGCCGAATTGGTTGCGCATCCCAAGGTACAAGCTTTGTATGAAGGAATCGTGGGAGAGCTGAACCGCGATCTGGCGCGTTTTGAAAAGCTGAAGAAGATCATTCTTCTCCCCAAGGAATTCACCGTAGCGGACGGGGCGCTCACCGCCAGCATGAAACTAAAACGGCGGGTCGTAGAAGACCGATATCGCGAGCAGATCGATGCGATGTACCGCGAGGCGGAGAAAACCGCCACCCTCCCCTCTTGAAGCGAATGGAAAATTAGCTCTTGCTCGATGCCGAAGAGGCGCGCCCTGGGTCGGTTGCCCGGGCGGAGAGATTTTCTAATTTTTCCAGAGTGGAAAGTTCGGGGGTTGGCGGAGGTTCCATGCGCGAGAACGCCCGGTCCACCATGCTCTCGAAGACGGGGATCAGTGAATCCGGAGTCTCTGGATGTTGGATATCACCAAGGCTGTGGTCCCAACGCTGGGAGGTCAGCAGGGTATTGACCGCTTCGCGCGCTGGACTCTTCACGACGCAGTACGCCAACCAAACCAGCACACTGAGGTTGTAGGCGACCATGTTGGCCAGGTCTCCGGTGGTCTGCGAGACGCGATCGCTGGCGTAGAGGGCCACCACCAACAACTCCACCAGGGCGAAGGCGCCGAAACCGAAAGACACTCCGAAGCTGAAATGCTTCCAGGACACGCCAACATATTTCGAAAACACCAGCAGCAGCAAAATCAAGCCGACCTGGATGACCCGCACGCAGCGCTGCACCGTCGTCACCGATTCAACCAGCGGCCCCTCGGCGGAAATCGAACTGGCGGACGCCACCACGATCGCAACCAGGACCATCACTAACGCGGCCCATTTAAACAGGACGGAACCCAAGTCCTTGAGCGCGTGATAAGGACGGAATACGTCCAGGAAAATTTCGTGGATGACCTTGAAGCCGATGATCAGGCTAATAATGGAGCAAATCCAGTAGCCGTAGAAATATTGGGGATAAGTTCCCCAGGTATAGCCCGTGAAAACCACGCCGAAGACCAAAACCTGAGAAACAAGGTAGACCAGAAAAACCGGGAACTTACGGTACAGCTTACGCCAAATCATGACCCCAGCGGCTGCTGACTGCAGCACCGGATGAGCAAACCAAAGTGCCTGAAATGTCGACTGCAGGTGCATGCTACAGGGTCCCCTCCGGTCACAGATCCGGCCCCCGCATGCCGGTCGGAACGCGGACTAAACCGATTCAGCTTATGCTCAAACCATAGCACTTCTGACGAGACGGTCAATAGACTAAAGTAACGTCGATATCGAAAACCGCAGAATATGTGCCGTTCTGTCGTTCTATTCCTGCTCGATTCGGGGAGGCCCCGCCAGTTTACTTTGTATCCTCCAGATCGAACATGTCCAGAATACGGTTGTTACTGTTCACCAGCATTACATGGCCCGCATACAACACTCGCTCCTGATCGGCGGGCAGCTTCGGCAGTTGCTCCACGCAAGCGATCGGCAAGGAATGAAGCTGTGAAGCCATACCCGAGGGCACCGTACCATCCCGATGTAAATTACGTTCGTCCCCGGAAGGAAGTTCCGGGCGGCGTGTTACGTTTTCCGGAAATTCTGAGGCGTGGTCGGCCACGCACCCCCGGATCACGCGTCGGTCACGCAGGCTAAAAAGGCTGGGGTCGCTGGATGAGCCCGTACGGGCGGGGCCGGCTGGTTCCGTTTCACTTACGGAAGGGCCGCCCGCAACGTCAGCGGCCGTGGAAGTCACAAAGCTCAGGACGGTTTCGGATGGGATTTCGATCTCTCGTTTGCCGGTCGCGGCAGCCGCGCCTGTGCCTGCGGCCCCGCCCGCCACGGTGCCGATGGCGGCCCCCTTTCCTCCACCGGCTATGGCGCCAATGATTGCGCCCAGGGCTGCGCCGCCGCCGATTTTGGTCGCGTTACTTTTGCCGTGCGATTCGCCTTTCATCACCAACGGCTCGACCCGGAGCGATGAAGTCTTTCCCCCCGCAGTCACGGTATTCAGAACCAGGTCCAGTTCACCGGGCTCGCTCAACCTGCCGGATTGGTGCACATCCACAATGCGTCCCGTAATATCGGCGCCGCGGGGATAGAGTTCCCGATCGTTGACCGTGATCGGTTCTTCCAGCGTGGCGTGGAAGTTGTCTCCAATCCGCGCTTCGGCGCTGCTCAGACGATCAATGGTGCGGATTTTAATTGTAGTGCCAGGGGGAATTTCGGGGGCCTTCTGGGCGAATGCGTATGTGTACAGAAAACTAAGAACGGCGGCTATTTGTAAGCGGTATTTACGGTCCATGAGGGACACCTTCCAGGGTCGGTTATTTGGTGGGCCAATTTATGGGATGCTTTTCTCCAGCGGGAGGCTGCATCGAACGCCTGACTCCATACTACGCTGGGAATGCCTGCCTGCTTTAACTCACGTGGGCTGGCCTGCTGGCGCCGAGGAAGACAAAGTAGGAACCGGCCCATAACGAGGTTGGGATTGTCCCGCGCGACTGCGTAGTAAGAATAATGTTGTAGTCGCCGGAGATGGGCAGGTTCTCGATCAGCGATCGCGACCCGCCGGGATACACTTCGGCCAGATACGTCAGGAATTCATAAATTTGTTGTCCGCCTTTGTACTCCTGCGATAGAAACGAAAGTTGCGCATTCTGCCCGGCAAAGTGCCATGCCAGAGATGCGGCCAGCCGGACTGCGCTCTCATAAGCTTTTTCCGATAAGGCCCCGCTGGGCGGATTGTCGAACACGATCCGCAGCCGTCGTTCATCCTCGCGGCTGAATTCACGCACTTTCAGCGATCCCGATTTTGCCGTGGCTTTCCAATCCACGTGACGGGCCGAATCTTCGGGAAGGTACTCTCGGATGCGGTACAGGTCATTCCCACGTCCTCGCAGGTAGCTTTCAAACTCTCCGCGGATAAACGGAAGTACTTCGAAAAACTCGTCGGGAGGTTCCACGGAGGGAAACACAATAACTTCCCGCCGTAGTGGGATGTGTCGCGTTTTGGTCAAGAAAGCGAAGGGAAAGCGCGTCGCCAAGCCGAAGCTCTCTTCCTGATAACGGCCACGCCGTTCAAAATGAAGGGCCAATTCTGCGGACCTTTCGCTCCCGGCAGGCAAATAAGGAAAGTAGGCTGTTCCTTCGAAAATACCCGGGGGCGCAGGGACATCGTCAACCCGGCGGAGACGACGGTCAGGAAGCCGTATCCATTGCCTCCCCGGAGGACGCCGCGGCGGAAAATTGAATGTTGCCGCAACCCACCGCCAGCGCCGTCCAGGTTTGTGGCGAATCGGCGCCAGGCTCACCGAGAAGGAAGGCAAGTATCGGCGAAGGTTGCGGAGCAGCACTTTTCCGGCCACCGTTTGGCCCGCGAAAACATGCTCCGGCAACCGTACATCCAGCTCAAGCGCGCGTAATACCACCGCCGATGCGATACCCGAGACCAGGATCGCTCCCAGCAGCGTTGCGACAATAATGTAGAGAAGATTGTTTCCGGTATTCAGGGCGGCGATCGCCACCAGTACCACTCCGACCATATAAATCATCCCGACCCGGGTCATTTCATAATCAAAAACATCCTTGAACTGCTCAACTGCAACGCGCCGCGCTAGGTACGGCACAGTGGTCAATCCCACCACCACCGCCAGAATGAGCGCAACGGACGACAGGACCAGAGTGGCCCATAGGTTCCCGGATTCGCGTGAGACCGTAGAAAAAAGCGCCGCCGCGAAAGCCAGCACCAATCCCACAAGGGCAATCAGAAAACGGACCCAGACTTCAGGAATCTGCAGACGCAGGATGCGGGGCAGGCCGGTAGACCCGGAAGAAACATCGGGTTGCTGGGAGTCGGGCATCGGAAGGAGTGATTCAACGAGGTTAGCACCGGCTGTGCGACCCTTCAATCGGCACGGGGTTGACCAGTAAGACGCCGCATCCAGGCCTTCGCTTTTTCGGCCGCTTGGTCGGCGACGTGGCCAAGCTTGGGAAATCGTTCCTTAATTCGCCTTAACAAATGATGCGCCCACACATATTCGGAAGACAGAATGACCAGGCCGATCAGAATGAACAGGACGCCTTGGAGTATGGGCAGGAACAGACCCACAATCCCAAGCAGTATAAACGCCCAGCCCGTGATCGAAATAAGGATACGCTGGGTGTGCCGATTCATCGGAACCTCCCCCTGGCTCAATCATCGGCGGCCGGCATGCTCGCTTCCACTGCGGGAGGGACATTGGTCAGAAAATCGATGACCGCGGCATTGAACTCTTCCGGCACTTCCTCATAAGGCAAGTGCCCCACACCCTCAAACATTCGCACCCGGCAGTTTTGGAATTGCTGACTTAACATCGCTGCGGATGCGGGGTCTACCGCATTATCCACCTTTCCCCAGAGTAACAGGGTGGGAATGCGCGCGATGCGGGGTAGAGAGGATTCCAGAAGCTGCAGGTCATCACTCCAGGTGCGCAAAACTGAAATGCCGTAACGGAATGCCCCTGGCGTGCGGAAGGGCGCGGAATAGCCCTCCAGGGTTCCTGGAAGAACGCGGCGGGGGTCGCCGTATAAACGGCGCAGCAGATAGCCGTGAATGACTCTCAGTAAGGGAGCGAGGTTCACGAATATCGAAGCACTGAACCGGCCACTCAGAAATGCCGCTGTCGGTTTCCCCAACAAAGACCAGGGGTTCACTGGCGCAACTAAAATCAGACGCCGAATCCGCTCCGGGGCCAAGGAAGCGGCCATCATGGAAACTGCGCCGCCATGCGACGTTCCTAACAGGTCGCAGGAATCAATGGCTGCTACATCCAGAAAACGCAGCAGGCGTTCTGCGCTGGCCTGCAGGCAGCAGTCGAGCCCTGGCGGGCGGTCCGAGAACCCTACGCCCAGCATATCCACCGCATGAACGTTGGCCCGTTCGGCGAACACGGGAATGGCATATCGCCACGAAAAAGAGTAGCCCAGCAACCCGTGGACCAGCACCAGCGCCGGACCGTGTCCGTCGCGAAGATAACGCATGCGCGCCCCGTCCAGCGTGATCCAATGGTCTTGGATGGAATATTGCGCGGGCGCGGAAACTTCCATATCGAGCACAGATTTCACGGTTCTACTTTCAATTTATTTTGCAGGCAACTTGGCGGCAAAAATGGAACTCTATGTAATTGATATCACCTCTGTCGCTTTGATGGGGAGCCTCGGCTCCCCGCTTTTTGCCTCCTGGCGTTCTTACCAGGGCGGAGTTGATTGTAATTGGGGCGCGAGTTCCGTTGGCAGCTGACGCAAGCTTTGTCCTGAGATTCAGTTTGTAAAAATTGGAAGAGCGGGAACTAGTTCATACACCGCCATCGGGAACATCACTTTCGCCCAACTGAATGTGTAACTCCATGTTGGACAATCGGTTACCAAATCTCACAGAATCTTTCCCAAAAACCGTAGCCCGGTGGTTCCATTCCTTTTATAATCACATAAGTCTTTCTTTGATAATAAGTTAGGTACAGGAGCTTCGGGATTCTCATGGCAGCGAACGTGCAGAACCATCTTGGGGCTACTGCAACCATCCCCCAAGGGTTGCCGTCGAGATGCATGAAAAGTGACTTTCAAATCCGGTTCACCGCCGGGCTTCTGATTTTGCTCACTACGGCTGCGGTGGTCTTTGCGGGAATCAATTTCTGGAAGGAACCTGACGTACAAAACTTCTTCCACAAAGAGCCTGACTTCCAGATGGTTGCGGATGGGGTGTGGTGGATCGAGCAGGACAATAGTGAGCGGCTTGTTGCACACCGGGTTGAGTCCAACGGGCCAGGGGACCGTGGTGGTGTGCAGGTCGGCGATCGACTGGTGGCCATCAATCATCGTGAAGTCAGTAATGTGGTGGCAAAGGACCGGTTGCTGGCGCGCTCCAGGACTTGGTCAACGGCAACCTATTCGATTGTCCGGCAGTCCTTCCCGATCGATCTGAAAGTGACTTTGCCTCCCGAAGACCGTTCTCTGTACCAATGGGAACGGCTGATCGGCCTGATCTACCTTGGAATCGGCATCTACGTCTTGCTGCGGCGCTGGACTGCTCCGGGGTCCACGCATTTCTACATTTTTTGCCTGGTCTCGTTCGTTTATTACAGCTTTCACTTCACTGGCAAGCTGAATTCTTTCGATAAAACAATCCTGTGGGGAAACCTGGGCGCCGCCTTGTTGCAGGCCGCGCTGTTTCTGCATTTTGTGCTGGTTTTTCCGGAGAAGCGTCCGGTTTTACGCAAGCATGCCTGGATCGCCTCGCTGATTTACCTCCCCGCGGCGTTTCTTCTGGTCCGCAGGCTGCTGGCCTATGAATTTGCCCAGGCCAGCGAGCGCTTGAGTTGGAATTTAGACCGGCTGGATATGGCCTTTACCGGCGGACTGTTCATCGCCGCCGCCATCGTACTGCTCCGCAATTACAGCCGCACCAGTTCCCCGGTCTTGAGACAGCAACTGAAGTGGATCACGCGGGGAACGATTTTAGGCATTACGCCATACACGCTGCTCTACGTCATTCCCTTTCTGTTGGGCAGCTTCCCGCTGGTTTCTCCCAAGGCCTTGGTGCTGTCGCTGGGACTGCTGCCGCTGACCTTCGGCTACGCCATTTTCCGTTATCGCTTGATGGACGTGGACCTCATTTTCAAGCGCGGCATGGTGTATTTCCTGGCCGCGGCTGCGATTGTGGGTCTGTACTTCGCGGTCGTGGCCGGCATCGTGGAGTTAGTTCGCACCCACGTGCCGAGCTTCGGTTCCGCCGGGCAGATTCTTACGATTGTGGTGACGGCGCTGTTATTCGATCCAGTCCGCAAGTGGATCCAGGAACACATTGACCAGTTCTTCTACCGCACCCGCTACGATTATCGCCGCACCCTGACTGAATTTGGGCGCGAGCTGAGCGCGGAAACCGACCTGAGCAAGATGCTCGATTCGGTGGAGAACCGGCTTTCGCGCACTTTATTGGTGGACCGGCTGGCGGTTTTCCTCGCAGGAGCTGAACCCGGTCAAGCCATGACTCTGGCCAAGTCCTTTGGCATTAGCCAGACCAGCGGACTGGATTTGAGTTTCCTCGGGGCGCCGCGGCCTGAGATCGAAGCCGGGCATCTGTTCTTCGAGAATACTCATCTGGTCCCGCGTGAATCCGCAGGCGCGCAACAGACCATCGCCAAGCTGGATTTGAACTACTACATTCCCTGCCGCGCGCAGCAACGCACCATCGCATTCCTCGGATTGGGGAAAACTGCGCAAGGCGACTTCCTCTCCAGCGAAGACATCGAGCTATTGGAAACGCTTGCCGGATACATCGGAATCGCCATCCAGAATGCGCGGCTGTATGCCTCTTTGGAACAGAAGGTTTTGGAATACGAGCGCTTGAAAGACTTCAACGAGAACATCGTGGAGTCCATCAACGTCGGCGTGCTGGCGGTGGACCTGGGAGACCGTATCGAGTCCTGGAACTCGCAGATGGAGGTGATGTATGCGCTTCCTCGCAGTCAAGCCTTGACCCGTTCTCTGGGCGAGGTTTTTCCCCAAGCATTCACGGAAGAGTTCTATCGGGTGCGCAAGAACCCCGGCATTCACAATCTCTATAAGTTCAGGTTGATTACTCCGGCAGGCGAGACCCGCGTGCTCAACATCGCCATCGCCCCGCTGGTTTCCCGGAAGTTCAACGTGATTGGGCGCATCATCATCATGGACGACATCACCGAGCGAATGGAGCTGGAATCGCAGCTTTCGCAGGCCGATAAATTGTCGTCGATCGGCTTGCTGGCAGCGGGCGTGGCCCACGAAGTAAACACCCCGCTGGCGGTGATTTCCTCCTATGCGCAGATGCTTTCCAAGCAGTTGCACGGGGACACCCAGCGGGGCGCTCTACTGGAAAAGATCACCCGGCAGACCTTCCGCGCTTCGGAGATTGTCAACAATCTGCTGAATTTTTCGCGTACCAGCGGGACCGAGTTCTCCGAAGTCGATGTCAACAAAATCATTTTGGAAACGCTGGCGCTGATGGAGCACCAGTTCAAGACTTCGGGAATTCGCGTGGAAGACGAATTAACTTCGCATCTCCCCGCAATCCAAGGCAACCCCGGGCGTTTGCAGCAAGTGTTCCTCAATTTGTTCCTGAACGCGAAAGATGCGATGGCCAACGGGGGCACATTGAAGATTTCCACCATGAACGGCGATGCCGTGAGCGTAGTTGTCTCCGACACCGGGGCCGGGATCGCGCAAGAGCACATCCAGCGCATCTACGATCCCTTCTTCACCACCAAGACCGCGCCCCAGGAAGGACAGCGCAAGGGCACCGGGCTCGGCCTGTCGGTCACTTACGGCATCATTCAGGAACATGCGGGAAAAATCCGCGTGGAGAGCCGCCCCGGGGAAGGTACGACCTTCTATCTTGACTTCCCATTGACGAGGAAACCAGTCAATGTCTGAAGCGGCTGTCATCCCGCGACGTAGCCATCACGATGTTTCAACATCGCCCTCCGGACTGGTGCTGATCGTTGACGACGAAGCGGAAATCCGCGAGTCGCTGCAAACTCTGCTCGAGCTGGAAGGATACGAAGTCGAAACCGCGTCGACTGGAAACGATGGCCTGTCGCGCGCCGGGGACCGTCCCTTCGATCTGGTCCTGCTTGATCTCGCCCTACCCGACAAGAACGGTCTCAACGTCCTGGCTGAGCTTCATGAACGCGATTCGCAGTTGCCGGTCATCGTAATCACCGCCTATGGCACGGTGGACAACGCGGTAAAAGCCACCCAGGCGGGCGCGGCCAACTTCATTCAGAAGCCCTGGGACAACGACAAGCTCCTGGCCGATATCCGCGCCGCCATGGCGCGGCATCGCGCCGAGGAAGAAAACGTCCAACTGAAGCGTGCCCTGCGGCAGCGCTATAACTTTGACAACATCGTCGGCAAGAGCGATGCGATGTTGAAAATTTTTGATCTCGTCGCCCAGGTCGCCCCCAGCCGCTCTACCGTGCTGCTGCAAGGCGAGAGCGGGACCGGCAAGGAGCTCATTGCCAAGGCCCTGAATTTGAACTCGCCGCGGCGTGATCGTCCGTTTGTGCCGGTGAAGACCGGCTCCATGCCTCCTGACTGGCTGGAGTCCACCCTTTTTGGGCACGTCAAGGGTGCATTCCCCAGCCCGGTTGCTTCCAAGCAGGGCCTGTTTCAAGTCGCCGTCCGGGAGCCTTT
>CAZETZ010000061.1:0-3532 GCA_964514735.1 uncultured Acidobacteriaceae bacterium | reverse complement strand
TTGTTCTTGGACGAAATCCGCTCCATGACCGTGGACACGCAGGCGAAAATCCTGCGCGTGCTGCAAGACAGAAAGTTCATGCATCTGGGCGGCGTGCAGGAGATCCAGGTCGATGTCCGCATCATCGCCGCCACCAACGTGGACCTTAAACAACTGGTCAAAGAGGGCAAGTTCCGCGACGACCTTTACTACCGCTTGAACGTCATCACCATCGACCTTCCTTCTTTGCGGCAGCGCAAGGAGGACATTCCTCTGCTGGCGGATTTTTTCCTGCAACGGTATTCCGAAGAAAATGCCCGCCCGCAGCGCCGCATGACTCCTGAAGCCCTGCGCCCCTTGATGGCCTATTCCTGGCCCGGCAACGTCCGCGAATTGGAGAACGTGATTGAACGCGCGGTGGTCCTGTCGTCGGGCACGGAGATCGGCGTTGACCTGATCGCGGACCACATCGCCAACCGCGGCGGATCGTTCCCCATGCTGGAGCACCGGACCGACGCTTCCCTGTTCGAGATCATGGAGGATTGCGAGCGCCAGATCATCAACGGCATGCTGGAAAAATGCGGCTGGAACCAGACTGAAGCTGCCGAACGTTTCCGTATTCCTCTTTCGACCCTCAACCAAAAAATCAAGCGACTGAATATCGAGATCAGGAAAAAGGGGCGGGAGTAGCCGTCAGCTCTCAGCCCTCAGTTTCCGCGGTCAGTTCTCCGTTTGACTGAAAGCTAATGGCTGATAACTAACAGCTTTGTTATAGTTCCTCCTATGGCTGCCGGCGACTTTCTGAGCGCGGTGGAACTGATCTCTCCCGCGGAATTTGCCAAGGGCAAAATTCTGGCGGTGCAGAATTACGCCCTATTGTGTTCCCAGGCCGTCGGCAATCTCTTCCGGCGTCCGCTTTACTTTGCGGACATTATCCAGCAGGCAGACTTGATCGGTTGGGGATCGGTTTCGATCGTGGTCCTCACCGGCTTTTTCACCGGCGCGGTGCTGGCCCAGAACAGCGCCAGCACGCTGGAACGCTTCGGTTCCGTGTCATTAATCGGACAGCTGGTTTCGGTGGGCATGGTGCGGCAACTGGGCCCGGTCATCACCGGCTTGATGGTTGCCGGTCGCAACGCCTCCGGTATGGCCAGTGAACTCGGCTCCATGAAGGTGACCGAGCAGATCGATGCCATGCGCGCCCTGGGCACGGACCCTTCCAAAAAGCTGGTGACGCCGCGCGTCGTGGCGACCGTGTTCATGCTCTTCTTCCTGACGATTATTTCCGACCTGTTCGGTATTGTCGGAGGCAGCATGGTGGCCATCCTCATGCTCGGCCTCGATTCCCATCAGTACTGGACTTCCTCCTGGCAAGTGTTGCAAAACGCCGACGTCATCACCGGACTGATCCAGCCGGTTTTTTACGGGTTTGTGATCTCTACCATCGGCTGTTATTACGGCATGACCGCAAAAGGCGGGACGCAGGGCGTGGGCCGCGGGACCACTCAGGCCGTGGTCGTGTCATCGGTGCTGATTGTGGTGATCGATTTCTTCCTGACCCGAGTTTTGAGCATTGTGCTGGTGTATCGCTAAACCCGTGCCTACTCTTCCTATCGCAATGCCCGCCGGTAAAAGCACGGACGCTTCCCCTCCCGTCGTGGTCTTTGACCAGGTTGTGCTGGAATTTGAAGACAAGCCTGTGCTGGATGGAGTTTCATTTTCTCTCGCGCGCGGGGAAACCAAAGCTCTTTTTGGAGTGGCTGGGGCGGGAAAAAGTTCCATCCTGAAGCTGGTCCTGGGATTGATCAGGCCGGGTTCGGGACGCATACAGGTCCTGGGCCACGAAATTACCGAGATGCGCGAGGAAGACCTGTTCGCCTTGCGCGACCGCATTGGCATGATTTTTCAGGAAAGCGCGCTCTTCGATTCGCTCACCGTGCGCGAGAACGTCGCCTTTCGCCTGATGGAAGAAGGAAAGATCGGCGAGGCCGAAATTGAGCGCCGGGTGCGCGAGGCCCTGAGTTTCGTCGAACTGGAGCACACGATTAATAAGCGGCCGGCTGAGCTTTCCGGCGGAATGCGGCGGCGGGTGGCCATCGCGCGCGCCATCATTACTCAGCCGGAGCTGCTGCTTTACGATTCTCCAACCGGCGGACTTGATCCGGTGACTTCTACCACGATTGTGGAGCTGATCGTCAAACAGCGCGACGTTTACAAATCCAGCTCCCTGCTGGTCTCGCACCGCTTGCAGGACGCATTCACCATGGCAACGCATTATTTTGACGCCGAAACCAACCAGATGCGTTCGGTTGCTCCGGGCTCACATCGGGAGTTGCCGGTCACGTTTCTGGTGGTCCGCGATGGCAAGGTGATCTTCGACGGGGACGCGCAGGAGTTGGCGCATTCGAAGGACGAATACATCCGCGAATATATCTCGTAGGGAGTCCGCGCTGCCAGACTCCCTACGAAACGTTTCCCGCCGATTATTTCCGGGACTTCGCGACCTCTTCGCCGAAAGCCGCAACCCGTTTGACCAGGTTTTCAAGCCGGGTTTTGCCCTGCTTGGTATGCGTGGCCAGGCCCTCTAAATTCTTCCACGCTTCGGGCTGTCCGGATTTTTCGCGATAAGCCTTCAGGTTTGGATAGACCTTGGCAAAGCAGAACCACATCTCCGCCGAGGCGGCGAAGAAGAGGTCTTCGTTCACCGCGCCCTGCAAGACCAGGACAGACGACATTTCCCAGTAGGTAATGACCTGACGGAACCAGGCATTTTCCGGCAGGCTGAAGTTGGATGTGACCGCGAGGATGTCCTCCACAGTTTTTGGAAAGAACTGCCCGATGAACCAGTTGCGGGCCTTGCGCATCTCCGCTTCGCGGCGGAGATCATAGAGTTGAAGAATGATTTGGGCGTCAGCAGTAGTGGGCTTCTTGGGCATGCAAAAACCTCCGCGAGATGAATGGCTTTTTGATTGGATACTAAGGAAAGCGGGCCGATTCGTAAAATTTATGCGCCCGGCGATGCACCTGGTTGCGAATCTCCTGTCGTTGAAGCAGGCATGGACCGCTCGTAATCGCATTCCTTGTTGGGGCAGGCAATCACCGGCCCGGACTTCAGGTTCTTCTCAACCAGAAACGCATTACCGCAGTCGGGGCACTTTTCTGCAATCGGCTTATTGGCGGAAGTGAACTTGCACTTGGGATAATTTCCGCATCCGTAGAAAGTATTCCCTTTCCTGGCGCGCTTCTCCACAATTTCGCCGTCCTCGCACAGCGGGCACTTCACCCCGATGAAGTTCTGCTTCACGTACTTGCAATCGGGGTATCCGCTGCATGAAGTGAATTCGCCGTAGCGCCCGTGGCGAATGATCAGATTGCGGTCGCACTTCGGGCACTTCTCGTCCAGCGGAATGTCCGGGACGCGCTTGCCCTGGTCGAGCCGCCGCGTGGTTTTGCAATCGGGATACACGGTGCAAGCCATGAACTGGCCGAAACGACTGCGCTTGAGCACAGTGACGCGGCCGCAGTTTTCGCAATACTCCTCGTGCGTCGTCTT
>CAZETZ010000060.1:7253-17581 GCA_964514735.1 uncultured Acidobacteriaceae bacterium | reverse complement strand
GCTCTGTGGAACTCTGTGTCCTCTGTGGTTCCAGATTTTGGTCCTTCCCGAGACCCCTCAACTTTAACCAGAGAAAAACCAAATTGAGACACTACCCCCAGGCGTCCCTACTTGGCCATTCTTCAGTCCTCCTGTACATTTGAACGCGCATTTTGGACAGCCATACACCGGAGAGCGCACATGAGAATTCAATCCGAAACACCCACCACCCACGCCAGCCGATGGTGGCGCGTGGTCGGCGGACTCTCCATGAATATGGCCCTGGGCACGCTGTACGGCTGGAGCGTGTTCGTGGCCCCGCTGGAAAAAGAATTCCACTGGACCCGCTCTCAAACCTCAACCACATTCACGGTGGCGGTAACGGTCTTTGCTCTGAGCTTCATTCTGGCCGGACGCCTGCAAGATAAACTGGGCCCATTCTGGATTTCCATCACCGGAGGTGTCCTGGTAAGCGCGGGATTTTTCCTCTGTGCCTACACGCAATCGCTGGGCTGGCTCTACGTCTGCTTCGGAGTCATCGGCGGCCTGGGGAATGGCTTCGGCTATGCCACACCCATTCCCGTAATGGCCAAATGGTTCCCAGACAAGCGCGGACTGGCCGTAGGCCTGGCGGTTGGCGGATACGGCGCGGGCTCCGCCATCTTCGGTCCGCTCTCCAGCAAAGTATTGATTCCCACCTACGGCTGGCGCGAAACCTTTATGGTCCTCGGCGGGATATTTTTTGTAATGACGATGATCGGTTCATTCTTGTTAAAAAATCCCCCGGCAGATTACCGCCCGGCAGGATGGACTCCCACCGCAGCATCTACAAAATCGGCGGCGCAAGATTTCACTCCCGGAGAAGTCCTGCGCACCTCAAGTTTTTATTTCCTCTGGCTGGCCTACGCGCTGGGGGCCTCAGCCGGCCTGATGGTCATCAGCCAGCTCGTCCCGTTCGCCCGCAGCCAGGGAATTTCCAGCGACCTGCTGGCCACCATGACGCTGGTCGTGGCGGCGTTCGGCAACGCGGGAGGCCGCATCCTCTCCGGTTGGTTTTCCGACAGCATGGGGCGTCTGAATGTCCTGCGGCTGATGATCGGAATTTCCATCGTAGCCATGCCTGCGCTTTATAGCGTAGGGGCCAGTGTCGCCATGTTGTACGGGATGGTCTTTATCGTCTACTGGTGCTACGGCACTCAGCTCTCCGTGAATGCCAGCGCCACTTCCGATTTTTGGGGGACCAAGAACGCCGGCATCAACTACGGAATGTTGTTCACCGCCTGGGGAGTGGCCGGCATCATCGGCCCCTATATTGGCGGCCGGCTCTTCGACCAATTCAAAAACTACCGTGCCGCCTTCAACACTGGCGCCATCCTGTCCGCAGTGGCCCTTGGATTCGCGCTGTTGGCGAAGCGCCCATCAGAAAAGGTGTAAGCACATTTGTAATTGTTAAACAGCGACGGGCCGGCCGCATCCCTGGGATCACCCCATCATTTCCACCCGGCAACTCACGAAGCCACCTCCGTGACTTCGGCGGAAGCCGCGATTTGAGTGACCACTGCCGCTTGTGCAAATCGCAGGGTGTATCCAGGATTAAGGTGCTGGTCCTTCACCAGAATGTCGTGAATGTCGTAAGGATCGGTTGGCCCCTGAACACTGTTCCGCAAAACCTGAAAGATGTGCTCGATCCCCTGCGCGTCATCAATATCGACGTCCGCAACATAGTCATCGCCGGTTACCCCGCGGCGTTGAAAAGTAAGTTGCAGGTTTCCGTAACGGTCGAGGGTTTTAAAACTGTCGGTAATGGTGTAGCCGGGCAGGGGAGCATGAAGAGCGGCAGACACGCTGTGGAACAGCGGTGAATTCTGCGCTTCTTCGCGCAACGCCGCATGCGTTCGCAGGAACAGCCGGTCTTGTTCCATCCGCACCATGCCAAGATAGTGGTCCAGGCAGGTGGTGCCATCCCGTAGCGGAGTCGCCGCCGATTTCGCCCCGATATTCAACAGGCAGGCCTTGAGTCGCGGAGTGCCATCGAGGGCTTGATAGAGATCATTTCCCTGTAGAAAACCACCCGATGGGTTCTGAAAGCGTGGGATTTCCGATTGCGCGAGGACATCGCGCAGCTCCGTCAAAAGCCCGCTGAAAGCGGGCGCTTGTATGCCCGTGACCCTGGCGGGGTCCACGGGGAAGGTGACCGCCTGCGCTGCCGTCCGCCCATCCGTAAGCAGCACCATAAATTGCACCGTACGGTAATTCGAAGGAGTCAACACGACCTTGTAGAGACTGCTGGCGTTGACTCCAACATTGACCGCAACTGCCCGCTGCACCTGTACATTGTTCTGGGTGTGATCGAAGCTATTGCTGCTGATTAATTCAATCCGGACAAAGTCGTTTAAGTCATCTCCGGCGGCATTGGTAGTTCTAACTCGAGACGTGCAGTTCCCATAGAT
The DNA here is from genome assembly GCA_964514735.1 of uncultured Acidobacteriaceae bacterium. Classification (GTDB taxonomy): domain Bacteria; phylum Acidobacteriota; class Terriglobia; order Terriglobales; family Acidobacteriaceae; genus CAWBXL01. Next base: position 15,152 of record CAZETZ010000060.1, on the reverse strand, counting down.
CCTCCTGCCCATTGGCGATGGTTTCCGTGTGGGGTTTACCTGGGGCCTTCGTCTCGGGGGAAACAGGGAGCATACAGTCCCTGGTGAGTCGATGTGCAGAATTATGCTCGTTGCCAAGGGATAGTCAAGCACAAAAGGTGGTCGTAAGCGCAAGACACACCCGCTGCCCGCACGGTAAAATCTCCACGCACTGTATAAGGACAGACCATGGCCGAGACGCCCAGCACCAACATCGATTCCATCCTGCGGGAGCAGCGCAAGTTTGAATGCTCGGAAGACTTCCGCAACAACGCCCACATCAAGGGCCTGGACGAGTACGAGCGCATCTACCGGGAGTCGGTGGAACAGCCGGAAAAATTCTGGGGCAAAATCGCTGAAGAACTTCATTGGTTCAAGAAATGGGACAAAGTCTTGGAGTGGAAAACTCCCTGGGCCAAATGGTTCACCGGCGGCCAGCTCAATCTTTCCTATAACTGTCTGGATCGCCACCTGCCAACCTGGCGCAAGAACAAAGCCGCCATCATCTGGGAAAGTGAACCCGGCGAAGTTCGCACCCTGACTTATCAACAACTGCACCGCGAGGTGCAAAAATTCGCCAACGTTCTCAAGTCACTGGGAATAAGCAAAGGCGACCGGGTGGCCATCTACATGGGCATGACGCCCGAGCTGCCCATCGCTCTGTTGGCCTGCGCGCGAATCGGCGCGCCGCACACCGTCGTGTTTGGCGGGTTCTCGGCGAACGCGCTCGTGGATCGTATCCACGACTCGCAAGCCGTGGCCGTCATCACGCAAGATGGTTCCTACCGCCGCGGAACAGAAGTCAAATTGTTTCCCGCGGTCGAAGAGGCACTGCAGACCTGCCCAACGGTGAAAAGCACAGTCGTTTACCAGCGCACCGGGACCGCAATCAACATGCAGCCGGGAAGAGATCACTGGTGGCATGAACTGATGGCCAAAGCTTCTGACGAATGCCCCGCCGAACCACTGGACGCGGAACACCCGCTCTACATCCTCTACACCTCGGGCACAACCGGAAAACCAAAGGGCCTAGTGCACACCACCGGCGGATATTCAGTGGGGACCTATCTCACCACCAAGTGGGTCTTCGACCTCAAGGAAGAAGACACCTACTGGTGCACCGCCGACATCGGCTGGGTCACCGGGCACAGCTATATCGTTTACGGCCCGCTGCAAAATGGGGCCACTACATTGCTCTATGAGGGAGCGCCAAACACCCCCAATCCCGGCCGGTTCTGGGACATCATCGCACGCCATAAAGTAAACATCTTCTACACCGCGCCCACGGCGATCCGTACCTTCATCAAATGGGGAGACGACTGGCCAAAAAAATACGACATGAGCAGCCTCCGCCTGTTAGGCACGGTCGGCGAACCCATCAACCCTGAAGCCTGGATGTGGTACCGCGAGCGAATCGGAAACGACCGATGCCCGATCGTTGACACCTGGTGGCAGACCGAGACCGGACACATGATGCTTACGCCCATTCCCGGAGCGATTGCCACCAAGCCAGGGTCGGCCACAAAACCCTTTCCGGGAGTAGTGCCGGAGGTGGTGGATATGCAAGGCAATCCTGTGCCCGATGGTTCCGGTGGATTTCTGGTGCTCAAGCAACCCTGGCCGGGGATGGCTCGGACGATCTATGGGGACCCGGACCGTTACGTAAAGCAGTACTGGTCCCAGATTCCTGGGGTCTACTTTACCGGCGACGGTGCGCGGAAAGACCAAGACGGTTATTTCTGGGTCATGGGCCGGGTGGATGATGTGCTCAATGTTTCCGGCCATCGTCTCAGCACCATGGAGGTTGAGTCCGCCTTGGTCGCTCACGAGGCTGTGGCCGAAGCTGCGGTAGTCGGCCGCCCCGACGAAATTAAGGGGCAGGCGGTTTCCGCCTTTGTCACCTTACAAAGTGGCCGCCAACCAACCAATGATCTGAAAGAAGAACTCAGAAAGTGGGTGGCCAAAGAGATTGGCTCTTTGGCAAAACCGGATGACATCCGCTTTACCGATACGCTCCCTAAAACCCGCAGCGGCAAAATCATGCGGCGGCTACTGCGCGAGCTGGCGACAAATGGTGAGGTAAAAGGTGATGTAACTACCTTGGAAGACTTTACAGTAATCGCAAGACTTAAAGAACAAGATGAAGGATAATCGTAAGCCGCTGGCAGCGTGTTTTGACACTTCACGTGGGGTGTGGCCATGAGCGCGTTAAAGACTCTGGGGATTCGCGTTGGATGCTTTGCGTTTGCCATTTTCTTTCTTTCATTTCTTTTCGGGTGCGGTGGGGGAACGTCGAGCGGCGGCAACAACGGCGGTGGAGGTGGTGGTGGAACGGTCACAGCTGTGGCCGTTACTCCCAGGCACGCGGAACTTGCCTCTTTGGGGCCGACACAGAAGTTTACTGCCACGGTCACCGGCGATCCCCAGAACAGCGTTACCTGGAGTGTGGACGGTACGCCGGGTGGGAGCGCGGCCATCGGCGCCATCAGTGCAAGTGGTGTTTATACTCCGCCTGCCTCACCGGGCCCGCACACCGTCACCGCAACCAGCACCGTCGATCTCACCAAGACAGCATCTTCCAACGTTGTGGTGACCGATCTTACTGGGGTCTTCACTTATCACAACGATCTCGCGCGCGATGGCGCCAACACCCACGAATTCGCCCTGACCAAAGCGAACGTAAACTCAAGCACATTTGGAAAATTGTTTGCCTGTCCGGTAGATGGCGCGGCTTATGCCCAGCCTCTGTGGGTTGCAGGCGTAAACATGGGCGCGACCACCCACAACCTGATACTCGCCGCGACCGAGCATGACAGCGTGTACGCTTTCGATGCGGACAAGGTCCCTTGCACCGTCATGTGGCAGAAGGGCCTTCTCCTGAGCGGAGAAGTGCCGTTTCAAAATTCCGACTTTGGCGGGCCGTTTTCTGACATCCAACCCGAAATCGGAATTACCGGCACTCCGGTCATCGATCCTGCCACGAACACGCTGTATGTGATTTCCAAAGCGAAGGTGACCTCCAACAGCAGCTATCACACCCGCCTGCACGCTCTCAGTCTAGTGGATGGCAGCGAAAAATTTGGCGGGCCCAAGGAGGTCTCCGCTTCGTTTCCGGGGACCGGCGACGGCAGCAACGGCGCCAGCGTACCGTTCCGTTCCGACCGGGAAAATCAACGCTCCGGTCTGGCGCTGGTGAACGGACGCTTGTATATCGTCTGGGCCGCGCATGAGGACATCGATCCTTACCACGGCTGGGTCATCGAGTACGATCCCGGCACGCTTGCTCAACTCAGCGTGTTGAACGTCACTCCCAACGCGAGTCGCGGCGGTATCTGGATGGGAGGTGGCGGGCCCGCGGCCGACAGCTCGGGGAATCTGTTTTTCTCGACCGGCAACGGCACGTTCGACGCCGATTCCAGCACTGCTCCCAACACCGATTATGGAGATACAGTACTGCGCCTGAACTCATCGCTGGCAGTGTCCGATTATTTCACTCCCTTCAATCAGGCGACGCTCGAGGCCAACGATACCGACCTGGCCTCCGCCGGGGTCGTACTCCTGCCCGACCGTGCCAATGCGCCCGCGCATTTGCTGGTGGCGCTCGGGAAAGAGGGACGGATCTACCTGCTGAATCGTGATGCGCTCGGGCAGTACTGCTCGGTTTGCATCAGTGGCACCGGAGACACGAATTCGTGGCAGCATTTCTTCCTTAGTGGCGAGGCCTTTTTCGGCGTCCCAGCATTCTGGCAGAACGCGCTATACACGGGAGGAGTATTCTCGCCTGTGAAACGGGTCGTCTTCGACCCTGTCGCGGGCCTGTTCAACCCAAATCCCGCGTCCCAGACTGTCACCTCATTTCCATTCCCGGGAGTTTCCCCCTCCATTTCATCCCAGGGCGCCAGCCACGGAATTCTTTGGGCGATTGACAGTTCGAACTATGGGCCACCGCATCCTACCGGGCCCGGCCCGGCAATTCTGCACGCCTACGATGCAACCAACCTTGGGGTTGAATTATGGAACAGCTCGCAAGGCACAGGGAACCAGTCCGGCAATGCCGTGAAGTTCGCCGTACCGACAGTCGCGAATGGCAAGGTCTACATCGGCACACGGTCGGAGATCGATGTGTATGGGCTGCTTCCTTAAGTTCCTCCAGCGCCATGAAAAGCAACTCGCGCTGGCCGAGGTTGGTGCGGTTCCGGTGCTCTTGCGGCATTCGTTCTTGGCTTGAGGCTGAATTTTCATCCGGCCCCAAAAAACCGGCCCATGCTGTCGATAGGGGCCGCTGATCTATTTACAAGATTAGTTATAGGAATTCGCCGCAAAGTTACGCTATTTCGGCTTTCCGCATCTATAATGGTGCCAATTTTTCGCCTCGTCTCCAGCGTGTCTCATGACCCAGGGATTAGCCCTTCGAAGTCCACAGCCAGACAGATACACAAAGGTTGAGCCGCGCCTGCGGTTGTTGCTGGAGCTTGAACCGGGCTACCGCACCTTCTTTCGCAATCTTCTTGACTTGATTTTGCGCCGGAGGGAACCACCTCTTTTTCTTGCGTCCCAGCCGATTCACTGCCGCAGGCAGTTTTATGTGCGTACGGGCGTACGCTGGCCGGTGATCATTGAATCCATGGTGTGGCAGTTCGCGGCCATGCCTTTGCTGCTGGTGTTGTGGACTCTGTCATTGCATTGGGATGCAGCGCGATTTCCGGCGCGTCAAACGCATAGGGCCCAGGGGCAGTACCAGCTTACCTACTATGCTCTGGACACAACCTTTCCCGCGCGCGAAGGACGCCAGCATGAGGAATCGACTCCCCAGCATGCCGCGCGGTCCATGCCGTCCGCCATCCAAGTGGCAGTGGAGCAGCGGCATCTTCGTGGGAACGCCCCCAAAGTGGCCTTTAGCGGAAGCACACCGGCGGAGTTTGCGCCTTCGGATCCAACTCTTCCCGCGGTGCCCTTGTCGGCAACTGCGCGCTCCCAATTGGTATTGCCTTCGGACACTTCTGAGGTAATCCAACCTGCGCCGAATGCAGGTCATCTCTTCATGCGGGCGTTCGGCGCGCCGGGCGCGCCGGTAGTTGCGCCTCCGCCCCGAGTCAACGCAGCGCTGCGCCGAGGGGGCGGAATCACCCTGCCCCCTGACGTAGTGACTCCGGCCCCCACCTTACAGGGTTCCGCGCGCGGACGTGAGAAGGGGAGCTTTAACAATGGCCCCACGGTTGTCGTCGCGCCATCGCCGCAACTGGGCGGGGGTGGAGCGACGGGCGTCCCCGCTCGCCTGTCTCCAGGATTCGGAATGGGTGGCATCGGCGCCCTGGCCGCTGCTGTCGTGCCGCCCCCTCCGTCGCTACGTGGACGGGCCTTCGTCGCCGGAGGTCGTGGGAATTCGGGCAGCGGAGGCCCACAGGTGGTCGCGCCATCTCCTGCGCTTTCGCACGGATTAGTTCTGGCCGGTGGGCGGGGAAATTCTCTCGACGGCGCGGGGACCCAGGTTGTGCCGCCTACTCCAGCACTTCGCGGACGCGCCTTTCGTCCCGGCGGCGCCGGCAGTCCAGGGCACGGCAATGGCGTACAAGTCGCAGGGCCTGCGCCATCCCTCGGATCAGCAAGAGTTCTTGGCGGAGGCCGAGGAAATTCCGTTGGCGGAAATGGAACGCAAGTGGTTCCGCCAGCGCCATCGATTGCGGGAACTGGAGTATTGGCCGGAGGCCGAACCCATTCGTTCGGGGTTGCAGGCGGGGCAGCGGTGCCGCCAACTCCCGTGATTGGACAAATCGATGCCCACGGGGGAAGCGGCAAAGGCACTGGCGCCGGCGCTCTGACCGGAGATGGGGCGCGAGTTGTCGCTCCTGCCCCGGTGATCGCGTCATCCCGAGTAGGGAACGGCAGGGGAGGCAACGCCGGAAACTCCTATGCCGATTTGGGTTCACAGGTACTTCCGCCAAGTATCGGAAGCGGAGGGCAGGGCAGCGGCAGCGCAATGAGTGGCGGGAATGCGCCGTCCGGCGTGGATTCTCAGGGCCCAGGCAGCGCGGCGCAGGGCTTGCGAGGCCACGGCGCAGACGGTGGTTCTGAATCTTCGGGAGCTGGCACGGAAACGGTAGCTGGGCTCGCTCCCGGCGCAGCTACGGGTACCGAAGCGCGAGGCGGACAGTCTTCAACGCCCATCATCAGCACCGCAATTCCCAAGCACCCCGTAATTCCCGACCTTCCGGCGGGGAAGACCGAGGTGTTGCCGCTGCGCGTGGTACAACTGGCGCTGGCCCTGCCGATGAGTTCTTTTTTTTCCAACTATGAAGCTTTTGTCGCTGAGCGTTCGGTCAACCGCAACCGCACACAGCTCATCAAGCTGGTTTACATTTTCCTCCCTTATCAACGGCGATTGACCGAGTTCGGCGTGAACACCTCAAAAACCTTCAATCTCCGGGTGACTCGCGACCCAAGTTGCGACGAGAGCCTGATTAGCATGACGTGGCCGGAAGGAGAAAATCACGCCAAACCTAGCCTGGAGACTGACAAAGACAAACTACCCTGCTATCGCACCACCGCGGACGACTACCGCCGGGCCTGGGAAAAAGCGCGCTAAACCGCCAGGTTGGCCGGCCGGTATCTCGATGACAGGGTCGCTATTTCGATTCATTAGGACTAGCTTTTGTTTTTGTCGGACTTTATCATCATCACCGGTTTTCTAACCCATGAGATCCCGTAGATCCGAAAAGACTGTGAACCGCCGCAACTTCCTCGAAGTAGGCGGAGCATCCATCGCAGCTACTTTGGCCTGTGCGTCTCTGCCGGCCACCGCGAGCGCGGAACCCGCGCCCTCCGCTTCGCTCCAGTCGATGCAGGAGATGATGCCAACCCGCAACCTGGGCAAGACCGGCTTTCGCGTCAGCATTTTTGGACTGGGCGGGCAGGGTGCGCTGCAAATCGGCAACAACGAAGCCGTCGCCCTGCCGGTCATTCAGCGGTCTCTCGACCTAGGCGTGAATTATTTCGACACCTCTGCGGTGTATGGCGGAGACGCGCGTTGGAGCGAGCAGTATTTGGGCAAAGGATTGAAGGGATATCGGGACCAGGTGTTCATTGCCACCAAAACAAAAGGCCGCACCCGCGAGACCGCGCTCCCGGATTTAGAGAAGTCGTTAAAGCTACTGAACACCGACCACGTTGACAGTTGGCAGTTGCACGACGTCGGCATCATGGAAGATGTAGAGCAGATTTTCGCCAAGGGCGGGGCCATCGAAGCCTTCATTCAGGCGCGCGAGCAGAAGATGGTGCGGCATCTCGGGATCACGGGGCGGTTTCGTCCAGATGCGCTGATGGAGAGCATCCGCCGCCATCCGTTCGACACCGTGCTCATGGGCATCAACGCCGCCGACAAGTACTACTACAGCTTCGGCAAGGAACTGTTGCCCATGACGGTGGAGAGGCAGATGGGCATCATCGCCATGAAAGTGATGGCGCGGGGACGGATCCTTTCCAGTTGGACGCCGCCGCCGGTTGAGCAACAAAAAAAATCCTGGGAAGGGCGCGGGGCGGTCACCGCCATCCCCGGCACGCTTACCAAACAAGAGACGATGTTCTACACCTACTCGCTGCCCATCAGCACCGCGATCATCGGCTGCGATTCGGTTGCGCAGGTGGAGGAATGCGCCCAACTCAGCCGCGAATTCACTCCGCTCAGCGCAAAACAGATGGCCGCTTTAGAGGACAAGGTTGGGCCGGTAGCCAAGCAGGCGTTATTTTTTCGGTTGATGGAGCGCTGACGATCTCCGCTGCGGGTCGACCTACTATTCCTTCTTAGCTTCGAACTTCGCCGTCGTGCCTCGCAGTTTATCCGTAGTTTCCGCGGTCATGGTCTTTCCATCGGCGGAAACTGTCATT
>CAZETZ010000060.1:0-7153 GCA_964514735.1 uncultured Acidobacteriaceae bacterium | reverse complement strand
ATCACCGTGCTGTTTATTCGCCGGCGCCCATCATGGTAATGGGCATGGTGGGCGTGCTGGACCCAGCTTCGTTCTCTATGGTGATGGCAAATGCCTTGGCTTCCACCTGCGGCGGTAGTGGCGGGTTTACCACCATAGCACTGCCGCGCGTGTCCGGTTTGAACATTCCGGCGGGAATCGGCGCGCCCTCTTTGGGAATCAACCACAACTCATACGCCTTTTGCGGCGGCAGTGCCGGCATATTGCTGGCGATGAAGACCAGGCTCGAGCGATCGCGCATGTAAATAGCTTTGCCCTGTGGCGGCGGCGCGCCCTTCCAACCCACCGGAAGGATGGTGATGTTTTGCGCCTGCCGCGAAGTAAGCGTGTCCAGCGCCATCCGGGTTTTGTCCAGCTCTTCTTGCTTGTGGCTAAGCTGGTTCTTCAAGCCCGCGGACAACTGGGCAATACTGTCGCTCTGCCGCCAGAACCAAAACACTCCAACCGCCAGAGCGGCGGCCGCTACCCAGCCCAGCGCGCCCCACCACGAAGCCCGGCTCTGGCGGACTGGAAGCGCGCGCGGCTCCCGCCGAATCGCGCTCATGAGCCTTTGTTCCGCCCGTTTCGGCGGGGCCGGGCCGGCGGCGGATAGGGCCATCAGCGCCATGTCTCCGCGCGCCTGCTCCAACTCGCGGCGGCACTCGGCACACTCGTGCAGATGCTTCTCCAGGTCAACTAATTCGTGCCCTTGCAGCACGCCTAGCGCGTAGAGCGTGAGATCTTCCGCGAATTGTTCGTGCGCGCTCATGCCTCAAATGCCTTGCGTAGGGCCATCAAGGCTGTACGGATGCGGGTTTTGATCGTGCCCAGCGGCTCGCCGGTTTTCGCGGCAATCTCGCTGTGGGTCAATCCCTCGAAATAAGCCATCTCTAGCGCAGTGCGCTGGTTTTCGGGCATGGCCCCCAGAGTGCCACGGACCTTTTGCATGGCGCGGGAGCGGTCGGCATCACTGGCCAAATCGGGCACAACCGAAACCACGATGTCCTCAATGTCAGTTTCTGGGCGCCGCTTGCGCAGATTGTCAATCGCGCGGTTGCGCGCGATCACCGAAAGCCACGCCGCCAGATTTCCGCGGCTGGAATCGAACACTCCCGGATTTCGCCACAACTGCAGGAACACTTCTTGCAGCACGTCCTCCGCGACTCCCGTATCTCCGAGCACCCGCAACGCCACCGCATACACGATGGATGAATACTTGTCATAAAGGCGGGCCAGGGCGCTTTCATCACCCGAGCGCACACCCGACACCAGTGCGAAGTCGGTGTCGGTCCCCCTTAGCTCGACCATTAGGAACAAGCGTTCGTTCTTCCTTCGCTAGGAAATACGTTCGCGGGGCTGGGAATGGATTGCCCCCGGCTCGCCGTGCAAGTGCACATTTTTGTATCACATGGGATCATGCGACCGCAAAAATCTGGCGGCTATGTTCGGGGTGTTGCTTGAGTTTTTCCCAAAGCAATTCGAAGGTTTGCAGGGCTGCTATACCTTGATTTATCGGCGATTTTCAAATACCGCATAAGTCAGCGTTCTTGGAGTGGCGAGTCAAAGCAGCTTATAGATGAAACGTTTTAATTGGCGCCCCAATCTCTCTCCACACACTTCAGCCCTGTTTTTTCTCCAGACAAGTGCAGCATTGTCCTGTTTGGCCCCAGTGATTTGCAATTCCTGCCGAAAGTACGAGAACATATCTGTTTGCCCTAACTCCCAGATTCACACAAGGAAGCAGCCACGCATGGCGAAAAAGCCTAAGGCAGCAGAGAAGCACTCGCTCGATAACAAGATCCAACCCGCCAAAGGAAAACTAGGCGTAATGGTCCCCGGCATGGGCGCCGTCGCCACCACCTTCGTCGCCGGAGTTGAGGCCGTCCGCAAAGGACTGGCCGCCCCCATCGGATCGCTCACCCAGATGGGCACCATCCGCCTGGGAAAACGCACCGACGGACGTTCTCCCAAGATCAAGGAATTCATGCCCATTGCCAGCCTCGATGACTTGGTATTCACCGGCTGGGACATCTTTGAAGATGACATGTACACGGCAGCCTCCAAGGCTGGAGTGTTGGAGCGCGATCTTCTCGACAAAGTTAAGACCCGGCTCCAGTCCATCAAGCCGCAAAAGGCAGTCTTCGACCATAACTACGTCAAAAAAATCGACGGGCCCAACATCAAGAAGGCCAAGAACAAGATGGAACTGGCCGAGCAACTGCGCCAGGACATCCGCAGCTTCCGCAAGTCCAGCGGGGCCGCGCGGTTGATTACCATCTGGTGCGCTTCCACCGAGACTTTCATTCAGCCCACCGCCGCTCATCAGAGCGTAAAGGCTTTCGAGAAGGCGCTGCTGAAAAATGACGAATCCATCGCGCCTTCGATGATTTACGCCTACGCCTCGTTAAAAGAAGAAGTGCCCTTTGCCAATGGCGCTCCCAACCTGACGGTGGACATTCCCGCCATGCTGGAGCTCTCGCGCGAGCAGGCAACCCCCATCTGCGGCAAAGACTTCAAGACCGGCCAGACCATGATGAAAACCGTTCTGGCCCCGGCCTTTAAAGCGCGCCTGCTGGGACTGAGCGGCTGGTATTCCACCAACATTCTGGGCAACCGCGACGGGGAAGTGCTGGATGATCCCGGGTCTTTCAAGACGAAGGAAGAATCAAAGCTGGGAGCTCTCGAGCACATTCTCCAACCGCAGCTTTATCCCGAACTCTACGGCAACATGTTCCACAAGGTCCGCATTAACTATTACCCGCCGCGCGGTGACAACAAAGAAGGTTGGGACAACATTGACATCTTCGGATGGCTCGGTTATCCCATGCAGATCAAAGTGGACTTCCTGTGCCGCGACTCCATCCTCGCCGCGCCGATTGTGCTCGACTTGGTGCTGTTCCTGGATCTCGCGCAACGCTGCTCCGAACTAAAAGGCATCGGCATTCAGGAGTGGTTGAGCTTCTACTTCAAAGCGCCCATGACCGTACCCGGACTTTATCCCGAGCACGACCTGTTTATCCAGTTGATGAAGTTGAAGAACACCTTGCGCCATCTCAAGGGCGAAGAGTTAATCACTCACCTTGGCTTGGAATACTACGACTGAGAACCGGGAACTGAAGGCTGAGAACTGATATCCCACCGGTTTGTCGCTAAAAAACAGGCCGGACGCATCCAACACTACAACAGCGTGACAGCCGGGAGACTGTAATGAGAGTGCGATCGGTTTCCAAGTATTTAGCCTGCCTGGTTCTTTTCATTTCCGGCTTGGCCCTGGCCGCACCGGTATCGGTGGATACGCAAAAATCCACGCTCACGGTCCGAGTTTACAAATCCGGCTTCTTCTCCGCCTTTGCCCACGACCACGAAATCAGCGCTCCCATGGATAGCGGTTCTTTTACTGAACAAAGCCCCTCGGTCGAAATTTCCATCACTGCCGCCAAGCTCAAGGTCATGGATCAGGAAAGCTCCGAAAGTGAACGCGGAAAGATACAGAAAACGATGCTGGGCCCGGAAGTCCTCGATGCCGATCAATTCAAGGAAATCCGTTTCCATTCCACCAAAGTGGATGCGGCCGGCGAAGGAAGCTGGCAGGTGACCGGCGATCTCACCCTGCATGGGCAAACCCATTCCGTGACCTTCAAAGTGAACAAGTCAAACGGTCATTACCAGGGCAGTGCAGAGCTGAAACAAAGGGACTTCGGGATTACTCCAATTTCCATTGCAGGAGGAGGGGTTAAGGTGAAAGATCAGCTCCGGATTGAATTCGACGTGGTAGGCCAATAGCGGTCCAATGATAAGTTTGGGTCTATTCCCGAACAACCAATGCCACTTACAGCGGCGTCCAACCCGGCAGGGGATTGGTACGTCAGGCGTATAATCTCCTTAAGGAAGGCCTTCCGGCTGAGGGAACAGGAGATACTTATGAAGTTTCGCCCCTTGCTGCTATCGCTGGTATTGTTTGCGCTTTGCGCAGCGCCTTTGAGTTTCCCGCAAGACGATAAGGACAGCTCCAAGCCATCCGATCCAACAACTAGCGCTCCGCAAACCGACAACCCTGATTCCGACAAAACCAAAGCCAGCGACGAAACCTCCAAGCCGCCCGAGCCCTCTGTCGAACCGGCCGATCCCGCCAAGGTCAAGCACAACGGCGGAAAAGACGACGTCGATGCCATCGGCAACCGCAAGATTGGTGGGCGCGGATTGGGCAACTGGTACTCGGTGGAGAGTGAGATCCGCATGGGCAAGTCCTATGCCCAGCAGGTGGAAAGCGGATCGAAAGTTATTACCGATCCCGTGATTGCGGAATACGTGAACCGCATTGGCCAGAACCTGGTGCGCAACTCCGATGCTCAGGTCCCGTTTACCATCAAAGTCATTGACTCGGATGAAATCAACGCCTTCGCCCTCCCGGGCGGGTTCTTCTACGTTTATTCGGGATTGATCCTGGCCGCTGACGAAGAGGCGGAGTTGGCCGGTGTGATGGCCCATGAAATTGCCCACGTCGCCGCGCGTCACGCTACCCGCCAGCTCACCCGGGCGCAGTATGCCAACATCGGCACCCTGCCATTGATTTTCATGGGCGGCGGCGTGGGTTATGCCGTGCGTGCCGCGGCCGGTTTCGGTTTACCCGTGACCTTCCTCAAATTTCAGCGCGGATTCGAAGCCGAAGCGGATTATCTTGGCCTGCAATACATGTACAAGGCGGGGTACGATCCCAGCGCTTTCATCAGCTTCTTTGAAAAAATCCAGGCACAGGAAAAGCGCAAGCCGGGCAGTCTGGCGAAGGCTTTCTCCTCGCACCCGCAGACTCCGGACCGGATCGAGGCCTCGCAAAGGGAAATCGCAACCATTCTTCCCGCGCGCCCGCAATACTTAGTGACCACATCGGAGTTTGACGAGGTTAAAGCGAGACTGGCCGCGCTGGAGAACCGCCGCAAGATGGTGGACGACAAGGACAGCAAGAAACCCAGCCTGCGTCGTACCTCCAACCCCGATAAGAATGACAAAGGCGGCGACAGTGGCGATGACCGCCCGACTTTAAAACGTCGTCCCGACTGATCGAATTCATTCCCGGCCTGAAACTGGCAGCTCTCCGCTGCCAGTTTATCTTTTGGTATCCTGCCAAAAACTTTGCAAATCTGTTGGAAATCCCTGGCTCTGTTCGGATGCTGCCTCTTACGTCAACGGCCAAAGGTTTGTAATGGATGGCGGTATGGTCGTAAGTTAAGCGGCTTGCTTGGTGGCCAGCGCGCTCACCGCGGCGTTACCCTCGCGCGGGAATTCCACTACTTTCATCTGACGCCAGTCGTAGGGCAACTCGCGGCCGCAGTCGAGGCAGGCCACATAAGTTCCCGTCAACGCGGCCGCCGGCACTTCCGTCTGGATGGAGCTGTGACGTAGAGTAATAGGAAAACTGTAATGCCCATGACGGCAGCCGAAAACAGACTCAATTAACTTCCCAATCATAAAATTCCTCCACAGCGAACCCTGCAAATACTGCCTGGGACTTGCTCAAACTGATCCACATCCATAGTGGTTCGTAACCATCAAACGTTACGTTGGTACTTCTAATTTAGATTCAATCCAACCGATAAAGGTTTCGATGTAGTTCTTTGCAGATGGAAGTATCGGGAAACAGGCAACTTACAATTTTTGGAAGGCGAAAAGAGTTTACGCTTTCTGCGGACCAGCTTTCTTGCGGGCCTGGCACTTGGAAATGATGGCGGATTCAAGTCGTGTACGCAGATCGTCGGGAAGGGAATAGAGTTCGGAGTCGCGGTAGATCTCGATGGTCTTTTTCGTGGTGTCGCATACTACATAGCAGTTGTGGCACCAAGCCAAGTGGTCTTCCAGCTCTGTTTTGGTCCGGTCGTCAATGACGCCGTCCAGGTAATTGGTTAACTCATTGAGGAACTCAGAGCATTTCACTGGTTAACGTCTCCGCGATGATCGTTTCCATTCCCATCTACATTTCCACCTGACTTTCTTTGAAAGTACCGGTTGAGTCTTTCACGCAACTGCAACCGCGCGCGCAAAAGACGCGACTTGACCGCGGGCACGCTCAACTCCAGCGCTTCCGCGGTTTCTTCCGTCGACAACCCTTCTACATCTCGCAGGACGAACACCGTACGAAACGTGGGCGGTAACCCCTGGATCGTACGCGATAAAATATCCCGCAATTCTTCCTGGTTGTAAAGCTGTTCCGGATTCGGACTCCAATCCGCCACTTCGCGCGGCAGGGAATCGTCCTCGGTCTTTACATCTTCATCCAGCGATACAAACCGCTCCGGCCGCCGCTTGCGAAGCTTCATCAGCGCTTCGTTCACCGCGATGCGCACCAGCCAGGTGTAAAACTTCGACTGCTCCTGGAACTTCTCCAGGTTGCTATAAGCCTTCAGGAACGCTTCCTGGACTACGTCCTCGGCGTCCTCGCGGCTATGGGTAATGTGGTTCGCAATGCGGAACACATTACGGTCATAACGCTTTACGAGCTGCTCGAACGCACTGACATCCCCGTCTTTTGCAGCCCGAACCAGCTTCAGCTCATCGCTAACTGGCTCTTCCAATTTGGGTTGGATGGTCGTCATCTTCCACTCGATGCAACAAATTTTAGTCCCATTAGGACTTAGACGGATCAGAGGGAACTTTTATTCTACTTTGGAAAGCGGTTTTAGCGCCAATGGGTTAGAGGGAAGGGAAGGAGCGTGGTTTTGAAGGTGGCCCATTCAAGCCCGATTTTGGCCGCCCTCAATATCTTGGTGAGCAACTTGATCCCGATCTATGGTGTACGGCGAATCGAAGCCAGGGTTTCAATGACGTTCGAACTAGAATAAGCGAGCTTTAACCATTCCTTTCTTAGGAGGAGAATTTTTTACTGAAGTTGGCGGCATTTTGTGAATTGTGATTTCCCCATCTAGCAATTCTTGCACTGTCAAAAGGACTATTTCCTTGCCAGTTTGTTTTTTAAAGCGACGTGCTTCGTTCTCGGCGTCTAGCGTGTATCCAAAGGAAACGAAGTAGCCAACCTCCCTGTTCTCACAGTGCATCACTGCCTCAAACATATCTATGTCCGGTCGTCCAGCTTTATCACGTTGTTTTACCTGTACGGCCAGCAATTCCACTTTCTCGGCGGCTG
>CAZETZ010000059.1:0-17692 GCA_964514735.1 uncultured Acidobacteriaceae bacterium | reverse complement strand
GGCGCGTAGTCGCTGGTGTGGAGATAGCAGCGGGCGGAAACTTCGTCGCTGCCGTCGGTGAAGGTCAACAGCCAGCTTCTAGGGACGAGGTTTTCCGGCTCTCCCATATATTTTGTTAACTCCGCTACGTTGATAAAGGTTGTGCCCCACCGCTTCTCGATGTGGGATTTCCCTCCATGAGTATCGGCAGGGTTGGTGTGGGTGTGACCGGCCAGCCAGAGATCTACTCGCCCAGGCGCGGCGGCCAGGACATTCTCGAAGGCGGCGGAATCCGGTTTGCTGTCCACCCAGTACAAGTACGAAGCGCCTTGCGGTGTGCCCTTGCCTTCGTAGTAGCCGTGGTACCAGTCTTTCCAATTGCCTTTTTCGTCGCGGCGGAAGCCTTCCCAATCGCCGGAAGCGACCGTGGTGTTCTTGAGCACGTAATGATGCGCGCTGATGATAATGGAGGAGGGATTCTCCTCCACCATGCGCTTCCACCAGCGGAAGGTTTCGCCGCTAACTACGCCGGCGGGGTTTCCGCCTAGCGTTCCGCGGCCAATCTTTTGTGTGGGTTCGTTGATGTCGCTCATCATCAGGAACAGGATGTTGCCTGCCCGAAAGGAGTAGTGTTCCCAGGTTCCGTCGATCGGGAACGGGCGCTTAGTCGCGTCAACATGAGAGAACTCGGTGTGCTCGCCCGTCGGATCAAGCCACTTACGCCACCACCATTCCTGTGGCTCGTCGAGGCCGCTGCGGTCGTGATTGCCTCCCAGATCGTAAATCTGCTCGCGACGGTGTTTTTTCAGCACACTAAATTGCCGGACAATCTCCTCGCCTTCCTCATCCTTCGACAAACCTACATTGCCGGAGTTATCACCCAGATTGAGCGCGATGTCCCAATCGAATCCTGCGGGGGATTCCGACTGCTGAAGCGGTTCTCCCAGACTGTCTCTACCGTGTTGCTTGTCTCTGCCTACGTGAGCATCGGAGAAGACCCATACGCGGAAGGTTTTGGGAGCTTGAGTAGGTGAGCTGGCGGTTTTTGCCGCATCCTTTGCCAGCAGCGATCCGCAGGCTAGGACCATGGTCGCGAGCACGGTCAGGAATGGATGCCTGGAATCACGAACATGAGCCATAGTTCCTCCGCTCGATTGCGTTTGAATTTTTGCGCTGGGATTACAACTTGGCCGACTACTTTTAACTGTGCATCCCCAGGAAGTTTTTTACCAGCTTTTTTCCCTCGCTGGTCAGCACACTCTCGGGATGAAACTGCACACCTTCGACTGGAGCTTTCTTATGCCGCAAACCCATGATGGTCCGCGAACCATCCTTCTCGGTAGTCCACGCGCTCACTTCCAACTCCACCGGCAAATCCGACTCCCGCACAATCAGTGAGTGATAGCGAGTGGAAGTCATGGGCGAAGTCAGCCCCTTAAAAATGGTCTTGCCATCGTGGGCGACTTCGCTGGTTTTGCCGTGCATGAGGTGGGGTGCGCGAATCACGGCTCCGCCGAAGGCCTCTCCAATTGCCTGATGTCCCAGGCAGACTCCCAGCACCGGAACTTTCCCGGCGAAATGACGGATCAGCTCGATGCTGATGCCCGCTTCCCGCGGGGTACACGGACCGGGCGAAACCACAATCCGCTCCGGGCGCATGGCGTCTACCTCAGCCACGGTCACTTGGTCGTTGCGGCGGACTTCGACCTCCGCTCCCAACTCGCCGATGTACTGGACGAGGTTGTAGGTGAAGGAGTCGTAGTTGTCGAGGACAAAGACCATGGTTTATCAGCTTACCTTAGTCTCTGCCTTTTCCGCGCTTCTGTCGTGCGGACGCGCGGCCTATTGGGCCGCCCTAAATGCCACCATTTGCATGCCCCACTGATTACCGACATGGGTCGCAGTCGCGGTATAGGACGCAACCGAAGCAGCCACTCGGTCTTCGGTGATGTTGCCATAGGCCAGGTCACGGACAGCAAAGCCCGAGCCGCCGGAAGTCACGGTATTGTCGGAGACCCCGGCAGCGAAGATCAAATCGTTAGGGCTCGTAGTAGTTGCGGCGCCGCTATTCAAGGTCGCAGACGCTCCGCTGGCGGACGCTGTGACGTCCACCGGATTGGTGGGGCTGATGCCGGCGTACTCGTGGATGTAAACCACGCCAAAGGAATTCACAGCTGTCTTGAACGACGCCGTTACCGTGTCCGGGCCTCCCGCAACATTGGTCGCGTAGAAGACTTGAGCGCTGTCTCCGCTCCCCCAGCTGACCGGCGGGCCCGCGCTCACAAAGGTATCGTTGCGGGTATCGGTCACCGTGATCGCCGCGGTATTACTCCAGATCACATACACCACGATCGTGTTGCCGGCCAGGGTCGGGCTGTTGAATGGGACCGAAGTGCTTGTCCCATAGGAGATTTGATCGCGATTTCCCTGCACAAAGGACGGCGGCGTGGCGGCAGGAGGCGTAGTGTTGACGATCAGCGCCTGGGATGGAGCGGAGACGTTATTGGAGCCGTCATAGGCCGCAACCGTATAAGAGTAGCTCGTCAACGCGGCCAACCCGGTGTCGACATAGTTGGCGGCGTTGGAAGTGCCGACCTGGGCGCCGTTGCGAAATATTTGATATCCCGCGACCGCGACATCGTCGGTTGACGCGGACCAAGAAAGCTTGACCGACGTCGCGGATATGCTGGCGGCCTGCAGGCCGGAGGGAATTGAAGGAGGGGTGACGTCCACTGCCGGAGAACTGGCCGCCACCGCCGGCGAAGACTGGGGCGATGTGTTTCCCGCCGCATCGAAGGCGGCAACCGCATAGGTGTAGGAAATACCTGGAACCACCGTCTTATCGGAAAATTTGGCACTGGTCGTGGTCGCGATTTGCAGGTTGTTGCGGAACACCTGATAACCCGCCACCCCCACGTTGTCGCTCGAAGCGTCCCAGGTCAGGTCGATTTCCGATGGAGAACCGATATTGGCCGCAAGGTTGAGCGGAGTCGTGGGTGGGACGGTATCGCCGCCGCCCAGACCGTCCGATGCCGTAAAACTGGTAAAGCCATAGTCGCTCAGACCTTGCAGGTAAAACCCCATGCCTGGACTGCCCGTCTTATAGGTGTTGTCGGTCACCTGCGCGATCTGTACCCCGTTGATGTAGGTGGTGATTACATTTCCGATCATGGTGGCTTTGACCACATCGCCATCCGTAACCCCGTACTGGGCCCCGCCCAGCGAGGAAAGATAGGTGAAGTTGGCTAGCGGCCCATTCCAGCGCACGATCTGGGAATAAGCGTTGTTGTCCTTTAAGCAGCGAAAGTTAATCTCATAGCCCGTGTTGCTATGCGCAGTGACGGTGCTGCGCAGCCGCAACTCTACCTCTTCAAAAAGATTGTCCGTGGGATTCACGCTATGTACCGTGGCCTGCACCATTTGATCGGGACCCCAACTCCCCGACACGATAGCAGTGGAGTCTCCATAGCCAACCACGTCGGTTCCAAAAGCCAGTCCCGGGGTGGTTCGCACATCCGCCCAATCCAGTCCGTTGGTCAGTCCGTTGGTCCAATTTCCGCCTTCAGAAATGGGGTTTTCGGTGTTCGGGAAACTGGTGGTGTAGAGCCGGGTGGAGGCGGTGCTAACGGTGACCGCGACCGTGCCTGACACGGTATGATTCCCTGCCGCGTCGCGGGCGATGGCGGTCAGGAGATGGGCCCCGGTCGTGGTCCGGCTGGTGTCCCAACTCGTGGAGTACGGAGCTGTTGTGATCTCAGTCCCCAGACTCCCGCCATCCACCTGGAACTGGACCCCAACCACCCCTACGTTGTCGGACGCATTCGCAGTGATGGTGGTGACCCCGGAAACGTTCTGGTTGTTGGCCGGTGCTGTGATGGTTACGGTTGGGCTTTGGGTGTCCGGAGTTGGGGTTGGGGCCGCGGTCGTTGCACTGACTGGCGTGCTTTGCGCCGAGCTGTTGCCGGCAGCATCCAAGGCGCAGACGGAGTAAGAGTACGTAGTTGAAGCAGCGAGGCCGGTATCCGCCCAGGAGATCACACCGGCCGCCGTGGTGGCGACCCGGACCCCATTTCGATACACCCCGTAGGTGATTTGACTGGGCGCGCTTCCCAAATCGGTGGAAGCTGCCCATGACAAATTAATCTGTGAGACGGAAATAGAAGTAGCCGTAAGCCCGGTGGGCACCGAAGGGGGAATGGTGTCCGCAGGCGCCGCCGTGGGTTGCGCCTTGAACGCCACCATTTGAATTTCCCAACCGCCCCCGCTATTGCTCGCAGTCGCGCTGTAAGTGCCGGTTGCAGAAACGACCCTGTCTTCTGTGATGTTGCCCTGCGCATAAGAGCGGGCAGCGTAGCCCGGACCCGCACTGGTAACCGTGTTCGCGGACACCCCTCCCGCGAACAGCAGATCCATGGCATTGCTGGTGGCGGCCGGCCCACTTCCCAAGCTTCCCCCCGTGCCGACGGCAGCGACGCTAGTATCCAGCGGCGCGGTTTGACTGATCCCCGAGTATTCGTGGGCGTAGATGATTCCAAATGACCTGAGCCTGGTGGCAAACGTTGCCGTCACCGCATCGACGCCCTGTGCCCGGTTGATGGCATAAAAGATTTGAGTGCTGTACTTGCCGCCACTCCACCGCACAGGCGCGGTCACGCTGGCGTACACATTGCCCAGAGAATCGGAGACAGCGGCGCTGCCGGTACTGTCCCAAATGAGATAAACCACAATCAGATTGCCGGCAGTAGAAGAGGAGGCAAATGTCACCCGGCTGGTAGTGCTGGAATTAGCTTGATTATCTTTCTCCTGCACAAAGGCAGGAGTAGCGGTGGCCGCCATGCCGGCACTCTGTAGCAGAAGCGCCAGACAGACTGAGCGGCTCGGACGGCTCTGGAGGATGGCCGTTACACCGCGGCACAGAGAGCGCAATACGCCCGTTACCAGCGATAGTTTTCTCATGATAGATTTTGGGATCCCTTCCGATTCTATTGCCGTCCCACTTGCCCGGAGAACACGCAAGGGCAATGGGTCGGTTTTGGTTCCTTGGCCGCCAAGCAACGCCTCGGTACAGAGCTGCTGCCCCATCGATCTTGCACGTCTCCGTCCATGACAGAGGTAACTATGTCCTTCCGTCACCGGTTGGCTGGATGCGGCGTCCAGCATGGTCGCCGCCACCATTGGATGGGTGGAGTGACAGGAAGGTTGATGTAGGTTTCGTGTTTGTTATCGTTACGGATCAGCAAGGACCATTTTGGTACTTGGCCTTCAATCGGACAGGTTCAACATTTCGCATTGCAAAACCGGCGAATAAGATTTCTCCAGTCGGGAACGACGTGAAGCGCGTACAAACCCCGAGCGAGAAAGAAATGGTAGGCACGAGGAGACCCGAACTCCTGACCGGGTTCTGATGGCGAATTGATGACGAGGTTTTTCTCTATGTTCGAGGGCAATACCGTCACCAAGTTTCCTAATAACGGGACACAGAATTGGAAGCTTCCTGTGTCCCGTATTACCTATTAAAAGACCTATCATTTCATCTTCATAGCCGGAACAACGGACTGGACCGTAACCGTTTCCCCCGAAACATCGCCTTTGATTGTGGCTTTTGCACCGGCAACTTTATCGAGTTCGGCCTCGTGTCCACTCAAGGTGTAAACAGTCTTACCAACCACCAGGGCGTATTTCGAGCCTCCCTTCGCGCACATACGAGTGCACTCAGCAGGGCTTTTGTCCTTGGCCATGTGTGTTGCGCCGCACATGGAATCACTCACGGTTCCGGTTAGACTCTGGGTTTCTGCCCACGAAGGGATAAACATTAGCGCTGCGGCAATGGCAAGTACGGCAATTCTTGTTGTTATTGATTTCATACAATTTTTCTCCTTTGAAAAAGTCGTCTGAGTTGAATGGTTGACTTTAGTTTGTGTAGGCAAGCTCTGCATCTTTCTTTTCTGGCAATAATGTTCCACGCCGTAGCGCGCGTTCCTTCATCAAGACGAAGAAAACTGGCACCAGGATCAATACGTGAATGGTTGAAGTAATCATTCCTCCCACCATCGGAGCGGCAATCGGTTTCATCACATCAGAACCAATACCACTCGCCCAGAGGATAGGGATTAGGCTGGCAAGCACTGCGCTGACTGTCATCAATTTTGGCCGTAGTCGTTGTACAGCACCTTCAATGGCGGCCTCCTGAATATCGGTTTCTGTAATTGGGTGGTCTGCCGCAATGCGCTTATCTAAGGATTCATGGAGATACACGACCATTACTACGCCTGTCTCCACGGCGATGCCGAATAACGCGATATAGCCAACCCACACCGCAACACTAAAGTTGTAGCCAAGCAACCATTGCAAAATCAGTCCGCCGGTCATTGCATAGAAGGTTGGGAATATCAGGACCATTGCTTCGGTCACGGAATGGAACACCATGTACAGAAGCAGGAAGATTACAAAGAACACGATGGGCAAGATGATCTTTAGCCGTTCTTTCGCTCGTAGCTGAAATTCGTATTCTCCCGACCACTGATAGGTGTAACCGGCTGGCAACTGTAACTTTTGCCGGAGCATTTGATTCGCCTGGGTTACGAATCCGCCATAGTCGGTTGTGTCGAGATCAATATAGATATAACCGGTTAACTGACCATCTTCGTCCCGAATCATGGCCGGACCGCGCGAAAAGGAAACTTTCGCCACTTCCGATATGGGGATCTGTGCGCCGGATGGTGTAGCGATCAGCACCCGGCTGAGTTCTTCGACGTTATCTCGAAAATCGCGTTGGTAACGAACATTGATCGGATACCGCTGGCGCCCTTCGATATTTTCGGCAACATTCATGCCGCCGATGCCGGACTCCACGGCCTGTTGCACATCACTAATGCTTAGACCGTATTTCGCCGCTTCTTGCCGGTTGACTTCGACATTGACATAGAAACCCTGCGACACACGTTCGGCGAAAACAGAACGGACCTTTGGTAAACCCGATAAAATCTGTTGTATTCGTGATCCGAGTTGCTGGATTTGTTCCAGGTTTGCGCCTTGCAGCTTCATCCCGACAGGAGTCTTGATACCGGTCAATGCCATATCGAGGCGGTTTTGCACCGGCATGGTCCAGGTATTGGTTAGACCTGGAAATTGCAGTTTTGCGTCCATTTCTCCGATGAGTTTTTCGTAGGTCATCCCAGGCCGCCATTTTTCGCGTGGTTTGAGCATCACGGTTGTGTCGTACATATCGAGCGGAGCGTTATCGGTGGCGCTGTCAGACCGGCCCACTGCGCCGAACACTGTCTCGACTTCGGGAAAGGTTCGCAGAATGCGGTCTTGTTCTTGTAAGAGTTGGGACGCCTGCGTGATGGAAATGCCAGGAAGCGCAGTCGGCATATATAGCGAGGAACCCTCGAACAACGGTGGCATGAATTGACTGCCGAGTTTGAACATGAGGGGAAACGTTACCAGCAGAAAAACTAAATTTAGCAGCAGCGTCGTCTTTCGATATTTCAAACAGAACCGAAGAATTGGCAGGTACAACGCCTGAGTAAATTTTGAGACAGGGTTTGCCGATTCAGGCCGCAATCTTCCGCGGATGAATAGGACCATCAGAATTGGAACAAGCGTGATCGCCAAGAGCGATGAAAAACCGACGGCAAGAGTCTTCGTCCATGCCAAAGGGCGGAACATACGCCCTTCTTGTGCCTCTAGTAGAAACACCGGAAGGAAAGAGACGACAATGATCAAGAGAGAGAAGAACAGTGGCGGTCCAACCTGTTTCGCGGAATCAATAAGAATGCGTACCCGGTCTCGCCCCGCCGCTTGGGAGGGATGCTCGGAAAGATGCCTGTATCCGTTTTCCACCATAACGATGGCCGCATCCACAAGAACGCCGATAGCCAATGCCAACCCTCCCAATGACATGATGTTGGAGCTGACATTGAGGTAGTACATGGGAATGAAGGAGATCACGAGCGCAATGGGTAATGTAAGGATTGGGATTAGCGCCGAACGGAAGTGGAACAAGAACACAATAATCACCAAAGAAACGATGATCGCTTCTTCGAGCAAACTGTGTTTTAGGGTGTTTATGGATTCGCTTATCAACCCCGCGCGATCGTAGCCAGATACAATCTCGACTCCTGGCGGAAGCGAGGCTTTAATCTCAGCCAGTTTCTTTTTCACGCCATCAATGACATTTAGGGCATTTAGCCCATAGCGCATAACAACAATGCCGCCGACAGTTTCGCCTTCGCCATTCCACTCGGCAACGCCTTCCCGTATGTCTGGGCCGAAGGAAACTGTGCCTAAATCTTTTAATAAAACCGACGTTCCATTTTTTGCCATCACTGGCACATTAGCCAGATCGTCCAATGATTTCAGATAGCCTAAGCCGCGTACCATATAGCGCGTGCCACTCAACTCCAAGACCCTTCCGCCCACTTCATTCGTGCTTGATTTCACACGGTCAATTACCGTGGACAGCGAAATTCCGTATGCAAGCAGTTTGTTCGGGTCGAGACTGACCTGATACTGACGTACAAATCCCCCCATACTTGCGACTTCGGCAACCCCTGGAACGGTCGCTAACTGATAACGCAGGTTCCAATCCTGAAGGCTTCTTAGATCGGCAAGGCTGTGTTGATGTGTGCGGTCAACGAGCGCATATTCATAAACCCATCCCGCGCCAGTAGCATCCGGGCCAATCGCAGGATGGACGCTTGCGGGAAGCCGACCAGCAATTGTTTGTAGATATTCGACAACCCTGGAACGCGCCCAATAGATGTCGGTTCCGTCCTCGAATACAACAAAGACGTAAGAATCGTTGAACATGGTTTGGGCGCGAACTGCTTTTACGCGGGGTGCGGCAAGCAAGGCGGTCACAATTGGATATGTGACTTGATCTTCGATAATGTTGGGTGGTTCCCCTTCCCAACTTGTATGGATGATTACCTGCACATCGGAAATATCTGGCAGAGCGTCCAGCGGGATATGGCTCATGGACCAGATTCCCGTGAGAGTCAGTAAGAGCACTCCGGTAAAGACTAGAAACCGATTGTGCGCGCACCACTCGATGATTCGGGAGATCACGATTACATACCTCCCGTTGCATTTACAGTCAGATGCTTACTCAGAATCGTCTGTCCATTCTGTTGTGCGGTGATGGTGACTTGCCAAGTGCCACCTGAGCCGAGATCGCCTTTACCTTCGTACATTCCTCCACCACTATTACTGGCATTGATCACGGTTTTCATTGCCGCCATGCCCATTGCCGGCATTGCTGCCATGAAGAAAGTCACGGAGACATTTGCGCCGACAATCGGGTTACCATCCTGCCCGGTCAGCTTCACGCGGACAATGTTGCTGCCCTTGTGCGGCGGATCAGGATCAGTAATCAACTCCGCTTTGATTTGTGACTGCGTATTCATGGAAGCTGCCTGACCAGCACCGGGTGGCGGAGGTACAAATGTTCCAGCAGCCGCTTGCAATTGCGCTTCGGAATCAATCAGGAAATTTGCGGAAGTAACGATCTTTTCTTCCGCTTTGAGTCCTTTCGTAATTACGACCTGATCTCCGGCTTGGGAACCGATCTCGACTTCACGGGGTTCGATATTTCCGTCACCGCCATACACAAACACTAGATTTCTTGTTCCCGAATGAAATGCTGCCGAAGCAGGAACTACAAGCTGACGCCCCATCGAATGCCTGACGCGAACATTGACGTACATCCCAGGCTTCAACTTCATACCGGGATTCGGAAACACCAATCGCACTGGCAGGGTGCGTGTATTCATGTCCAACTGCGGCAGAAGGTAGTCCACGCGCCCGTTAAAAATTCGTCCGGGATAGGAATCAACTGTGACTTCAGCAGCGTCGCCCGGTTTAATCTTTCCCGCGTCGTTTTGGAATACCTGCGCAATGACCCAAACGTCCGAAAGGTCGGCTACCGTGTACAGCATGGTTTCAGGTTGCACGTACATATTCGGCAGTGCCTTTTTGTCGGTTATGTAGCCGGAGACAGGGGAATAAATAGTGAGATCGCTAATCGGTTTGCCGCCTTGATCTAATTTTTCGATTTCTGCGGGCGATACTTCCCATTGCAGCAATCTCTCTTTAGCCGCATTTAGCAGGGAAGATGCACTTTCAGCTACTCCGCTTACAGTGCTTTGCTGCAACACTCCCGAATTTTTCTTGGCTAACAGATATTCCTGTTGGGTGGAAACCAGGTCAGGGCTGTAGATCGTAAATAAGGGTTGCCCCTTCTCAATGAAATTGCCAGTCGCGTCCGCGTAAATTTTACGAACCCATCCTGCAAAGCGCGTTTGTACATACGCCTGGCGCCGTTCATCAACTTGCACATTGCCGTAGAAACGGAGGTCAGAAGTGACAGACTTGGATTCAACTTTCCCAATGACAACACCAATGCTCTGCATTCGCTGTGGGGTGAGCTGGATTGGAGCAAGGGGAATTTCCTGGCTGTTGGGCTGCGCTTCGCTTGTAGGGCTGGACTCTGCATCTTGGGCGTTAGTGGAACCATCATGCGTCATGGCTTCCATTGAAGTAGTCGGCGCATGATTTCCAGATTGAGCGCTTGTAGCGTGGCTTAAACGCAACCACAAAATTGCAGTCAACACCGCGAGGGCAACTGCTGCGAATAGTGCAATCCAAAAAGCGCGGCGATAGGTGTTGCTATCTGTATTGGACATAACTGGCCCTTCCCCATCAATGTTTGTTTCCAGATCGCGTTTATTCATGGGATATCTACCCCCGTCAAACGCTCTAACTCAGCGAGCGCCGATTCGTGCTCTACCAATTCATTGCGGTATTCGAGATCAAGATTCAGCACGTCGAGGAAAGAGGAGAGTAGACTCTCGAAGCCTTGCCGATTGGTTTGGTACGCGGACAAAGCAGAGCGGAAAGCGGCCTCAGATTGAGGAACGAGACCTTCCCGATAAATTTTTAGTTGTTCTTCCGAGGTCTTAGCACGCACGTATTGCTGTTGCACTTCGGAGAGAACACGCTGTTGTTCGCTTTCCAACTCTCGCCTTGCGCGTTCTTGGTTCTGCTGTGCTTCCGCGAGTTCGGCCTTTTGCCGTCCACGATTCGGCAAGCGAATGCCAAACGTCGCCATATAGTAGTCGCGCGTATCGCCGTTGGTGTGCTGGTAGTTGTATTGAACATTGAAATCTGGACGAAAATTCTTGTGGGCCAGTTCCACTTGGGTTTCTTGTTGCTGAATCGAGGCCTGCTTTGAGCGCACATCTGGATTCTGTCCGCTGGCTTTCTGCAGGAGTTCGGAAGCGCTGAATGAAAGAGATCTCGGGACCAGAGTGTCAGCGATAATGTCGGGAGAATCCTGGGTGCGGCCCAGCAACTGCTTGATCTGCGCTTCGAGCAGTCCTTCTTCCTGATGGTTATGGGCGATCTCCTGCAGAATTTTGGTGTGTTGTAACTGCGCTTTCAGCACATCCTGCTGATTGCCCTGGCCCACGCGGTAGCGCGCCTCGGCAGCGCCTTGCACCTGATTCAGTAACTCGTCGCTTTTCTGTAGCACGCCGAGGGTTTGTTGGATGTAGGCCAACCGAAAGTAGGCCATCTTGAGATTTCCCACCACCGTTCTGCGGACGGAATCGGTCTGTGCTTCCATGGAGTCCGCTTCGTGTTCAGCAACACGCGCGCGCAAGTCGCGTTTTCCTGGATAAGGAATGTCCTGGGAAGCGCCAAATCCGATATAAGCAAAATCGCTGTTACTGTATCCCGCAAAAGGCCGAGGGCTACCGACACTGAACTGCTGCACGGAGAGTTGAGTCTCAGGAAAAGCCGAGACCTGTCCGGAAACATTCCGTGAGGCCTGCCAGGCATGAAACGAGGCTGCAATCTGCGGGTTGTTCAGCTCGGCTTCTCGCACCAAGTCGCGCAGAGATGCGGTGGCTCCCGCGTGCGCCATACTTGCAGACCCAGGCATAAAAACGGGCTTGGACGGACCGGGTTGGTCCTGGGCGCTCACATCGCTAGCCAGTACCATCGTTCCAACCACCAGAGTCGCAGCAAGCGATGATTTACAAATGCATCCGAAGAAACCCCGGGATAAGCCAATAGATTGCATCTTTCCTCCGCAACACAAACATGAGTTTGTAAACACACGAACGTGTAGACGCACGAGTGCGTAATCAAATCAGAGGAAAAGAGATCAGATTCTTAAGATGGTTGTGGCTGAACCGAGGAGCCCAGGCGGGCTATCAGTCGGGGAAGGCATTCTCAAGGTAAACATCGGTTGTGAGTGAACAATTGTTTGCGCCACAATAGGCTGTGCGTAAAGGTCCAGCAACGTATGATCGAACTGAGAAGAGGTAGCTTTTAGAGCGTGGAACTCGCTAGCGGAAACCTTTATTGGGCAGCAGCTATGAGACTTGGCCATACCGGAACGGCCGCATAGTTCAGCCATGCGATTACAGCAATCGCGCTCCGCCGCTGTCATCGCTTTGCCCGGTTTCGTGCATCCCATCACCGGCAACGCAGCCAGGAGCAGCGCAAGCACCGAAACACCAACTTTGGCCACAAGTCTCACGGTCATAAGTTTAGCCCTGGAAACTGCTCAGAAGCAACGATTTGAGGCCTTATTTTCTGTTGTTTTAATCACCAGATAAGCCCTCTGTAGGTGAATTCGTAATAGAAGCTCAATTGGTTACAGGTCCCCCATAAATAAAAGATCGGGCCGCCGGCGCTAAACGCCGACAGCCCTCTGGTTCTGGGGTTGTTTTGGCGATACTGCAATCGTCACTTCTGCTCCGCAGCTTGAGCCATCTTGTCATGCATTGCGGCCAAAGATTCGGCTACCTTAGCTTGTTCTGCTGACAGTTCTGCCCAACGCTTGCAATGTGAAGCCCCTTGGCCGAATGCCGTACCTTGCTTGGCTTCCATGGCGGGGAAAGATGGGTTCTTCGCATAAACTTCCGCTAGTTCCTCGTGTTCTTTGGCACTGGCGGTGAGCCGGGCAGCCTCTTGCCGGTAGTATGCGGCAATTTTCCTATGCTCGACTGGCTCTTTTGCGGTCTTTAGCAGTGTCTTGAATTCCTTTTTGGTGATGACCTTGGCCTCGCCTGCCGCCGCGTAAGTGGAGAGCAGCGACAAAGCAAGTAAAAGCGCCAGGGCAAA
Source organism: uncultured Acidobacteriaceae bacterium (assembly GCA_964514735.1). Lineage (GTDB taxonomy): Bacteria > Acidobacteriota > Terriglobia > Terriglobales > Acidobacteriaceae > CAWBXL01. The sequence goes on along the minus strand of CAZETZ010000059.1, from coordinate 4,576 downwards.
AGCGAACGGTTTACGATGTGTGGTTTTCATTTGTAGTTCCTCCTCTGAATGAGGGGCGCTGCCTGATGAGCAACCTGCCCTCTACTCAAGAGTTCGCGAGAAATCAGGTTTGGTTACATCGCTATCGTCAAATACCCAGTTAAAAATTTGCACAAGAAATCGAGTCAAATTTTTGTGCTACGGTTGTAACTAATTTCTCAGGTCGTGCGAAGTAATGGATGTGACCTCTACTGAGTCCGAATTGCGAGCGTTGATGCTCGCGAGCAATGATGGAGATGCGGCCGCCTACCGGACATTATTGGAAAGGCTGGGCGCGCAGTTACGCGCTTACTTCAAACGACATCTTAACCGCATCAATCGTGGCGACGTGGAGGCCGAGGACCTGGTCCAGGAGACGCTGATGGCAATTCATATTCGCAGGCACACTTATGACTCTTCCCAACTTTTTACTCCATGGGTCTATGCCATTGCGCGCTACAAATTCATTGATTACCTGCGGCGGACGAAGGTCTCAGCGAAAGACATACCGGTGGACGAGACAGATGAACTGACGGCGCGGAACGACCACGGACCAGTCGAAAGCAGTCTGGACTTGGATCAACTCCTAACCGGGTTGTCTCCGAAGGTGAAACAGATTATTCAGTACGTGAAGCTGGACGGACTGAGCATGAGCGAGGCGGCAACTCGATGTGGCATGTCCGAATCCGCGGTGAAGGTGTCTGTTCATCGAGGCTTAAAAACTTTGGCGCGTGTGATTGGCAAAGAGAACCGAGTATGAAAACTGACCAACTGATTAATATCCTCAGCACGAACCTTGAGCCTGTCAAACCAGGACAGATTGCGAAAACATTGGCTTTGGCCCTCGTCGTGGGCGGAACAGCTGCATTTTGCGTGATGCTAAGCACGGTCGGCTTGCGCAACGGGCAGACATTCTCCCTGCACTTCCTGACAGCGAAGCTTTTGTTCACTTTAAGCCTGCTCGGCATGGGGACTCTATTGTTGGCCCGGTTGGCGCGTCCTGGACGAAGCGAAAAAAAACTTTCAATGCTGACCTTCCTTCCATTTCTTGTGATCGCCATCACGGGCGCGGTAGCGCTCGGATTTGAAAATCCGATGATGTGGGGCAGGATGCTTCTGGGAATGAACTGGGGCACTTGCCTGCTGTGCATCCCCTTCTTTGCCGTCGTTCCTTTCGTTGCCTTGATCTGGTTTCTGCGCAAAGGAGCGCCCACTGATTTGAGGCGCACAGGAGCAATTGCCGGGCTTGTAGCCGGGGCTCTGGGTGCTACTGCTTATGCTTTTCACTGCCCTGACGATTCGATTCCGTTCATCGCAGTCTGGTACGGCGCCATGATCGCACTCTGCGCTTTCGTCGGGTCGCTACTTGGGCCGCGGTTGCTGCGGTGGTAGGACCCTGAATGTTTTAGTACGCGCGAAATCCACTTGCCTATCCCAGGAGCAGCAGAGAGCAACAGTCGAAAAACTTTCAGTTTTGATGGAAATGATGGCAGAACAGATCAAAACCCGGAAGGGACTGCCGCTCGCCTCGCAGCAGATTCAATGAGATAAATGGTAGGCACGAGGAGACTCGAACTCCTGACCTCTACCGTGTCAAGGTAGCGCTCTAACCAACTGAGCTACGCGCCTACAGTTAGGACAATTGTAATGGGCGGGGAGGGATACGGGCAATGAGTTGAGCGGAAATCCTCCGCCCCAAGTTGCAATAAAAGACGCGCCCCGGCGACAATCGGGTGTGCAGAATTCTGTGGACGGTAAAGCTGCTCCGGCAAGCTCCAATCCTTTTCAAGCTGGCGCTATGGTGGTGGTCACGCTGGGCAACCCTCGGGACAAGTGCTGGGGTGTGGTTCTGGGATTGACGGTGGAAGGGCTCAGCCTTTGCGGAATTGAGCTGGCTTCGTTTGACGATGCCATTGCCGTGATGAAAGAGGGCGGGCCGTTTTCTCCGGGAGTGGTTTTCTTTCCCATGCACCGGGTGGAACGCATCGAGCTCGATTTACCGGATGGGGATGTTCCCTCGTTAGCACAGCGTTTTAGTGAACGCGCTGGGGTGGATGCGGTTGAAGCCCTAAGGCAGTTTCATGTTTCGCAACTGGCGGATGGCGGAGGCGGCAAGTGAAGCTCAGGCAACTTCTGACCGCCCCCAACCAGCTCACTCTGCTGCGCATGGTTTTTCTGCCGTTCATCATTATTCATCTGGTGGGCGGACGTTATTTCTGGGCGCTGATTCTGTTTGTGCTGGCGGGGATCAGCGACGGGCTGGATGGATTGCTGGCCCGGGTGCTCGAGCAGCAGACCAAGATCGGGCAGTATCTGGATCCGATGGCCGACAAGCTGCTGCTCAGTACCATGTTCCTGGTTTTGTCTGTCTTGCACAAGATTCCCTGGAAATTTACGGTGCTGGTTTTCTCGCGGGACATCTGTATCGTGGCGGTCAGCGCGGTCCTCTATATCGCCGCCGGGCTGCGTGACTTTCGTCCCAGCATTTTTGGCAAGGCCAACACATTTGCCCAGGTTGCGGCAGTGTTTTTTGTCATGTTGCTGCTGGTGTATCCCGTGGCCTGGGTGGCAATTGCGCGGCTGACGTTCTTGCGGGCCACTTTTCTGTTCACAATCGTTTCCGGCCTGCATTACGTGTTGCTGGTTGGGCAGCGCATGCGGGCGCACGGCCACAGTGAGGCGGCGCCCGTGAATCCAAGTTGACCCATCTTCTTTTTCACCCCTAAAATTGCTGGTTTCGCTCACACTATGGCTTTGCACATCTATAACACGCTGTCGGGGAAGGTCGAGGAATTTCAAGCGCTTACCGGCAAGGAAGTCCGCATGTACGCTTGCGGACCGACCGTCTATGACTATGGACACATCGGCAACTTCCGGACGTTTGTGGCGGTGGACATTCTGCGGCGTTTTCTGCGGCAGAGCGGATACAAAATTCGGCACGTCATGAACATCACCGACGTGGATGACAAGATCATCCGCAATGCGGCGCGCGACCAGGTAAGCGTGAAGCAGTACACGGAGAAGTACGAGAAAGCCTTTCTTGAAGACGCCGCCACGCTGAATATCGAGGAACCTGTGCTGGTGCGCGCGACCGAGCACATTGCGGAGATGGCGCAGTTCGTCGCCGAGCTGGAGAAAAAAGGCTTTGCCTATCGCGCCGAGGACGGCTCCTATTACTTTCGTATCGCGAAATTTCCCGGCTACGGAAAGCTTTCGAAAAAAGATTTTGCCGGGATGGAGGACGGCGCGCGGGTCGATGTGGATGAGTATGAAAAGGACAGCGCGCGCGATTTCGCGCTCTGGAAAGCCCCGAAGCCGGGCGAGGCTTCCTGGGACACGGCGATTGGACCGGGGCGTCCGGGCTGGCACCTGGAGTGCTCGGTCATGTCCATGCAGCAGCTCGGCGAGAGTTTCGACCTGCATGCCGGGGGCGAGGACCTGATTTTTCCCCACCACGAGAATGAAATTGCGCAGTCCGAGGCCATAACCGGAAAGCCGTTTGCCCGCTATTGGTTTCATGCGCGCTTCCTGCTGGTGGAGGGCGAGAAGATGTCCAAAAGCCAGGGGAACTTCTTTACCTTGCGCGATCTGGTGCTCCAAGGACACAAGCCTTCTTCCATCCGTTATTTGTTGGCTTCGGCGCCTTACCGCAATCCTTTGAACTTTACCTTTGATGGACTTCAACAGGCGGCGACTTCGGTCGACCGGCTGCGGAATTTCCGGCTGCGGTTGTCCTCGGGGAAATTTCCGGATGGCAGGTCGGAGGCGATGATGGCCCTGGCGCGCGAGACGTCCGATCATATGCGCGCCGCCATGGAAGACGATCTCAATACGGCGCAGGCCCAAGCGGCGGTCTTTGATATGGTGCGCGCGGCCAATGCCGCCTTCGATGCCGGGCAAATCAAGCTCGGGGATGTGCAGCCCCTGCTAGGGGTGCTCAGCCAGTTTGATGAACTCTTTGCCGTGCTGAACGACGACGACGCGGCGAAAATGAAGACCGTCGTCGAGTGGGCCAAGCGGGCCGGGCGGGAGAAGGAAATCAGCCCCGATCTGCTGGAGATTGTGAACGCGGGTCAGCTTTCTGACGCCGATATCGAAGAGAAGATCGCGGAGATGGAAGCCGCTCGGAAGGCGCGGAATTTTGCAATTTCCGACGCCCTCCGCAAGCAGCTGACGGCGGCCGGAATTGTGGTGGAAAATACCAAAGACGGTGTGCGCTGGCGCCGAAAATGACCGGGGGGTTTACCGGGTTTCAGGGGCAAGATTGGAGGGACAAACAGTTCCCAGTTGCCGGTTCCCGGTGCTCAGCGCAAACTACTGATACTGCGCTCGTTAGTAACATGAGATTCAAATATCCATAGCTATTTTGTGCAAATCTAGGTACAATAGAAATGCGTTTGAACTTTGCAGTTTTTGCTCACAGTATCTCCGCTCTACAGCGTGACCTGCCTGCAGAACTCTGATCGCTTCAGCGCTACATCAATACAAAGGAAATAAGCAACACATGGAAACAGGAACAGTAAAGTGGTTTAACGACGCAAAAGGCTATGGTTTCATC
>CAZETZ010000058.1:7286-17751 GCA_964514735.1 uncultured Acidobacteriaceae bacterium | reverse complement strand
TCAGCGAGATTGTGCGTGCCGTTATTTTCGGCGTTGCGGCTGAGCAGGACAGGCGTCTCCACCTGCGGATGACGCAGCAAAATGCGCGTCAATTCCATACCGGAGTAACCGGTCGCTCCCACGACCGCTGTTTTTAATTTGGCGGTCACTAAGCAAGCATCTCCTGGGTTCGGGCCGCGAGGCGGGATGCGGCTTTTTTATCGGAACAGACAATCAGAATGGTGTCGTCGCCGGCGACGCTGCCGACGGCTTCGGGCCACTCTTCCCCGTCAAGCGCCGCGCAAACCGGCTGCGCGCTGCCCACGGTGGTTTTGATCACGAGGAGATTCTGTGCGGGACGCACATCGAGCACGAACTCGCGTACCAGGCGCGAAACTGGAGGCAACGCCGGTTCGGAAGTGGTGTCACTGCTGGCAAGGGCGTAGCCTTCGCCGGTCTTGACTAGACCGAGGTCATAGATGTCCCGAGAAAGCGTCGCCTGCCCCACATCGAAGCCACGCTTGTGTAGGGAACGCTGAAGCTCCTCCTGACTGGCCACGGGGCCGCGGTCGAGGATGGACAAAATCGCTTTTTGGCGTAACGGCTTGCTCATGAATAACTATTCATCCAACTGAATAATTATTCATATTATGGGGATAAAAAATCGTAATGTCAATTATTTTTTTAAACTGGCTGACGAAAGTAATCTCTAGGCAGTTCCGCAGGCCCAACCAATTGCCATTCCGAAGCGCGGGTTCATCGCGCGAGGAATCTGCTGTTCCACTGCCGGCAGAAAGCAGATTCCTCGCCGGTAAAGCTGGCTCGGAATGACAAGGTGGTGAGTGAGAACAAGAGAAAAGCTCCGCAGTAATCGCGGAGCTTTTAGAACTGGCTAGTCAAACTATCAGCGGCTAGTGTTGCTGCTCGGCCTTTTCAGTTTCCGCCTGGCGCTGCTCTTCCTCGAAGAATTCCTTCAGGCGGTCGATCAGGCGCTGCTTGCCGCCGATCATGTGCAGGCCGCTCTCTCGCTGGTGTTCTTGGAGAATTCGGTTTAGGCCTTGTTCCAGATTGCTCATTGCTACACCTCCTACAAACTGTTGTTATTAGATTAGCAATGATGGGGGCTAGGGTTTAACGGAAAATTGAATTGAGGTAATCGGTGAAAGCGATTTCCTATTTGGCATTTCCTCTGTGTAACTCTGTGTCTCTGTGGTTCAAGGTTTTTGCTTGGGGTCGAGAAAAGTCAAAAGCTTCACCACAGAGGCACTGAGTTTCACAGAGGAACGCCAAGATGTCAGGCGGATTTGTTCCATTCGTAGCCGTCTACCATGCGCTTGATGCCGTCCCTGAGTTGGGCTACATGGAAATTGATCAGCAGGCCTACCTGCCTTCCGCATAGACGCATATAGGAGAGTAGCTGGGCCTGGTGCACGGGAATCACAGCCTCGACGCACTTGACTTCGACTATGACAACATCGTTGACGATGAGATCGATGCGATATCCGAGGTCAAGCTGCACTCCATCGTAAACTACGGGTAATCCAACTTGGCTCTGGACTGCGAAACCCTGTTTGCGAAGCTCATGCAACAAGCAGGCGTGATAGGCGCTTTCCAGTAGTCCAGGTCCGAGAATGGAATGGACCTTCATCGCAGCGCCGATGATCTTGCCGGTGATCTGATTCGCGGGAACAGCCATGAAAGGGCTATACCACAACCCAGTGGCTTTTCTCTGTGATCTCTGTGCCTCTGTGGTTAAGATTTTTGTGTTTGTGCCCAATTTGGGGCGGTGGCGAGGAAGGCAAAAGCTCCACCACCCTTCGACTTCGCTCAGGGCAGGCTCCGGCACAGAGTTTCACAGAGGACTACTTTGATGCTGAGCCTAGCTGGCGGACAGTACTAATGAAAGTGCTCGTGGCCCGCGTCATCGTGCGGTCTCTCCGGTACGCCACTCCCAGCTCCCGCCACAATTCTTTATCCTGAATCGGAATCAGCTTCACCCGTCCAGCAAGCACTTGGTCTCGTGCAAAGCTGGCGCTGATCAGCGACACTCCCATCCCTGCCGCTACAAAACTCTTAATCATCCCAACCGAAGGCAGTTCCATCCGCACCTGCAGGTGGGCGCTGTATGGACGGAATAGTTTGTCCATAATCCGCCGGCTGAATCCGGTCTTCGGCAATAACAAAGGCTGTTTGGCGATTTCGCTTACCGGGACCACATCCAGCTTGGCCAGCGGATTTTGCGGGTTCACCATCAGCATCAACTGGTCGCGGAAAATGGCATGAGTCTTCAGGCTAGAAGACTTCACCGGCAGGGTCACGATGCCGACATCAATCGCTCCCATCTCCAGTTTCTCGACGATTTTGTAGCTGAAGTTGCGGTAGATGCTGATCTGGACGCCGGGGTAGAGGCTGGTGAATTTGGCAAAGACTTCCGGGAGTACGTACAGACAAGTCGCTTCGTTCGCGCCAACAGAAATCGTCCCGCGCGGCACGTTGCCCTGGTCGGCGACCGCTAGCATGGACTCATCTTTCATCTGGAGCAAGCGCTCGGCGTAGGCGAACAGCACGCGTCCAGCGGGCGTGAGGGTTACGTCTTTGCCGGAGCGGTCGAGCAGGCGGTCTCCGTACTCCTGCTCGAGCTGGCGGATTTGCGCGCTGACCGCGGATTGCGAGCGGAAGACCTTTTGCCCGGCGCGCGAGAAGCTGCCGAGCTTGGCCACTTCCAGAAAAGTGACTAGCTGATCAAAGTCCATGAGTGCGGAATTATAAATGAGAAGCTAACTTCGTCTCTCCAGGAACGGGTAACGCGGAAATCAAATTGGCGATTTCCTCTGTATCTTTCCTCTGTGCAACTCTGTGTTCTCTGTGGTTAAGGTTTCCGCCGACACCGCTACAAAGCTACACGCAAAATCAAAAGCGTAAACCACAGAGGACACAGAGTTTCACAGAGCAAAGCCACGGAGCGAGCGCTTGTCAGTCGGCTCCTATTCTTACCAGTTGCGCTACCGGCTGCGGTCCAATGTGCAGTCCGCACTCGGTTTTTTGGAAACCAGACCAGCGCCCGGCGCGCGCGTCTTCTCCCGGCTGGACGGTGCGCGTGCAGTGGGTGCATCCGATGCTGGGGTAGTTCTGGTCGTGCAGCGGATTGTAGAGGACGTTATGTCTGTGGACGTAGTCCCAGACCATCTTGGTGGTCCAATCGGCCAGCGGATTTACCTTCACCAGCTGGAATTTTTCGTCCCACTCAATCTTTCCGCTGTAGGCGCGGGCCTTGGTCTGCTCGCGGCGGACCGCGGTCCCCCAGGCTTTCAGCCCCGACAGCTTGCGGCGCAGCGGTCCAACTTTCCTCAGATCGCAGCACAAATCGGGATTGCGGGCCCAGAGTTCCGGGCCGTGAGCGAGTTGTTGTTCTTCTGGGGTAAGGGCTGAATAGACCCGCTCAATTTTGATTCCGTAACGCTTTTCTACGCGGTCAAACAAATCGTAAGTTTCGGGAAATAGAAACTCGGTGTCGAGGGTGAAGACGCGCGGCTTGGGATTTACCTTGGTGGCGATGTCCAGCAGCACCATCCCCTCCACTCCGCCGCCGGAGGCGATGGCCAGGTCCTGGCGGTAAGTACTGAAGGCCCAGCGCAGGACCTCTTCGGGACGCCAGTGCTCGGATTGCGCTTTCATTTGCTCGATATGCTCTCTCACTCGGCTTGCTCCTGTTCTTCGGAAACGGGACCTTGCGCCGCGACCGGCGGCTGGAATTCTGCAATCTGCTGCGCGAACTGCCGGCGCAGGGTGGCATGATCGGCAAAGCGCACGACGTCGCCCACCACGAGTAATGTGGGGGCGGGCAGTTTGGGCGCGGTGTGCAGATCGGCGATGGTGGTGCGGAAAACTTGTTCCTGCGCGGATGTGGCCTGGGAAATCACCGCGCAGGGGGTGCGATGGTTCAGACCGGCTTTTAGCAATTTGGCCTTGGTGGTTTCGTAGGCGTATCCCGGCATGTAGACGACTAACGTGACATTGGTTGGGATGTGCTCGGGCCAGGGATCGGGGTCAGCCGAGGGCGCGTGATGGCTGGTTAACACCATCAATGCGGAGGAAACGCGCCGATGGGTCAGCGGAATCTGCGCCGAAGCTGCCGCGGCCAAGGCAGCGGTCACGCCTGGAACAATCTCAAAATCAATCTGCGCCTTGCGCAGGGCTTCGATCTCTTCCCCCGCGCGACCGAACAGAAGCGGGTCTCCACCCTTTAGTCTGACTACTTTGAGTCCTTGCGACGCGTATTCAATCAGCAAGGAATTGATATGTTCCTGACGCGCGCTCTTCTGGCCGCAGCGCTTGCCCACGTTGTGAATCTCCGCTGTTTCGGGAATGAGGGCCAGAACGTCGCGCCCGACTAATTCATCGTGCAGGACCACTTCGGCGGATTGCAGGACATTCAGAGCTTTGACAGTGAGAAGCTCAATGTCCCCCGGCCCCGCACCCACCAAAAAAACTTTGCCGCTGCAACCATGGTCAGGCTTACGAGGAAATTTGCGGCTGACTAACTCGCGCAGCAGACGCTTGCGCTCTTCCGGATCGATGGATTGTGCAAACAACTTCTCACGCCGTCTGCCGAGTTCATCGACCCACGCGGTGTATTCAGGCCCAATTCGTTTCTCGAGGTCCTGCCGCAACCTCTGCGCCAGCGCCGGGCTCTTCCCCGCGGTCGAGATGGCGATCTGCAAATCCCCACGGCGCACCACCGATCCGTAATAGAAATCGCAATTCTCGGGATCATCCACCGAGTTGCACATAACGTTTCGCCGCTCGGCTTCTTGATGAATGACGGCATTCGTTGCGGTTGAATTCGTCGCTGCAATGACCAGGAACGCCCCATCCAAGTCCGACGCCTGAAACTCACGCACTTCCCATGAGATGGCGCCACTCTGCGCCCACTCCGCCACCGTCGCCGTCCCACGCGGCGCGACCACGTGGACCTTGGCGCCGGCATCCAGAAGGCTCTGGATTTTGGCCTGACCCACGGTGCCTGCTCCAACGACCAGGCACCGCCGGCCAGCCAGTTTGACGAAGATAGGAAACAGATTCATTTGCGTTTTGACCCCGAACCCGAAAACAAGCACAAAAAAGCCACCGCCAGACTTGTCATCTGGCGGTGGCTTGATCTTGTGCTGTTTCTAGAGGATTCTTAGGTCAGCAGTAGCCTTTCCGCGCCAGAGGACACGCGCATACAACAACATGGACAACAACACGCGCACATCGTCTGGCGAGAAGCCTGCATAATTGCTACCGATACTAGAGATGCACTAAAGCTGTGTCAAGATAACTTTTTTTAGGGGCATCGAAAATTCAAATACTGGGAATCGGGAAAATGGGTGGGGAATAAAGCTTTCGCCGGCTTGTCCTGATTTGGCAATAACCCTTTTTATCACTATAATTTACCGGAATCGCAATCGGTCTAAACTTTTTTCTGAGGAGTATCCCGAATTATGTCAGCCCCTAGCCGCCGTCCCGAAATCCGTCGCCGCCGCGCCCGTGCGGAGAAGATCACCAAGCTGCGCAAACGTTTGACTCAGGCTTCCAATGCACAGGACAAGTCCCGCCTGGAAGCGAAGCTGCATAAGCTGGGACTGGTTTCTCCGGGACAGACATTGCTGAAAGCTTAGAGATTTCCTCTGTGGCTTTTCCTCTGAGAGGCCCTGCGACCTCTGTGATTCGAGGTTTTCGCCGATGGCTTCTGCAAAGCTGCAAGCTGAAGATCAAAAGCAAACCACAGGGAACACAGAGTTCCACAGAGGAAATGCCACGGAGGAGATCAGCGGCCCCAGCCAACCCCGACCTTGGTAGTCTGCTCATCCTGCACCAGCGGCTTGAAGCGCATTCCTCCCGCGACTTCTTTATACGTACTGATCAAATCCCGCGCGGCAATGTCCCAGGAAAATTTCTGCACTTGTTCGTAGCCGCGCGTCTTTAGCTTCTCCCGCAGGACCTGGTCGGTCAACACGCGGTGCAACGCGTGCATGATTTCAAAAACGTTTTCCGGATTGACCAGGGCCGCGGCATTGCCCACCACTTCCGGCAGCGAGGAGGTATTTGAGGCAAGTACAGGGGTGCCGTGGGCCATGGCTTCGAGCGGCGGAAGCCCGAAGCCTTCATACAGGGACGGGAACACAAAAACTTTGGCCGCATCGTAAAACACGCGCAGCACTTCAATGGGGACAAAGCCCAGAAAGCGAACGTCGTTCTGTACGCCGCCACGAATCACCGTCCGGCGAAGGTCGGGATTCCTGGAGAGTTCATCTCCGATGATGATCAGCTTCAGGTCGGGATATTTGTCTTCCTTCGCCAACTCCGTCTTCAGCGCGGAAAACGCTTCGATAATTCGCACCACATTTTTGTGCGGGCTGATTCTTCCCGCGTAGAGCAGGAATGGATAAGACACCTGGTAGCGCTCCGCCAGGAATTTCTGGTCGGCTGCGGTGGTATGACCGTGCAGGAAGCGCTCATCGATGGCGTTGTAGATGACCTCGATGTGGCGGGCGGGAATGCCGAACAGATTGACGATTTCATTTTTGGTAAAAGTGGAAACGGCGAAGATGCGCGATGCCCCGCGCAACACTTGCTGGGTCAGCTTAAAGTGCATGGCGCGGCGCATTCCGGAGAGACCGCGGGCGCGGGAAAGGTGCTCCAGCACATCGTGTACGGTCATCACATAGGGGCAGCGCAGGTGGCGCGGCATCCAAAATAAATGCGGGATGTGGACCAAATCGCATTGCAGGCGCTTCACCGCGGCGCGGTATTCCAAGTAGCTGGATATGGGTGTTTCTGGCTGACGCAACGGCACGATCTGAAAATTCGGAGGGAGAAAACCTATTTCCGCGGCCCTTTCGGGAGAACCCAGCAGGCAATACTGGTTTTCTCGGTCTTGCCGTCCCAAAGCGCGCACCACGTTCCGCGTATAGGTGCCAACGCCGAACTCATTCATCCGCCGGATATCAATGGCGACCTTCACGGGAGAATTAGACCACAGAGGGCACGGAGTTCACAGAGCAAGACCTCCGCGCAACGCTATGCCTGTCTTGGTGGTTTTTAGGCGCGGGCTTCCACCTGCGCTTTGGCTCTGCGCTCCGGATAGAGCGGGAACGCTTCCGCAAGCTCCAGCACTTGCTTGCGGACTTTCGCCAGCACGGCAGCATCGGTACGATTGGTCAGTGCTTCGGCAATCCAGCGCCCGACTTGGCGCATTTCCGTTTCTTTCATGCCGCGCGTGGTCAGCGCCGGGCTGCCAATGCGAATGCCGCTCGGCTTCAGCGGCGGGTTGGTGTCAAACGGAATGGCGTTTTTGTTGACCGTGATGGCGGCCTCGCCCAAAGCCTTCTCGGCTTCACTGCCCAACATGCCTTTGGAGAAGACATCTACGAGCATCAGGTGGGTGTCGGTCCCGCCGGAGATGATTCGGAAGCCTTCCGCTGCCAGGGTTTCCGCCAGCACTTTAGCGTTGGCCACGACCTGCCGCGCATATTCGCGGAATTCGGGCTGCGAAGCTTCAAGGAAACACACCGCCTTGGCCGCCATGATGTGCACCAGCGGGCCGCCCTGCATGCCGGGAAACACGACCTTATCAATGGCCGCGCCGTATTCCGCTTTGGCCAGAATCATGCCGGAGCGCGGACCGCGCAAAGTCTTGTGGGTGGTCGAGGTCACGATGTGAGAGTGCGGCACCGGAGAAGGATGGACTCCGCCCGCCACCAAGCCGGCAAAGTGGGCCATATCCACGACGTATAGCGCGCCCACTTTGTCGGCGATTTGGCGCATGCGGGCAAAGTCAATGATGCGCGGATAGGCGCTGCCTCCGCCGACAATCAGCTTGGGGCGTTCCTTTTCGGCGGTTTTCTCCAGCTCATCGTAATCAAGGGTTTCGGTTTCCTTGGTCACACCATAGGGGACAATGCGGTAGGTCTTGCCTGAGAAATTCAAATGATGGCCGTGGGTAAGGTGGCCGCCGTGGGCAAGGTTAAGACCCAAAATTGTGTCCCCGGGCTGCAAGACCGAGGCATAGGCCGCCATGTTGGCCTGCGATCCGGCATGCGGCTGCACGTTGGCGTACTCCGCGCCAAATAGTTTTTTGGCACGGTCACGCGCCAGGTTCTCGACCACGTCGGTGAATTCGCATCCGCCGTAGTAGCGCTTCCCGGGATAGCCTTCCGCGTATTTATTGGTGAACACCGAGCCGGCGGCTTCGAGCACGGCTTCGCTGACGAAATTTTCCGAGGCGATCAGCTCCAGGCCTTCGTGCTGGCGGCAAGCTTCGTTATCGATGGCTGCGGCGATTTCGGGATCTACTTCGTGCATTGGACGCGACATGTTTTTCATAATTTGATCTCAATTCCAATTTGTCATTCCGACGAGGAGCGAAGCGACAAGGAGGAATCTGCTATTTGCATACAGCGCCACAACTATAGCCAGCCAATAGCAGATCCTCCTCTGCGCTGCGCGCATCGTCGGAATGACAAATCGAAAGTTTTTAATTCTGTTTAGCACTTTCCGCGCTCAATTGCCGCGATCTTTTCTATACGCTGCGCGTGGCGGCCACCGGCAAACGGAGTGCTCAGCCACTTGTCGATAATTTTGTGGGCGGCGCTCTCCTCCAGAAACCTCCCGCCTAAAGTGAGCACGTTGGCATCGTTGTGTTCACGGGCCAGGTGGGCTTCGGTCTCATCGTGAGCATTGACGGCGCGAATGCCTGGCACTTTATTGGCCGCGATGGACATGCCGATGCCGCTGCCGCAGACCAGAATTCCGAAATCGGCGCGCTTGTTCATCACATCTTCGCTGACCAGGCGGGCGTAATCGGGATAATCCACCGGCTCTGCCGATTTTGTGCCCCGGTCATCCACAGTAATGCCCTTCTGCTGCAAATATCCGCGCAACTTTTCTTTGAGTTCGAATCCGGCGTGGTCCGCGCCGAGGGCAATCTTCATAGACACATTCTAAACAAGCACTCAGCATTTAGCACTCAGCATTCAGATAGGTAAGCGATTTGGCTGATGGCTAAGAGCCAATTGCTAAATGCTGTCAAACGCTACCCGAAGAAACGATAGTATTTGCCAGGCATCCATGTATTTATAGGGAGTTTCGCCGGTGGTGTAGTGGCCACAGGGCAGGACGGCGACTTTGTGGTCCAGCCCGTAACGGGCAAACTCCTGCACCGCCTGACGGGAGAGTTCCGGCAGGAAAGTCATATCGTATTTTGCATAGACGATGAGCGATTTCTTGGGCCAGCGGGCGAATTGACGAAAATAAGACATGGGGCTGATGGCGCTCCACAGTCCGCGCAAGCGGTCTTGATCAATGTAGGGTTCCAGGCCTTCACGTATGTGGCGCGTGGACTGTCCGTCCCAGACCACGTCTGATACATAAGTAGAAGCGTGATTAAAAGCGGCCACGCGAATACGCGGATCGTGCGCAGCCGCCAAAAATGCGAAGCACGAGCCGAGGCTGGTGCCTACGACTCCAAGCTGCTTATGGCCTTGTTGCTGCAGCCAATCGAGGCAGCAGCGGATATCAATCACCCCCTGCCGGGTGGCATCGAGGGTGCGCCCGATGTTGGCTGAGACGGCATAGTCCGCGCGGCGAATCTCAGCCGGCATCCGGATGTCGTGATAGGGCATAGTGAGGCGCAGGACGGCGATCCCCAGCCAGTTAAAAACGCGGCACAACGACGTGTAGGCCAGCGCGTCGGAATTCCAGTGCGGCAATAAAACCACGGCACGGCGGCCGACTTTCGGGAACCAACGCGCGTTGACTAGATTATTTGCCGGATACGGGCTGGGAACAGGCGAAGTAAAACGCAGAAACTCAGCGTAGGTGCCACGGACCTTGCGCTCTAATTTTTCATCGGGAACTTCGCGGGTGCTGTGGACTTTGACTTCGCGCCGCTCCAAACGGAAGTCGGTCGGGGTGCGGTAAGAATAAAACTCATCGCTGTTGGCAATGATGCGCTGGTTGTATTCCCGCAGATATTTTTCCGCGTCCGCCGGCACATGTCCGGGAACATAGCCGTTACGGCAGGGCCAGTTTTGCGCCCACTCCAACCCCCACTCGAGCGGACGGACCACCCGGTTGTTATCCACCGACGTGAGGCGGGTTTCCCAGTCGTACATCCATTGGGCGTAGCGTGAGGACATTCAATTTCAGAATAACAAAACCCCGCTTGGGCGATCAGCCAGCGAACAGCCAAGCGCAACAGAGGAACAGCCAAACTGCGCAAAACGACGGCGAAAGGAATGGCGTGTGACATCCGTCACAGACAGCGCCAGCACTGCGGTGATATTTGCGGGAAACGACGTTCTGCTTGATTGTAACTACATTTGGAGCTACAATTAAAATTCGAATGGGACGAGGCTAAGAACCGGTCCAATCAGAGTAAACATGGTTTTGACTTCACGGATGCGGAAGAAATGTTTCGCGATCTGCTTCTGGTGGAACCTGA
>CAZETZ010000058.1:0-7186 GCA_964514735.1 uncultured Acidobacteriaceae bacterium | reverse complement strand
CCTACGTGAGCGCAAACAATACGAAACGGCGATCCAAAACCAACTGGAAGCGGATTGATGCCATGCAGGATTCGGAGATAGATTTTTCCGATGCCCCCGAACTGGGCCCGGATTTCTTCGCCCACGCAATCCTCTGGCCCGGCCCTAAGAAACAGATCACGCTGCGTCTCGATCCTGATGTCCTGACTTTTTTCCGCAAACAAGGCAAGGGTTATCAATCCACCATCAACGCCGTGCTGCGAAAATATGTGGAGGCCCAGAAACCACATAATAGATGACCGCCCGGACGGGGCAAGCCCCGTCTCCACACGGCCATAGGCTAGGCATGCCTTCTTGGCACGCGCTTCGATATCCCGCACAGGATTTCGTAGACCACCGTGTTGGCTAGGGTTGCATGTTCCCTCGCATCAACACTCAGGCCTTCCAGCGCGCCCAGCAGGACGACTTCATCTCCTACCGCAACTCCTGGCAACCCGGTGACATCCACCAGCGTAATATCCATCGAGATACGGCCTACAATCGGCGCAAAGTTTTCACGGACGATGACCCGGCCGTGGGAAGAAAGGTGACGGTTCAGGCCATCCGCGTAGCCGACCGGCAGCACTGCGATCCGCGCCGGCGCTTTGGTCACGTAAATGCCGCCATAGCCCAGCGGCTGATCGGCGTGCACATCACGCAAGGCGAGGATGCGGGTCTTCCAGGTCAAGACCGGTTTTACCGCAAGCCGCAGTTTCTTGCCGCTGACTTCCCTGCCTGCGCGCTCGAAGGGCAAGTGATATCCGTAGAGCGCGATGCCTGGGCGCACCATGGTGTTCCAGGTTTCAGGCCGCGAGATCACGGCGCCGGTGTTGGCCACATGAATCAATTTTGGTTTCAACCCGGCTTCACTGACCATGCGCCGCGCGCTTTCGAAGTTGGCAATCTGCTCTTCCACCGAAGGCGCGTCGAGAATTTCGGAGGACGCCAGGTGGGTGGACAATCCTTCGCAAATAACGTGTGGGGACGACTTAAGCGTCGAGCACAGGGCCGGCAGGCCGTCGAGCCCGACTCCCAGGCGGCCCATGCCCGTGTCCACTTTCAAATGAACTTTGGCTTCGGCGTTGAGCCGGATGGCGGCTTTCTCGATTAGCTCAACTTGGGAGGATTCCCAAACCGTCGGCGTAAGTCTTAGGCGGACGATTTCTTCCTCTTCGCCGCGCCAGAAACCGGTCATCAACAGAATCTGCCCGCGAATGCCAGAGTCGCGCAGCGGAATGGCTTCATCCAGCGAAGTCACTCCGAACCATGCGGCGCCTTCGCTCTCCAGCGTCTGGGCGCATTCGACCGCGCCGTGCCCGTAGGCATCGGCTTTGACCACGGCGCACACGGTCACGCCGGGGCCTACATGTTTTTCAATAACGCGGAAATTGTGCCGCAGATTTTCCCGGGAAACTTCCGCCCAGGTGGGACGCGTCGCCGCGCGGCGCTGAATTTCGACAGTAGCCACTACAGGCGATTATAACGGCGATCACGGAAGCGGCAGGTTACCGCGGTGCTACCTCGAGGCGTTTTTCCGCGACCTCCGCGCTGTCTCAGCGAACTCCGCGGTCCAAGATTTTGGAAGGCAAGACAACCAAGATCTTAGACCGCAGAGAGCGCGGAGAAAATCGCGCCGAGGCCGCAGAGGGCTACCTGGCCAGAATGAAGTTCACCGTGATTTGCGTGTCGACCTCGATAGGCACACCATTGAGCAGGTAGGGACGATATTGCCATTGGGCCACGGCGGCGCGCGCAGCCGGAACCAGCAGCGGATTCCCGCTCAGAACTTGCAGCTTTTGCACGCTGCCATCGGTCCCGATCACCGCCGCAATTACCACACTCCCTTGAATCCCTGCGGTCCGGGCAATCGGCGGGTATGGTGGATCGACACGATGGATGAGGTGGCCCTCCATCATCACGGAGATGTGGGGCGGTGGCGGTGTTACCGTAGGATGGCGCGGCATAATCACGACTGCGGTTGGATCACCGATCCCATTGAGAATCCCATCCCTTGATCCACCCCCGCGATTGCCGTTCCCGCCCCTGCCAAAGGGGACCTCGGGCGGCCTGACATCGTCATCCAGATGAATTCCATGCGGCACTTCTGAGGGAGGCCTGAGGACATCGGGACGGGCCACCGTGAAAATCGACGGGGTGTCGCCTGCCGAATTAGCGGTCATGACATGCTGGATGGGAGCGTCTCCCAATGGCGGCAACGCCACTGGAGTCGAGACTTTAAAGCGTGGCAGAACTTGTGTATAGAACAACGGCACAACAAACAAGAACGCGACCGCAACTGCTTGTACGCCAAACGAAGTGAGCGTGGCCCATCCGCGGCGGGAGTGGCCCAGGCGTTGGGAATCCAGAAATGCGTCAGCAAACATGGCGTCCTCCTGAGATTGATGCTGCTGATCTCTAATGACACCGCTGTCGCACGGATGGACGAAACTTTCGTTTCCGTAGCGAAGAAAAAAGGCCGCAGAGGGCTGCGGCCTTTCCAGGAACTTTGCCAGGCGGACTGGTGTCCGGCGCGGTTATTTGGGAGTGACGGAAGAAGGCGCCGCCGGCTTGCTGGCTGCCGGCTTCGCCGGGGCCGCCGGAGCAGGCACCCCCGACTGCTTGTTGTACTCGTCAATGACCGCCCGAGTGATGTCCACGTTCTGTGGCGAGGACCAGATCACCTGGCCATCCGGCCACTGCTTGGTGGTATCGATGAGCAGGCCGAACCCGTTGTCCGCCGCATATTTCACCATGATCGGCGCCATCTTGGTCAGAATGCGCGAAGCGATCTCATTCTGCTGCGTCTGGTAGTCGTCGGTGGCATCCTGCCGGGTACGTTCGAAGGATTTTTGCTTGGTCTCGATTTGCTTCATGGCGGTGGCGCGCGCGGCATCGGTGGTGGCGGAATTGGCCTGGTTCTTCAAGGTATCCAGCTCTTTGCTCAGGCTGGCGAGTTCGGTCTGCCGGGGCTCGAACTTCTTGTCTAGAGCGCCGAAGTCGCGCTGGCCCTCATTGCAGCCGGCCAGGGCGCCGGTGATGTTGATGGTCGCGACCTTGTTCCCGGTACTGACAATCGGTTCGTTGGGGGCAGTGGCGGCGGAACTCGGCGCCGAAGGAAGAGCTGCGCTACCCGTCTGGGCCGCGGCCATGAAAGACGAAAACAGCGCGCCAATCGCTAAAATTCGCATAAACATGCTGGTCATATGGTTTGCTTGAACTCCTTGAGAAATTGTTCGGGACGTGTCGTCAGATGTCTCTCGCGGATACTGTTGGACCGTACCCTCGCCTTTCAGATTACTCGGTATCACGGGGACGGCGGGCCGGATCCGCCAGCGCCAGGATTCGAAGGCGCAGGTGCCCAGCCGGGTATGATTGCATATTCCCTCGGCTAGGATGCCCGCCATTATAGGAGCATCGATTATTTCCCGTCAAACTCTGCCGCTTTCGGTAGTGTCTCAGTTTGGTTTCTCTCTGGTTCAAGTTGAGTGGTCTCGGGGAGAAGCAAAATCTGGAACCGCTCTTTGCTTTTCTCTGAACTCCTAAAACAAACTGAGACACTACCCCGCTTTCGGGTAGTGGTGCAGTTGGAGAGAAACGCTACGTATCAGGGCAGTGGCTTTTAGCCCTGCCGTTTTCGGGTTGGTTTCGACCAACGCGCCGGTGGGGCGCAACCGCCAATGGGCCTTGGCTTTCTTGATGGTTGCGCCATATCGGCGCGAACTCAATTCTTCTCTCCAGAGGCGGCACGGCCAAAGAGCCTGCCTTGAGCGAAGTCGAACGGCCATGCACTGATACGAATCGTTTCGCAAACTGCACCACCCAGTAGGTGTCCTTTGCGGTGATGGCGTTGAGTTTCTCTTAGTCGGGAAACCACTTAAACCGCAAAATGCGCGAAGGAAAAGCACGCAAAGTTCGCTAAGGAGAGCATCCTTAAGCCGGCGCAACATTTAGAACGTGGTTCCCACCGTGAAGCGGAAGGTGCGGCGCGGCTCTTTGAGGTCGAACTTCGGAGCGAAACTAGCGACCGCCAGGGAATGGGTGAAATCGCCCGCCCCGCCGGCCGGAAACATGTCACGGGTAATCGGTACCGGCGACTGAGCGGTGGTGTTCAGGCGCAGTGGGTTGGCCGCGTAGTAAATGCGGAATGGCGCATTCAAGACCGGCAGGAGGAGCTGCAATTCGATGCCGGTCGACATGCGCGGAGTCCAATTGGTGGAATTGACCGGCTCCAGAATCTGCGGGAACTGCTGGCTCTGCTGGCCAACGCAATTCAAGGCCACGTCCAGCGCCGGGCAGCCAAACAAAGTGTTATTCAACGTCTGTTGCTGGCCCGGGTTGATGCGCAATTGCGACTTGCGCAGGATGGGGTCCAAGCCAAAGTCAACAAAGGGGGCCAGAGTCACGGCTGAGGCGATGGTGATCCGGTATTCCAGATTGCTGATCAGACTGGTGTCGCCGCCGGGGAACACAATCCGTTCCGCCGGGATGGGGATGTTATAGGACCCGCGCCGCGGATTGTTGGGGTCCAAAGGAACAATCGTCCCATCCGGGTTTTGCAGGGGGATGGTCGCCCGGTCGGGCAGGAAGGCAACCGGCGAAACCGTGCGGATGTCAAACCCACGCAGGTCGTATTCTCCGCCTTCGTAGAAGCGCTCAAACGGCGGGGCCACGACTCCCCCATAACCGGTGATGAATGATCCCTGAAAATTAAACAGAATCGCGTTCTTCCTCTTCTGCAGCGGGAAGGCGCGCTTGTACTGCACCACCGGCCTTACCGAACGCACCGTGCCACCCAAGCCGGCCAATTCCATTCCCAGGAAAAGGCTTCTGCCGCTGCGGGGCTGATACGACGAATCGAGCGTGTTGTAGGTATAGCTGGGGAATATTTTGCTGGTGATAATCCCTTGCAGCGAGTTGGGGCCGCTGAAGCCGCTGAACGCCAGGTTGGTAAACAACTGCTTGGAAGCATCGCTCAGGGCGGAGATGGAAGAACGATCGAATGAATAGGTCAGGCCTACCCGTTTGAGCGAGCGGCGCAACGGGTAACTGAAAGAGAGCGAAAACCCGTCGCTGTTCTGGGTGTAGTTCTGCAGGTTGTCCTGGATGGCCTGGGAAACATTGAGCTGCTGGCCGGTGAGAATCTGGGTCTCGCGCACCTGGTTGTAATTGAATTTGCGGGTATACACCTGGAAACCGAACTGAAGCGGCCGGTCGAACATGTAAGGTTCGGTAAAACCGAAAAGCAGATCGCGCTGGCGCGTGCCCAGGTCCACTTGCACGGTAAGAGTTTCGCCCAAGCCCAGGAAGTTGTTGGTCTGATAGTTGATCCCGATAAAAGAGCCGGAGAGTCCGCTGACCCCACCGCTCAAGCCAATGCTGTTCTTGCCTTTTTCCTTGAGCTTCAGGGTAAGGTCGACCGTGCCATCTTTCTCGTTGATGTGCCGCTCGGTGGTGTTGGGGTCATCGGCCTTGATCTGATCGAAATAGCCCAACTGGTTCAGGCGCAGGATGCTGAATTCCCAAAGCTGCTGATTGTATTGCTGGCCTTCCTCCAGGGCAATTTCACGGCGGATCACTTTATCGCGGGTGGTGGTATTGCCGGAAAACTCAATGCGGCGCACAAAGAACTGCTTGCCCTCATCCACATCGATGTCGAGCGTGATGGTTTTCTTTTCTTCATCGAAGGTGGGGGTTGGGATGGAGGTGAAATTGATGTATCCCTGGGTGCCGTAGGCTTTGCGCAGGTTCTCCAGGCCTTTGGCAATCTTCTCGCGGCTGAAAATATCGCCATCCTTGATGGGGAACTGGGCACGCAGGGCTTTGATGTTGGTCACGGCTTTGTTGTTCTTGAAGTTGATCGAGGAGAGCCGGTACTGCTCGCCTTCTTCAATCGGAATGTTAATGTCCGCGGATTTGCCCGGGCCATGCTGAAGCGGCCAGAGATGAAAACCTTTGTGGCCGGTGTCGTGAATTTTCGCATCGGGGTCCTGCACGATCACTTTGTAGTAGCCGCGGTTTTGATACTCCTCGCGAACGTGCTCGGTGTCTTCCTCAAGCTTGGAGCTGTCGTAGGTCTTGGCAAACAGGCCTTCCAAGAAAATCGAGTGGGGGACCCCGACTGGACGCAGGTTCTTCATCGCGTGCGTTAAGGTCCGGCGGTTGATGTGCTTGTTGCCTTCAAAGCGGATCTTCCCGACTTTGACCTTGGGCCCTTCCTTGACCACAAACGTAATGCCGACGGCGGAAGGCGGAATAGAGCGCACTTCGCTGCGAACCGTGGCGTATTGCCGGCCCCGCGAGGCCAGCAACTCCCGAATTACGACCTCCGCTTTCTTCAACTTGGTGGGGTCGTATTGACTTTCGGGCGTCAGCGATACCTTGGTGTGCTTGAATGCATCCAGCACATCGCTGGTGGTGACCGAGCTCAAACCAGTATAGGTAATTTCGCGGATGGTTGGGCGTTCGGTCACGAAGATGTGAAGAATCCAACCCTTGGCGGTCTGCTCGCGCTCGAAGCGAATGTCCTCGAAATATCCGGTATTCCACAGAGCATTGAAGTCACGCTCCAGGCCGGCTGGGTCATAAATGTCCCCGGCCTTGGTAAAAATCCGCGCCTTGATGGTTTCCGAGGGAATGCGGTGGTTTCCGTTGACGTCGACATTGCTGAGGATGTCCTGCTGTCCCAGCCCCAGACCGCACAGTAACAAGAGCCCCAGTACCCGGCAAAAGAGAAGTTTGGGGAAATGACTCCAACCACTTCGCAATGAAGAAGATGGAAACGGCTGAGACTGAGCTCGAGGCCATGTGCGCCTGCTTTGCGCAGGGCTATCCTGTTGAGAACGAAGAATCGCCACTACCTCAGCCAAAGGGATTTTGCAAAACGGCAATTATACGGTAGAGAACTGTAGACCGTCCAAGACCCGGCCCACTCCCGCTTCTTCTAGGATGCTGGTTTGGCGCGCTCCACATCCACCAAGACGGAATAAAACGTTGCCGAGTTGCCCATGTCGGTAAGTTTTTCTGAAGTCAGGACGTTAATGTTCCGTTTCCCGGCTTCGAGCTTGGCCCAATGAAGGCGGGCCGCGACAACTCCGGGCTGAACTGTGCCATCCACCCGCGCCTTTAACAGGATCTCACCACGGCGGTTGAAGGCGCGCACGGTGTCGCC
>CAZETZ010000057.1:0-17945 GCA_964514735.1 uncultured Acidobacteriaceae bacterium | reverse complement strand
GCGCCCAATCATTTGCGCTTCGACTTTTCTCACTTCACCGGAGTGCAAGACGAAGAGTTGCAAGACATCGAAGACCTGATCAACAAAGAAGTCCTGCGCAACGAAAAAATTGAAGTCATCGAAAACGTCCCGATCGACGTGGCCATCAACGAATACAAAGCCATGGCCCTGTTCGGCGAAAAGTACGGAGACAAAGTCCGCGTCATCAAAATCGGCGACTTCTCCACCGAACTCTGCGGCGGCACGCACACGGCGCAGACCGGTGAGATCGGCCTGATCAAAATTCTGAAAGAAGGCAGCGTGTCGTCAGGTGTGCGCCGTGTAGAAGCGGTAACGGGAGAAGGCTCGCTCCAGCACTTCCGCAAGGATCATCAGTTAGAGAATGTGGTCGCCGCCCTGGCCACCCATTCCGACTCGGAATCTCCGGCAGAAGCCCTGAAATCCGAACTGGAAAAGAAAGACGCGGAAATCAAGCGCCTCACCCGCGAACTCGACCAAGCGCGCATGAAGTCCGCTTCGGCCAGCAGCTCCAACATCGGCGAAAAAATCAAAGATGTGAAAGGCGTAAAAGTCCTCGCCCATCGTGTGGACAACCTTGAGCGCGCGCAAATGCGCACGCTGGTGGACCAACTACGCGACAAAGTCGGCTCTGGAGTGGTCGTGCTGGGTTCCGCCACAGACGGAGCCGTCTCGCTCATCGTCGGCGTGACCAAGGACCTTACCAGCCGCGTGCAGGCCGGCAAAGTCATCAGCCCGGTCGCGCAAAAAGTAGGCGGCAAAGGCGGAGGCCGGCCCGATCTGGCGGAGGCCGGCGGCAAGGACCCTGCTTCTCTGGACAGCGCTCTCAACGACGCTTACGCAGTGGTCGAACAATTACTCGTTTAGCTCACGCGGCCGATCATCACTGCTTCAAAGCGGCAAGGATCAGCTTCTGGTTTTTAAGAATTTCACTCAGGGCAGATTGGTTTTTCTTAATTACGCCTTGGTTGGCCAAAATTGTCTTTTGGTTCTTAGTAATACTGCTTTGGTTGGCAAGAATTGCTTTTTGATTCTTCACGATGGTTGCCTGATTGGCAACGATGGTCTTCTGATTCGATAGAACCTTGTCTGCCATCGGTCCTCCTGGATTTTCTCCCGCGAAATGACGTGAAATCTAGCACCAAGCGAAGGGCGGAATCTATCCCCTATTTATACTAGGAGAAAAAACTGGGACGCATCTGACACGTCCGACGATTCCATGGTGCAGGACCGAACACAAATATTTAGTCTCAGAAAGACTTCAAGCCGACCACGGAGAACGCGGAGTTACACCGAGGGAAATCTCACAGAGGGGGCCCTACCAGCCGAGCACGTAAGCGAAGATCAGCGGCGCCACGATCGTCGCATCGGATTCAATAATGAACCGCGGCGTATCGATTCCCAGTTTGCCCCAAGTAATTTTTTCGTTCGGCACCGCGCCCGAGTAAGAACCATAGCTGGTGGTCGAGTCGCTGATCTGGCAGAAGTACGCCCAGAGCGGCACATGCTCGCGCTTTAGGTCCTGGTGGAGCATGGGGACCACGCAGATGGGAAAGTCTCCGGCGATGCCGCCAGCGATCTGGAAAAATCCGATGGGAGTTTTGGGCGCGGTTTTTGTGTACCACTCGGCCAGCTGCATCATGTACTCAATCCCGCTGCGCATGGTGGTGACGTTTTTCACTTTCCCGGAAATCACCGCGGCGGCGTACATATTGCCCAGCGTCGAATCTTCCCAGCCCGGAACAAACATGGGCAGGTTTTTTTCGGCGGCGGCGATCATCCAGCTGTCTTTGGGATCGATCTCGTAGTGCTCCTCCAGCTGTTTCTCGCGCAGCAGCTTGAAAAGAAATTCGTGCGGGAACATGCGTTTTCCAGCTTTGTCCGCGGCGGCCCACTCCTTGCCCACCGCGCGCTCGATCCGGCGCATGGCCTCTTCCTCCGGGATGCAGGTGTCGGTCACACGGTTCAGGTGGTGGTTGAGCAGGTCTACCTCCTCCTCCGGACTGAGCTGGCGGTAGTGCGGCACCCGCTTGTAATGATTGTGCGCCACCAGATTGAAGACATCTTCTTCCAGATTTGCTCCGGTGCAGCAGATGCCGTGAATTTTGTCCTGGCGAATCATCTCCGCCAGAGACAGGCCGAGCTCCGCCGTGCTCATGGCGCCGGCGATGGTGACCAGCATTTTGTTTCCCTGGGCGAGCAGCTTGACATACGCTTCGCTGGCGTCAATCACGGCGGCGGCATTGAAGTGCCGGTAGTGATGTTTGATAAAGGATGTGATGCTGCTGTGATCGCTGGTTTTCTTGGTCGGCATTTTTGTTTTCTCCTGCGGCGCTTCCGCTCGGAACACACCCGTAACCGCTGAGTGGCGAAAGAATAGGAATGATCGCTTTAAAAGTAGCTCGCCGTATAACTCAACAGACGAAACAGAGTCCAGGGCTGGAGATAAGGACTCGATACGGATTGGATTTGCGATTTCACTTGCATGATTTGGATATCACAATTTGCGGCAATTTGCGAGTGAATTTCGCGGCGTTTTCTGTGGTTAGTCTTGCCCGCTTGGCAAAAAAAATCTTAAACCGCAGAGGGCGCAAGGAAATGCCGCAAAGATCGCGGAGAAATTCTAAGTCACTAGCTTCGCCACGTCAGCGTGACCGGCCCAGCCAGGGGATGCTTCGGCTCTCCGCCCGTACGCTTCGCTTCAAGATGAGCGGCTTTCAAAGCGAAATACCATTTCGCCGGACGGTCGGCGTCGTCGATTAACATCAGGTGCGGATTGTATTTCAGTCCCTGTGCCTGCAACTCCATGGTGTGACGGTCCTGCTCTACGAATTTCGCAAAAACAAATTTCAGCAGCGACGGCCCAAATGGCGCCCAGTTAAAAATGTTCCAGCAAGCGACCACATCAATGCGGCAGTGGTGGTGGGTGATGGGGGTGACCGTGGTCAGGCTGGAGAACCAATATTTCCCGGCGCGAATGGTCTCTGTCCGCAGGTTGGGGAGAACGAAATCAATAGTGGTGGTGATGGCGTCCGCGGCCGCGTACATGCGCAGCAACTTGTAAGGCGCGCTGTTCGAACTGGGGGTGTGCGCGCTCATGCGGAAACCGTTGGGGATGGGCTCAAAATTCTTTTTCTTTTCGTGGATGCTGTGCCGGCTGCGCCACCACCAGGCCTGATGGACAAACGGGCCATGGGCTGGGTCCATAAGTCCGATGATGCCGTGGTCCACGCTGACCGGCATGTCGGCGGTGAGGTGCGCGGTCTTATAATGTTTCCCAAATTTCTCAACTTGTGGCGCGGGCATAGCGGGCTCGCTTCGAAGGAAGGCTGCACCCGGGGCCGGAGGTTCCGGCAAGTAGACCCAAATGAAACGATCGTGCTCTTCGCAGGGATAACTGCCGGCGTAAATCCGGTCAAATTTCAGTTTTTGCTCTGCGGTAAGTGACGGGATCAAGCGGCATTGGCCAGTCTGCGCGTCAAACTTCCATCCGTGATAACTGCATTCCACTTGTTCCCCGTCGAACCAGCCACAGGAAAGCGGCATCCCTCGGTGAGGACAGGCATCCTTCATAGCGAAAACACGGCCCTGCAAGTCTCGCCCAATGACCAGCAGGGTGCCGAGGATGTGGGCGCGCTGCAACTCGCTGGGGCCGACTTTTTCTCCCGGCAAGGCGCGGTACCAGAAGCCATAGAGCCACTGTGAGTCAGGCGCTTGCTTTTCCGGGAGTTCGATCGGGTCCATGAGATTTTTCGTCAGCGTATCATAACGCGCGAATATGCAATTTGAGTGAACATGACAGATTCACCCGAACAATTCGCGCGTCATCTGGATTTATGGTTGCTGGACTACCGGGAATTTTGGGATGGTTCAGCGCTGCCGAAGCTTGAACTTCCTGTTCAAATCGGTACAGCCGTTCGTGGTCGGAGGAAAACGGTGCGCGACATCGCGATTCAGTCGCGAATCACGGGGCGCGATAGCGTCGCAGCGCCATATACCTCCAGTCCAAAAATTCATTTGCGCGCTCGTCGGGAAGGTATTATTTTTGCCCGATGTGGAAGCCAGCAGTTACTTTTGTTTTCGCGGCCTTGGTTCTGAGCAGTCATGCGCAGAAGCAAACTCCTGCGCTTTCCGACGTCCTTGGTTTCGAGGCGGAACCAACAGGAGCCCACCCCGGAGGATGGTACGGTACTCCTCCCGAAACCATTTTCGCCGACTCTGCAATGGTTCACAGCGGGCGATGGTCCGCGCGCATTGAGCGCAACGCTGCCAGTCCGAATGACTTTTCCACGCTGACCAATTCTATTCCGGTGAATTTTTCCGGCACGACAATCGAATTAAGCGGGTTTATTCGCACCGAAAGTATAAGCGGTTTTGTTGGACTTTGGATGCGCGAGGACGGCGATGCCCCATCGCTCCAATTCGGCAACATGCAGGACCGGCAAGTTAAAGGCACGACGCCGTGGACCCAATATACGATCATGCTGCCGCTTGACCGCGAAGCCAAGCAGCTGGTTTTTGGTTTTGTGCAGGTGGGCACAGGAAAGTCCTGGGCCGACGATCTTTCGCTGCTGGTGGATGGCAAGCCGATTGAAGCCGCGCCCAAGGTAGATAAGGCCAAAACCATTTTTGATCGGGACCATCAATTCGATCGCGGTTCAGGCATCGCATTGACAGCGCTCACCGACCTTCAGATAGAAAACCTCACGACGCTGGGCAGGGTGTGGGGCTTCCTCAAGTATCACCATCCCAAAGTGACGACCGGGCAGCTTCATTGGGATTACGAATTGTTCCGCATCCTGCCGGAGGTTTTGGCGGCAAAAGATCACGCTTCCGCTAACGCCGCGCTGGTCGAGTGGATTGACCGCATAGGCCCGATTACGCCATGCCGTCATTGCGCAAGGTTAAGAGAAAACGATCTGCACCTCCGGCCCGATCTCGATTGGATGGAAAACAAAGTAATGCTGGGAGACGATCTGAGTCAGCATCTGCGGGCGATTTACGCAGCCCGTCCGGCGGGTGGGTCCCAGTTCTATGTGGCGAAAACTCCGAACATTGGGAATCCAGCCTTCACGCATGAGTTGGGTTACGGTGACCTTAAGTTCCCCGATGCCGGATACCAACTGCTCGGCCTCTTTCGTTACTGGAACATGATCGAGTACTGGTCCCCGGACCGTGATGTCGTCGGGGAGGACTGGAATGGCGTGCTAGCCGATTTCATCTCCAGGGTCGCTTTGGCAAAAAATTCCGAAGACTATCAACTCCAAATGATGGCCGTGGTTGCGATGGCCCATGATGGCCACAGCAATCTGTGGAGTTCGTTGAAGGTCAGGCCTCCGGTTGGCGCGTGCCAGATTGAGGCCGGCATACGTTTCGTTGACAACCAATTTGTTGTAAGTGCAGTCCCGGCCGTGGAATCCACTGGATTGATGCCGGGTGACGCGCTCACCGCCCTCGATGGTGTGCCGGTAGCGAAACTCATTGAAAAATGGGTCCCCTACTACGCCGCTTCAAATGATGCGGCACGGCTGCGCGATATTGGCCGATACATGACGCGTGGCGAGTGTGGCGACTCCAAGGTCACAGTCCGGCGCGGCGGCGGTACTCTAACCCTCACAGTAAAAAGAGTTCCCTATTACAGGGACGATTTCAGTCTGGGCGCGCATGATTTACCGGGGCCGGCGTTCCGGTTGCTTTCCAAAGATGTTGCTTACCTTAAACTCTCCACGGTGAAAATCGCCGACGCCGAACACTATATTCATAGTGCCGCGGGAACCAAGGGGCTGGTCATCGATATCCGTAACTACCCATCAGAATTTGTCGTGTTTGCATTGGGGTCTTTGTTGACAAAACACAATGTTCCCTTTGTGCGAGCTACCGAACCCGATCTTTCCAACCCAGGCGCGTTTTACTGGGCCATTCCCGAAACCCTTCCGGCACACTCCCCGCACTACCCTGGAAAAGTCGTGGTTTTAGTAGACGAAATTTCTATGAGTCAATCTGAATTCACCGCCATGGCTTTCCGCGCCTGTGGTGCGATCGTGATCGGCAGCACAACAGCAGGAGCCGATGGCAACGTCTCGCCGTTCGCCTTGCCGGGCGGTCTCAGAACAATGATCAGTGGGCTGGGGGTTTATTATCCGGATCAATCTCCCACGCAACGGGTTGGCATTGTTCCCAATATTGAGGCGAAGCCGACGGTTGCGGGAATTCGCGCAGGTAAAGATGAAGTGCTGGAAGAAGCGTTGCGGCAGATATTGGGAAAGGATATGCCGCCAGTGGAGATAGAGAAGCTATATCGAGACAAATCTCCGCAAACAGAGTCAAATAAATATAATTTAATCAATTAGTTACAAAGATTACTCCATTGGTTCAATGACCCTTTGTCAGATTGCCCACCCCCTCCTCCTCGTCCTATAATCAGGTTACTCTGGTAGGTTCTTGAGGTTCAGGCTCCCGGGCAATTTAACGCGAAGGCGAGGTGTGTCTTCGCGCGGAGGACGTTTTGTACCCGGCTATGCGAATTCGCCTGCACGCAATCCTGATGGCAAGTACCGTAATCGCGACCTCTCTTTCCTTCACTACGCCATACGTGCATGCACAAGCGCGTCCGGGGAGCATTGTCGCTTCCACCGAGGATGACGGCCGCAAGGTCTTCACCAACGATTCAGTTTCTAGTTCTTCCACTGCGACCGCCGCTCCGGCGGCTAGAAGGCAAGCGGCCCCAATGAACTCGGGCAATCGCCTGGTTTACTGGAGTCCGAAGGACAAGAAATGGAAGGCAGTGCCCAACGCCAATGTCCGTGCCGCCCGTTCGGCGGCTGCGGAAGTGAACAATTATCTGGAGAACGATCCGGGCCGCAATCAGAACATCGGGTTCGCCAGCAAACCCTTCACCGACAAGGAAATTGATGCCGCCATTGAACAGGCAGCGTCACGGCATAACGTGGACCCCAACCTGGTCCGTTCGGTCATTAAGGTTGAGTCCAACTTCAACCCTAACGCCGTCTCCCGCAAGGGGGCGATGGGGCTGATGCAGCTTATGCCACAGACAGCGCGGCAGTTACAGGTCAAAAACCCTTTTGATCCGGAACAAAACGTGGATGCCGGGGTTCGACATCTAAAGCAGTTGATGGAGAACTTTGGCGGCGACGTCAAGCTGACCCTGGCGGCCTATAACGCAGGGGCGGGAGCGGTCAATCGCAGTTCTGGGATTCCACATTTTGCGGAAACCCGGAATTACGTGCGGCGGATCACCGATCTGTACTACGGCGGCAACGGAGTGAGCATCCTGGGGAACCCAGTGCGCAATCCGATGCGGATCCAGCGTGATGCTCGCGGCGTGCTCTATATCAGCAATGTGGACTGACATTGGTCAGTTCGCGCAGTGATTGAAGCGATTACGGTCGAGAACATTGAAGAATTCTGCCAGAAGCCTGCGCGCCTTGCGCATGGGAGCGATTGCGCTCCTGCTTGCGCATCCGTTTTTCTCCGCCCACGCCCGCGCACATAAATCCAGCGACTGGGCCAGTACGCAATTCGATACCGCCGAACGCCTGCGCGAAGCCCTGAACGGGCGGCCTGCCAGGGAGCGCTCCCGGGTTGAATATCAGCGGGTAGTGAATGCCTACCGCCGGGTTTATTTTGAGGCCCCGGCTTCGAGCAAGGCAGCGGCAGCGGTGGTTGCGGATGCGGAAGTCATGGTGGAGATGGGGCGGCAGTTCGAGGAGCCAAAGATCCTCCGGCTGGCGATTCGTAAGTATGAGTTTCTGCGGCGTGAGTATCCCGGCTGCGAGCAGCGGGTCGAGGCGCTATTTACCATCGCCGAGATCTATAAGGATGACTTGAATGATCCCGATCGGGCGCGGGAAACGTTCACCGAGTTTTTACGGCGTTATCCCAAGAGCCACCAGGCGGAGGACGCGCGCGCAGCTCTGGGCGGGATAGAGCAGGCGGCGCTGAAAACCAAGGACGCGCCTCTCAGCAAGAATGCCGCGGTGAAGAAAACTGGAGCGGACCAGGACGGCGATTTGGCCCAGAACGACGGTCCCGCCGAGCCGGTGCGGGTCACCGGCATCCGCTACTGGTCTGCGCCTGAATACACGCGAATCGCAATTGACCTGGAACAAGACGTTCAGTTTGACTCGCAGCGGATCGAGGGCCCGGACCGTATTTATTTCGATCTGAAGAATACAAAGCTGGCTTCAACCCTGGTGGGCAAGAGTTTCGATGTAAACGACGGCTTCCTGAAGCAAATTCGGATCGGTCAGTTCCAGGCCGACCGGACGCGGGTCGTATTGGAAGTAGACAGCCTTTCTGAGTACAGCACTTTCCCGCTGTCCAATCCTTCCCGGTTGATCATTGACGTTCATGGCAAGCAGCCGGTAACAAAGTCCCAGCCGGGTAAACCATCCTCCCCGGCTAAAACCGAAGAAACCACAACCGCGCGCGCCAGCGGGCCGAAGAAAGTGATCGTGGAAGCGGACGACGATGAAGACACTCCCGCAAAGGCCACTACGGTTGCGAAAGTAGAGAAGCCGGAGGTTGAGCAGCACGCGCCAGCGGCCGCGCTACCCGCGCCCAAGCCGGCTAAATCCACGCCCAGAGCCAAGCGCGAATCTCCCGAATCCGATTTAGACATCCACGAGTCGCAGCCGACCGCCAGCGGCGACCGCTCGCTGATCCGCGCCCTGGGCTTGAAGATTGGAAGGATCGTCATCGATCCCGGACACGGCGGTCACGATACCGGCACCATCGGCCCCAACGGCCTCGAGGAAAAAGACCTGGTACTCGAGGTGGGCAAGCGCTTGGGCAAGCTGTTGCAGTCCCGGCTCGGCGCGGACGTGGTTTACACCCGCAGCGACGATACCTTCATTCCGCTGGAAACCCGCACCGCCATTGCCAACCAGGAACAAGCCGACTTGTTTGTTTCCATTCACGCGAATTCCAGCAGCGATCCCGATGCCCGCGGCGTGGAAACCTACTATCTGAATTTCACCTCCTCGCCGGAAGCGCTCGAGGTCGCCGCCCGCGAAAACGCGGTTTCCTCCAAGTCGATTCATGAACTTCAAGACCTGGTAAAAAAAATTGCGCTAAAAGAGAAAATCGAAGAGTCCAAGGAGTTCGCCTCCGACGTGCAGACCGCCCTGCACAGCGGACTCTCCACCAAAAGCTCCAATATTCGTAATCGAGGCGTCAAGAAAGCGCCCTTCATAGTGCTGATCGGCGCCAACATGCCCTCAATCCTGGCGGAGATTTCCTTTGTCAGCAATCCTGCCGATGAGCGCCGCCTGCGCACGCCGGAATACCGGCAGAAAATTGCCGAGTCGCTTTATCACGGTATCTCCAAGTATGTAACCGGCTTGGGCGGGGTGAAGGTGGCCAGCAAGCTGGATAAGAGCGTAGGGCAGTAGCAAAACATATTTTGTGCTCGTGTCCAAGGCAATCAACCCGGGAATCTGCCTGCTGGCCATTGCCGCATTTGCTGTTGCTCAACGAAACCTAGTTCGGGGTAATGCCCTAGCAAAACACTACCCGAATTTGGCGTCCGTGGAAACTTTCCTGCTGGCCCTGTGGTCTAATGTTGTAGTCGGGTGCGCCGCTAAATTACGCTTGAAATTCGGTTTCCACATTTTCGTCGTGGCGTTTGCGCTGGTGTTCACGCACGCGTTTGCGCAGAAGGACAGCTCTGCCCCTCCCCTGCTGCCAAAGCAATTTGCCGGATGGACGGCGCTCCCTACGGGCGCTCACACCAGCCAGGACCCGGTAGTGGCGGACCCGGTGAACGCATCTTTACTCAAGGAATACGGCTTCACCGATTTTGAGGTCCGAAGCTACGTCCGCGACGATGGCAGAAAATTAACGGTCAAAGCCATCCGCTTTACCGACGCCAGTGGCGGCTATGGGGCCTTTACCTACTATCGCTCCCCTGCCATGCCGGAAGAAAAAATTGGCGACCAGGGCGCATCCCTGAATGACCGCGCGCTGTTCTACCGTGGAAGCGTGGTGGTGGTGGCTGTCTTCGATAAAACCAGCGCCATGTCCGCGGCTGAATTGCGGGATCTGGCGGGGCTATTGCCTATGCCGGGCGGAGGCGCGCAGAACCTGGCGACGTTTCTTTCTTATCTACCGCGCGCCACCGAGCAAAAAGCCCACACAAAATATGTCGTGGGTCCGGTGGGCCTGCAAAAGATCGATTCACCGGTCCCATCGGAACTCGTAGACTTCAGCACCGGTGCGGAGGTCGCGTCCACCACTTACAGCGGCGCGGACGGGGATTGCACCTTGCTGCTGATTTCTTATCCCACGCCGCAGATCGCCACCGCGCACCTGCATGCCATCGATGCAGCTGTGGAACGAGCTAGGAACTCGCCCGGCAGCGTGCCCGCCTTGGCCTCTGTACAAATCTTCGGTAAACGCACGGGCCCTCTGGTGGTGTTGGTCGCCGGCAATGCGTCGCGCGATCGCGCGCAATCGCTGCTGGCATCGGTGAATTACGAAGCCAGCGTCACCTGGAACGAAAAAAACCCCTTCGACCGTCACGGCAATATC
Organism: uncultured Acidobacteriaceae bacterium; assembly: GCA_964514735.1. Taxonomy (GTDB): domain Bacteria; phylum Acidobacteriota; class Terriglobia; order Terriglobales; family Acidobacteriaceae; genus CAWBXL01. Next base: position 7,376 of record CAZETZ010000057.1, on the reverse strand, counting down.
GGAACGATTGTAGTAAACGCGCTGCTGTTTTCCGGAATTGTGGCCATACTCGCGCTGATCGCCGGGTTCGCATTTGGCGGCGTCCGCGTCCTGGCGAAGAAGCTTTTCCCCAACACCTCGCTCGGCCGCCCGGACGAGACCGAATTCATTTCCCTCCATCTGGAGGAAACCGAGGCCAAGGCCACGGATGTTAAGGTAAGTTAGTCAATCCAAAGCCAGTTAAGCTCGCAGACCGGGGTTTTTCGGGCAAAACCGGCCCAATCAGACCAGTGTTGATCATTTTCGTATCCTATTGAAAATAAAGGTATTTATTTCACAAAAATTTCTTGACACCCCCTCTGTCCGCCCATAAGATTTTTTCCAGAAAGTTTTGACGGGCTCAAATCTCGTTGGAACTATTCTCCCTAAAAGAAGAGGCCATCCACTGCCGGGTGGCCTTTTCGTTTTGCTGCGGGAAAAATCTCCAGGAACAGCGTAGGTTTGTTTCTCGTATCTTAAACAGTAAAGCTTGGAGGGAAAATATGTACTGTGACGCATGCGGTACGGCACTGCAAACCGGACAAGCATTCTGCGGTAAATGTGGAAAAGAGATTCGACAGGGGATCACGGTCGCCTATCCACGTCCCAACCGCGTACGCGAACACGTGCGCTTACTGGGAATACTGTGGCTGGCATACTCGGCGTTCCATGTGGTTGCAGGAGTTGTTTTGTCCATCGTTGCCAACACGATTTTTTCTCCCAGGTTCGAAGCTCATCAGACCCACCTGCCTGGTTTTCTGCATAACTTAATGATGGGGATCGCGTTGCTGGTGCTGGCTAAATCCCTGGCTGGGTTCGCCGGCGGGTGGGGACTATTGCAGCGCGAGCCTTGGGGCAGAACTCTGACTTTGGTGGTTGCCTTTGTTGCATTGCTGGATGTTCCCATTGGTACGGGATTGGGTGTTTATACGCTTTGGGTATTGCTGCCGGCCGAGTCGGAGCAGCAGTACATAGAGCAAACTACAGAGTGGCGGGCTGCTTAGGTCTTTCCGGGTTGTGCGCGAAGCGGCATCAGGCCCGCCGCGCAGAATGCCGCGAAAATTCCCGTGATGACATCCATGGTGTAATGTGCGCGTAAAACAAGCACCACCACCACTTCAAAAATCACGATGACGGCGGCAAGCACGGTCAGCCACGGTTTTTTCAATTGCGCCAGCTCCAATCCCGCGAAGACCGCAATTGCCGTGTGCCCGGAAAAGAAAAAGTCATTGGCTACACCATAGGTAACCAATAAAGATGGGAATCCCGGATAGTGCCAGATGATGCCGGGCGGCGGAGGCAACGCGCATAGCGCCTGGCTGATTTGGCGAAGTCCCATCAGCATGATTAGCCCGAGAAACGGGCGCGCCGTCCCGCTGAAAATCCATCGCCCCAAGAGAAATAAACCCATCAGATCAATGAAGGCGGAGCTGAGGATGAGGAGAATATCGGCAGCTCGTGGATGCACATGGAGGACATGGTTCCAGGGAGCGAATATGGCGTGCATGCCGTCGCCGATCCCGGAATCAGCCACGGTTCGATGTCCAATAAGAGATTGGGTCCAGAACCAGACAGCAAGCATAGCTGCGGTAATGAGGATGCGTTTGCCTAGAGAAAACTTGGAAGTGTCGGCCATCGCTAAGTATTCCGCAGATCAGGACTTTTCCATGGGTGCTTCGGCAGCCGATTGGGCCATTTCTTTAATACGCCGAAGATCCAATTTGCCTGTGCCTAGATAGGGCAAAGCCTCCACCCGCGCAAACTGATCGGCTTTTGGCTTCCACAGCGCCGGCAAATCCGACGAAGCCAGCTTTTCCAGGCAATCTTTCAGCTTCTCATCTGGCAAGGTATACAGCACAAACAACTTCTCACCCTTTTTCTCATCCGGAATCCCAGTCACGGCGAAAACTTGTTCCGTTGATCCCGTTACCTCGTGCAGTTTGTCCTCGACCCGAATGTGCGGAACCATCTCGCCGCCAATCTTGCTGAAGCGGCTGAGGCGGTCGGTGATGCGGATGAAGCCATCTTCGTCGAGCACTGCAATGTCGCCGGTGTTATACCAGCCATCCTTAAGGACTTCGGCAGTTTTCTCCGGACGCCCAAGATAGCCCTGCATGACGTTCGGGCCACGGACCAAGAGAAGCCCCGGCTGGCCGAACGGCGCCGGCTGATTGCTCTCCGGATCAACGATTTTGACCGTAATTCCCGGCAAGGGATGGCCGATCGAACCACGCTTGGCCCCCACCTGCCGGAAAGAAGCAGCCCGAAAATCACGACGGTTCACCGAAACCACCGGTGAGCACTCTGTACACCCATAACCTTCCAACGGTCGCAAGCCAAATTGGTCCTCAAATGCCTGGGAGATGCGCTCTGGCAGTTTTTCCGCTCCGGCCACGACATATTGCAGGCTGCCGAAATCTTCCGGCGAGCAGCGCCGCGTGTACATTTGCAGGAAAGTGGGCGTGGCCAGCAAGAACGTGACCTCGTATTGGTTGACCAGGGCCCCGATAGCGCGGGAGTCGAGCGGGTTGGGGTGATAGACCACGCCCATGCCCACCGCTGCGGGCAAGCACAATGTCCCCGTGAATCCGAAGGAATGGAAGAACGGCAGGATGCCGAGGATGCGGTCTTTGGCATCCAGCATGAAGATCTGGGCAATCTGGTCGACGTTGGCGGCGATATTGCCGTGGCTTAGCATCACCCCTTTCGGATCGCCGGTGCTGCCGCTGGAGAAAATGATGGTGGCGGTGTCGTCCAGAGTGCTCTTGTGATCGGAACCGCAGGCCCGCTCCAGTGAAGTGGAAGGCAAAAGCCACGCAGCCAGCATCGCCGCAAATTTTTGCCCGGCGGAAATTGTTGGCGCCAAATCCTCCAGATAAATGGACTCGCCCGGCACTTGCAGCTTGACCTTCTCCAAAAATGCCCGCGAGGTAATTACGGTCTTCAACTCACACTGCCTGGCACACGAGGCCAGGACCTCGGTGGACGCGGTGTAATTAAGGTTCACAGGGACTTTGCCTTGAAGCAGCGCGGCAAAATTCACCAGCGCGCCCGGAACGGATGGGGGAAGAAGTATCCCCACCATGGGCTGGCCTTTCCAGACAGATCGCAAGCGACGGGCCAAGGCAACAGATCGCGCCAAAGCCGAGCCAAAACCGGCGCGCGGCGTATTTCCATCGGCCATGGCGAAGCGAAAGGGATGCCGCCGCGCCATGCGAATAAACGAACGATGCAAGGTATGCATTCGCTCCCGCCGATGGCGATAGGCTTCAGATCCCAAATCCTGAACTACTTTCCTCACCTCAACCGCGGTAGTGGTTGGAGGCATAGGCTGGCCGAAGCTCACGGTAACGGGATAAGGAATTTTCCGTGGCAGCTTCCACAAAAATTTGCCTCGTTCAAAACTAAAGATGCTGCCCCAGACACCGTCCAGATGCACGGGAATGATGGGAGCTTCCACTCCCTTCATAATGCGTTCCATGCCGCGCCGGAAGGGGAGCATCTGGCCAATCCGGGTCATCTGCCCTTCCGGGAAGATGCCGACAATTTCTCCGTCTTGCAGGGCTTTTGTCGCTTCACGCAGCGAATGGATCAAATCCCGCGGCCCGAGATTGGACGCGACTGGAATCACCCGCATCATCCTGGCGAAAGGCTTGACCAGCCAGTGCTCGTAGGACCCCTTGAACATCAGGAAGCGGATAGGCCGGTCTGTGGCGGCGATGAGCAGGACCGCATCCACCATGGAGACATGGTTGGGCACCAGCAACGCTCCGCCTTTGGCGGGGAAGTTCTCCCGGCCCTCAACTCGAATGCGATACAGCGTGTGTGTAAGCAGCCAAAGCACAAGGCGCAAAAAAGCGTCCGGCAACAGCCAGAGCAGATAGGCTGTTGCGGTCACCGTCGCCAGGGATGACACTAGAAATATTGTCGCCGGGCCCCAGTGCAGGAAGCGGGTCATGCCGTAATACACGGCGGATGCCGCGAAGATCCCTATAAAAGAAAGCAGATTGGCCGCGCCGATCACGCCGCCTTTTTTGTCTTCGTCCGGGCGATGCTGGATGAGCGCGTTCACCGGGACGGCAAAAAATCCCGCGAAGAAGCCGAGTAGCGCGAGAAAAACCAGCACGGTGGTGAACTTGATGCCGTGCACCGCCAGGGCCGCGCCGAAAACGGTCATCCCGATGGAGCCCATCGGGACCAGGCCATATTCGATTTTGTTTCCGGAGAGATATCCTGCAACTAAACTTCCCAGCCCGATGCCAATCGCAATCGCGGCCTGTAGTACACCGTTGCGGCCGGAGCTGAGTTTTAGAACATCGTTGCCGTAGAAGACGATGTTGAATTGCAGCAGAGCGGCAAGGAACCAGAAGTAAGTATTGCCTGCAACCGCCAGCCAAAGGGGGCGATCCTGACGGACCAGGGCTACCTGGCTCCAGAGATCGTCAAAGATGTTCCAGCGGAATTTTTTGGCGGGGTTTGCCACTGGAACTCGCGTAATACCGAGACTGCACAACAGCCCCGCGACTGCCAATCCAATCAGCAACATCCCGGAATATTGCTGGCGCCCGCGGAATCCCTCCGCCATAAACGCTGCCGCCACGGTCCCAGAAATCAGCGCCAGGAATGTAGTCAGCTCCAGCACGCCGTTGCCCCAGGAGAGCCGCTTTTGCGGAAGCAGCTCCGGCAGCAGGCCATATTTCGACGGCCCGAAGATCGCCGCTTGCGTGCTGGCCAGGAAAATGGCTGTCAGCTCAATGGGAATGTTTTGCCGCGCGAGTCCAATGAGCGCCAGCACCATGACGCTCATCTCGAAAATTTTGGTGAAGATAGTGACCGAGCGTTTGCTGAAGCGGTCGGCCAGGAAGCCGCCAGCCATGGAGAACAAAATGAAGGGAGCGGAAAACAGCGTCCCGACCACCAACACCAGCCGGTCCCGGTTGGCTTCCCCCATCCCCATGCCGAGAATGATGAAGATAATGAGGTTCTTCAGCGCGTTTTCGTTAAATGCGCCCTGAAATTGAGTGGCGATCAGACCCCAGAAACCACGCTGCCAATCACGTTCGTCGCTGTGGGAATTCATTCGTGCTCCCAGGCCGCTGTAACAGAGAGTGTACAAGAGCTTTCACGTGTGTCGATAACTGGCGTGGTTGCGAAACGGAATTCCGCGCCTTACGAGAAGCTGCTCGGGAGAGGAGATTCATCGGCGCAATTCCGCGGGAAGTTGAACAGCGCCACTTGGACCGCAAGGGGCGGGTTTGGGGTGAGAACTCGGGTAAGGAAGTCGGGGAGTAAGCACACTGCTCCCCTCGCCGGCACACGTCCCAATCAGAGCGAGGATTCGTGGCGATTACTGCTTATTCGGTTCAGCGCTGCTGGCTGAGGCCTCCGGCTTGGACGCAGGCGCCGTGGTTTTGCTGTACACGATTTTCTTGGCGCCGCCTTCACAGCTTCCTACTATCTTGGCTTGGCTGTCTTTCGCCTTTTCGGTCGGCACGATTTCGAGCGAGTAAGACTTAACGCCGTTCGCTTCAATCTTCTTGGCGATTTCGCCCTTCAACTCCTCACAGGGCTTGCCCGTTTGCGGGTGAGCCGCCACAGTTGCAAACATTAGAACAACCACGGTGACCAACGATTTCATGGCGCGAGCTCCTTGGCTGGATTTTAATATCCTGTGAGGAGAATGATTACATCCCGCTCCCCGGCCGGCCAGATTACGAACGTATCGGGGCCGGCAACGAGAGGCCGTAACCCTGGCGGTTGATTTGTCTTTCGGACTGTAAACACGGAAAGGAACGGTCCACTCGTAACGTCCACGGCAACCGGATCTTGGTGCGCCCCGAGAAGAAGATTCGATTGGACTTGCGGGTCGCTTTGCGCCTACTCTCATCTTGCATCGGAAAGCAGCCAGCGAAACCGGAGCGCGGATGGGAATCCACCCTGTCTGACGGCCCCGCCGGGACAGGGCCGCAATACCCGATGATAAGCCCCGGAAAAGGGAGGGAACTAAGTCACATGCCGAAGGCGAAGGAGATTACCGTAACCATCCCGGACAAGCCTGGCGCGCTGGGAAAGTGCTTTCTCGCTCTGGCGGAGCGGGGAGTCAACATTCTGGCGTTTCAGTCGTATGTAGAGGAACGCGAGAGCCTGGCCCGCTTCCTGACCGATGACCCGGCCAGCGCCAGGGCGGTGCTGGGCGGCCTGCGCATGATTTTCGAGGAGACGGACGTCGCCGTAGTCCGGCTGCCGCATCGTCCAGGGGAGTTGGGCCGCGCCGCCGCGCGCTTGGGCGAACAACAGATCAACATCGATTACAGCTATTGCGGGCTGGATCCGGGCTCGACCCTGGCGCTGTTGGTTTTCGGCGTAGACAATTTGACCCAGGCGGCAAGTTTGCTGGACGAACTGGCCCGCTGAATGGGTAGTCTGGCGGCCCGTGTTTCGTTCAGGATGGGCGATATCCGAATAACTTTCGGCATTCCGGCCGCATGAAATTGCCGAACACAGGGACGCGCAAATCACCCTTTTCCAGGACGTATTGGCAGGAAATGAGGCAGGCCCGCCACTTGAAATCCTCGGTCCCGTGTTTCCTGCCGTAAGCCGTAATGTCTTCCTGGGAAACGCCAAACACCACGGCCCCTATCTTGGCCCACACACATGCGCCGGCGCACATCGCGCACGGTTCATGGGTGGAATACAAGACAAAATCCGGCAGATACCGGCCGTAGCCGGAGGAAACATATTTCAAGGTTTCCAACTCCACGTGCTTGATCGAGGAACCAGAAGTTTTGACCCGGTTGCCGGCCGATGCGATCACCACTTCCCGTTTTCCCGTGACCCGCGTGATGACGGCGCCGATGGCATAGTCTCCGCGGTCGCGGGCGCGCTTGGCCTCCGAAATGGCAAGCTGCATGAATTCCTTTTTCGGTTTGTAGGTTGGAGGAATCATTGTTCTCACCAAGCCGGCGGCTCGCGCCCCGCGGGACAGTATAACCTTAGGGAGGCGCATCCCTTGCAGTCCTAAGGCACAGCTGATGCCCCACCCCGGGCCGTTCCAGTTGAACGTGAGAACTCCCCTTACGCGCCTTCTCCTTGCCATCCGATACGAAGTAAAGCGCGATACACCACCTTCGCTTTGGCGCTAGGCCACTTGCTCACAAAAATTGAATTGATTTCGGCGGTTTCTTTTGTTGCTCGGTCCGATCAGCAATCACCCACAGGGCCAGCGCAGTAACCGCGACTTCGGCCTCAGCTTTAGTTTTGCCGTACACCATGACGCCGGGAAGTTGCGGAACTTCCACCAGCCATCGGCCATCAGTTTCTTTCTCGAACATAATGCGGAAGGATTCGGACCCACCCTC
>CAZETZ010000056.1:4705-18039 GCA_964514735.1 uncultured Acidobacteriaceae bacterium | reverse complement strand
ACGCGTCCAGCGGACAAACCACGGCGCACCTTGTCCCACAACAACGGCGAAACCTGATACCCGACCAGTCGGTCGAGTACGCGGCGTGCCTGCTGCGCGTCCACTAAATTGCGGTCAATGTCACGCGGGTGCTCGAAGGCTTCCTGCACCGCGCGCTTGGTAATTTCGTTGAAGGTGACACGGCGTATGCGTTCTTCTTCCTCGGCGTCACCTTTCTTTTTCTTCTTCTTTTTCTTTTTGTCGCCGTCGCCTAGCTCATCGGCAAGGTGCGCGGCAATGGCTTCGCCCTCGCGGTCCGGATCAGGCGCGAGATAAATCTTGTCCACCGACAGAGCAAGCTTCTTCAGCTTGCCCAAAACTTTTTCTTTGCCCGGAATGACGATGTAGTCGGTATCGAAATCGTTTTCGACATCCACACCCAGGGTGCTCTTGGGCAGGTCCTTCACGTGGCCGAGCGAGGCTTCGACCGTGAATCCCTTCCCCAGATATTTCTGAATGGTTTTCGCCTTCGCCGGCGATTCGACAATCACTAACCCTTTGGACAATTTTCCCTCAGTCTTATGGATGCTTGCTGTGAAGCTAGCACGAATGGATGGAAGTCAACAAGTTTCTTAAGAGCTTTTAGCTATTAGCTCCTGGCTTTTAGCTTGAAGCTTCTAGGCTGCCTTTTGACTTCTCAGTTTGCTTGAGAATGCGCTTAGCATGCGCATTATTTCGCTTAAATTTCTATCCAAATGGACATAATCTTCCCTTGCGAGTAGACCTAAATCTTTTGCTAACAATAAGTGATAGGACAACTCCGCTCCTGACCCCATGGCGATTTGAACAAATCGGGCCATTTCACCGTCCGAGCGCCTGCCGCAGCCCTCGGCTAAATTTGCCGCAACCGAAGCACTGCAACGGCGAATCTGACTTGTCAACCCAAACCGTTCTTCTTTTGGGAAAGCTTGCGAAGCCTTGTAAATTGCCAACGTCAATCTGTGCGCTTTTTCCCAGGCGTGAAGATCGCGATAATTCCTCATAATGTCTCCTGAGGTTTAAGCTAAAAGCCAAGAGCTAATAGCTAGAAGCTTTTTACAAAATTCTTCCCCGGCAACTGCTTCACCTTCCCCGCCAGCTCAAGCTCAAACATCGCCGCAAATATTTCTGACGATGACAGTTCCGGCTCAAGCCTTTCGATAATTTCATCGAGTTGCAGGGCCTCATCCGATTTCAGGATTTTCAGGATTTTTCTTTCATGCGGCCCCAGCTTGTCGTCCTCGAATAGAGATGCATTCTGATTGGTATTCGATTCATCGGCGGATTTCGGTTCGAGCGTAAGTCGTACTTCCACAGGGAGTTCCTCCCAAACGTCTTCCCAGGTGGCGACCAGCTTTGCGCCCTGTTTGATGAGAGTGTTCGGCCCCCAGGAATTTTTGTTGGTGACGTTTCCGGGCACGGCAAACACCTCGCGGTTTTGCTCCAGAGCGCAGCGGGAAGTGATGCGCGTGCCGCTGTATTCGGCGGCTTCGATCACCAGCACTCCAATCGAAATTCCGCTGATAATCCGGTTGCGAATCGGGAAATTCTGCGGCGTGGGCGAAGTGCCCAGCGGAAACTCAGAGATTACCGCCCCGCCCAGCGACAATAATTGTTCCACCAACTTGCGGTTTTCCTTGGGATAAACCACATCCGCTCCGGTGCCAAAGACGGCAACCGTTTTTCCTTTGGCTGCAATCGCTCCCCGATGGGCCGCGGCATCAACCCCGCGCGCCAGGCCACTGAAGATCACCAGACCCCGCGCCGCCAGATCGCAAGCCAGCCGTTCTGCCATGCCGGTGCCGTAAGGCGTCGGATGGCGGGTTCCGACTACCGCGATGCCCGGCTGCGACAACGTTTCTGCGTTGCCTTGTACATAAAGGATGAGCGGAGGATCGTAAATCTGGCGAAGGGTTGCGGGGTAAGCTGGATCATCCAAAGCGACCAGTTTTGTGCCGGTGGCTGTGGCGCGGGCCTGCTCTTCATGGGCCAGTTCCAGGGAACGCCCAGTACCCAGCGATTGCGCCGACACGGCGGGAATCCCCGTAGCCTCGAGTTCGGTCAAGGTAGCGCGAAAGACGGCCTCGATCCCTCCCAGCAGTTCGATCAAACGCCTTGACCTGGTGGGGCCCAGTCCGGGAGTCAGCGTAATGGCCAGCCATTCCGCGGTATGCCCGCTAAGATTTGACGATGTAATGACCGCAGCTTCCGCCACAAACACCTCCTACTGCTCTATCGGCGGACTGTATACATGGAGGGAAAGGCCCGTCAAGGTTACATGTCACAAGCTGCTAGAATTTATTTAGGTTTAGCTAGAAGCTAGTAGTTAGAAGCTGCCTTCCTACCATGAGACGCCTGCGAATTTCCGCCATCTCTTACCTCAATACCGCGCCTCTGATGTGGGATTTTGAACATGGAGACGCCGGCGCGGATTTTGCTATTTCCTATACTGTCCCCTCGGCATGCGCAGCCGATTTGCAGAGCGGGACCGCGGACATCGGCATCATCCCCGCCGCTGCTTATACCACTGTTCCAGAGCTGGTGATTCTTCCCGGGGTGGCGATCGCATCGCGCCGAGCGGTCCGCTCCATTCTGCTGGTGAGCAAGGTTCCGATAGAAAATATCCAGAGTGTCGCATTGGATATTTCGTCGCTCACCTCGGTAGCGCTGGCCAAAGTGTTGTTTGCCAAGCTGTGGGGCGGAGAAAGAATCTACACTCCAATGGCGCCAGATCTGCCGCTCATGTTGCGGGACCATGATGCCGCGCTGCTGATTGGCGACCCCGCGCTGAAAGTAGACCGCTCGCAGTATTTCACCTATGACCTCGCGGAAGAGTGGTTGCGCCTGACCGGAAAACCATTTGTTTTTGCCTTTTGGGCAGTGCGGCAAGACGCGTTGCAGGATACTGCCTCGGGTCTGGATTTGGCGGCAGTGTTCCAGAAGTCGCGAGACCACGGGCTGGCTGCGGACAGCTTAAACACGATCGCTCGAGAGTGGGCGCCGCGCCTAGGCTTGAGCACGGTGGACGTGCATACGTACCTCACGGAGAATATCCACTATTATCTCGACCCTCAAGATGTCGAAGGATTGCGCCTCTTTTATCGTTATGCGCAGGAGTGTAGGGTTTTACCTTCGGCGCCTGGGTTTGATTTTCTGGAAATAAACAGGGCCGCCGTTATTTGACAGCGCCTGCGTCTTGCAGGCAGAAACACGGTGACATACCCAACATTTGTGCTACAGTTCGTTTAGAAGGTGGCGCGTATGAAGATGGGCGCTTCCAGTCTAAGACGTTTCGCGGTTTTTGTTCTCTTTTACCTGCTCTGCGTAGTACCCGTCTCACCCCAGCAGCTTTCCCTGTCACCGGCAATTCCCGACCGATTCGACTTCGATCTAAAAACAGCGGCCCGGCTACGGCCGCTTCTGTTTGCAAGCAGTACTTCCCCTTCGGATCATTACCGAGTTGCGGTAAAAGTCTTCCAGCAATTGCTTCGCACTTTGCCACAACAGAAGCAGAAGGATTCCCGCTGGGAGCTGCGGATCTCGCAGGGCTCCTTATGGAATGCGTTCTCCTCACCGGATGGCGCCATCTATGTGGACCAGAGCCTCGCTGAATTGGCGGGTTCTAATGCCGGGCTCTGGGCCGCCGTTCTGTCCCATGAGATGGCTCATGTCCTGCATCGTGACTGGGCCAGGCGCTATCTTTACGAGAAATCGTTACAGGAAGGCGCGACGGGCTTTGCGTTGGGAGAGCGTGGGGCTGCTTCCGCTTCGTGGCTCGACGCGAACGCCGCTTCGGCTGCTGCCGGCAGTTTCTGCCGCCGGATGGAGTTCGAAGCGGATGCCGAGAGTGTAACGCTGATGGCCCACGCAGGCTATCACCCCGACTTTACCCTTGCCCTCTACCATCTGCTGCGCGCGGAAATCGGTGATGCTGCCAGCTCCAGCTACGCCATGCATCCGCGCTGGGAGATGCGAGATCGACAGTTGAAACCGGCGTATATTGCCGCCGCCAAGGAGTTCGACCGGCTCTGGCCGGACCGTGGCATCTCCCCGGGAGGCAACCCGCCGGTGGTGGTTTTTGCCGAACAACCAGTCACTAGAACCATGGGTTCCGGGCAATGGCAGGTGCGGATTGCCCTACATTGTGAAAACCTAGTCGGGACTGTGGAAGTCGTGCTGCAAGAACGGAAGGCGTTGGAAGTGAGCAGGCAGCTTCCCAGAAGCGATGGCGCTCGGGAACTGACTGGGTGCACTTCGGACAGAACTTTGATCACGCTCACTCTCAGCCAGGAAGCTTCCGTAACCAGCCGGCAGGCACGGTTGGCCGACGTGTACGTGCTAGACGACCAGGGTTCCATCCTCTCTCGAAGCGATGTCTCCGGCCTGCGCCGTTAGCAGGAAAATTTGAACCAAACCCCCGATATTCGTTAGAATCAATGCACCTCGCGTGTCTCTTTCTAAGGCCCAAGCCCTCGATCTATTTCACTCCGATGACCTGATTGGAATCGGCATGGAAGCCGATGCTGTGCGCCGCAAGCTCCATCCCGAAGGCGTGGCCACCTACGTCATTGATCGCAACATCAATTACACGAATTCCTGCACCGAATATTGCACCTTTTGCGCTTTTTATCGCCCACTCAAGGGGCCGGCGGCCAAAGAGGGATACATCCTCGATTTCGACACGATTTATGAAAAGATCCGCGAGACCGAGGAACTGGGCGGTACTGGCGTGCTGATGCAGGGCGGGTTGCATCCTGACCTGAAAATTGACTGGCACGAGCAGATGCTGCGTGGCATCAAGCAGCGCTTTCCCAAAATTCATCTGCATTGCTACTCGGCTTCGGAGATCATTGCCATCGCGGAATACAGCGGCCTCACTATACGCGACACGATTTTGCGGTTAATGGATGCTGGGCTCGATTCGATCCCCGGCGGCGGGGCTGAGATTCTTGACGATGAAGTCCGCTATAAAATCGCCCGCCTCAAGTGCCTGACCGAAGATTGGCTCAATGTGCATCGTACGGCCCACCAGCTCGGGATGCGCACCACCGCAACCATGATGTTCGGCGTCGGCGAGAAGCCCGAGCATCGCATCAACCACTTCCAGCGCCTCTACGATTTGCAGGAAGAAACTGGAGGCTTTACCGCCTTCATCCCCTGGAGCTTCCAGCCGCAGAATACGGCTTTAGGCGGGCGTCACTGGGATGAAGCTACTGCCGTCGAGTATCTGAAAGTTCTGGCGATCTCGCGGCTTTATCTTTCCAATTTCTTGAATGTGCAATCCAGCTGGGTGACCCAAGGACTGAAAGTTTGCCAGATGGGCCTGCGCTTCGGCGGGAACGATGTTGGCTCGGTCATGCTGGAGGAAAATGTGGTGCGTGCGGCGGGGGTCACCAACTGCACCACAGAAGAGGAACTACGCCGCATCATCCGCGACGCCGGGTTCCGGCCCGCCCAGAGGGATACGCTATACCGAACTTATTTCCTGAACTAAGTTCAAAAGCAGCACCGGCCTCGGTTTCCCGAGGCCGTTTCCGTGTGCACGGAACCCTGTCAATGTTGCAAGTCAATTATCCTAAGTTTCAAATACATAAGGCAAGGAGAACCTCAACCCTGTCGAACAGGTTCTCCCATTTCGGCACTTTGATGCCATCCTCAAGGAACGAGGAATGGACCCGGCGGGATTCGAACCCGCACCTGGAACATTGACAGGGTTCTGTGCTACCAGTTACACCACGGGCCCACGGCCCAATTTACGCACGAGAAACCTCGATAAGCATGGTCACACGTCACGCAGCATTGTGATCTGTGCACCCTGGCAAAACCATTTCAACCATATCGCCGATAAATATTTTTAATATCAATAACTTACATTCAAATCTCCCAGGCCCAAAATGGTCAGGTACAATGGATGACTCTCGATCAAACTCCGGAAACTAATTACCCTTGATCGTACATCCCATATCGTCCCCGGCTTTTGCCGCAATTCTTGTCAATCACGGTATCGGGCAATACATCCGCTCGCATTTTTTGGATAAGACTTTTCAGGGGCTCTACCAGGTCAACAGCTTTGATCTGATGCTGTTGATTCCGTACTTTTGCGTGCTTGTGCTGTTGGCTTCGTACGGAGTTCACCGTTACGTTCTGGTCTACCTTTATTACAAGCACAAAAAACGACACATCACCAAGCCTGACAGTGAATTTGCCGAGCTGCCCCAGATCACCGTGCAGTTGCCGATTTTCAATGAGCAATTTGTGGTGGAACGGCTGCTGGATTCGATTTGCCGCCTGGACTATCCGCTGGACAAACTCGATATCCAGGTGTTGGATGATTCCACTGACGAAACTCAGGCGGTGGCCCGAGGACTAGTTGAGCATTATGGGGCGAAGGGATTTTCCATTGCCTATCTGCATCGCACCAACCGGGAAGGCTTCAAGGCAGGCGCGTTGGCAGAAGGTCTGAAGTCCGCGAAAGGCGAGTTCATCGCCATCTTCGATGCTGACTTCGTACCGCCGGAAGATTTTCTGTTGCGGACCATCCACCAGTTCACCAATCCAGGAATTGGCATGGTGCAGACGAGGTGGACCCACATCAACCGGCATTATTCGTTCCTTACCGAAGTTGAGGCCATCCTGCTAGACGGGCATTTTGTGCTCGAGCACTCCGGGCGCGCGCGGCATAAAGTGTTTTTTAACTTCAACGGGACTGCCGGCGTATGGCGGCGTCAGGCAATTGAAGACGCCGGCGGCTGGGAGCACGATACGCTGACTGAAGACACCGATCTCTCGTACCGCGCCCAGTTGGCAGGATGGAAGTTTGTCTATTTGCAGGATGTGGAGTGTCCTGCTGAACTTCCTGTCGAGATGACCGCGTTCAAAACCCAGCAGGCGCGCTGGGCCAAGGGCCTGATCCAGACGGCTAAAAAGATCCTCCCGCGGGTGCTCAAGAGCGACCAGCCATTCCGAGTGAAAGCGGAGGCCTGGTATCACCTGACGGCCAACCTGAGTTATCCGCTGATGATTGTGCTTTCAGTGTTGCTGATGCCGGCCATGATCATTCGCTTCTATCAGGGCTGGTTTCAGATGCTTTACATCGACCTGCCATTGTTCATGGCATCGACATTTTCTATTTCAAGCTTTTATCTGGTCTCGCAAAAAGAATTGTTTCCGCGGACTTGGCCTCGGGCATTGCTTTATCTTCCCTTTCTGATGGCCCTGGGAATCGGTTTGACCATCACTAACACGCAGGCAGTTCTGGAAGCTTTAATTGGCAAGCAGACTGCATTTGCGCGTACGCCCAAGTACCGCGTGGAATCGAAGATGGACAAAGTCAAGGCCAACAAATATCGCAAGCGCCTAGGCTGGGTGCCATGGGTCGAATTGTTGATTGGATCGTATTTTGCCCTGGCGATCTACTACGCGGTGGATAATGACAACTTGTTGACAGTGCCTTTTCTTGCCCTGTTTGTGATTGGCTATTGGTATACGGGTCTCATGTCGTTATTGCAGGGACGGTTCTCCGGCTTTTCGCTCACGGGAGATCACACGAAACCGTTTCCAGTCGGAGTGTAACGCCTAGCTTTCTTAGCCGCAGAGCGGCGGAAGATTACAGCCAAGGGCGTAAGCCCTGGGTAAGCTCAAAATTACGTCAAGCTCCGCAGGAGCGACAGAAAATCTGGAAGCCTTCCACATGCCAACATCTGCTACTTTCGCGTCTTCGGTGCTCGGTTCATCTTCGGTTTACCCAGGGCTTGCGCCCTGGGCTGCATTCTTCCGCCGTTTCGCGGCTCACATTTGTGGTTTAATTCTCTTCTTGCCTACAGTGGTTACAATTTTTGTGTTCACCGTCTCGCTAGCCGCCCTTGAACGGCAGCCTAACATCGATTATCACGCCCGCCGCCAGGCCCTGGCCGCCAAAACCGGCGGCGCCGCCGTCCTCCTGTTTGCAGCGCCCGAAGGCGAAGGCCCCAATGACGTTTACGGATACCGCGCCGACAACAATTTCTTTTACCTCACCGGCTGGAGTGAACCCGGTGGGGCCCTGCTGGTGGTACCGGCAGCTGAAGCGAAAGGTGATTCTCCCGCCCATCCCTATACGGAAATTTTCTTTCTTCCCAATCGCAACTTCGCCCAGGAACAATGGACCGGGCCAAAGCTTGGCCCGGATAATCCTGATGCCCTGAAAATCACCGGCTTCGATCATGTCGAGGCGCTCGACAACCTGCGTACAGAATTAGTGCGGCTGCTTCCCTCTCCGCGCGCCAC
The DNA here is from genome assembly GCA_964514735.1 of uncultured Acidobacteriaceae bacterium. Taxonomy (GTDB): domain Bacteria; phylum Acidobacteriota; class Terriglobia; order Terriglobales; family Acidobacteriaceae; genus CAWBXL01. The sequence continues at coordinate 9,756 of CAZETZ010000056.1, read as the reverse complement.
ACTCTACACCGACGTTGCCGGTCCGGGCGAGGAATCCATCTCCGCCACCTCCATTGATTGGTTGAGACGCGCCAACGCATTTCCCGTTTCCGTAGGATTGCTGGATGTGCGTCCGCTGATCGCTGCTCTGCGCGTGACCAAAGACGATCGCGAAATTGAGCTCATCCGCAAAGCTACCAACGCTTCCATCGCAGCCCACTACGCCGCTATGCATGCCATGAAGCCGGGCATCACGGAAAGAGAAATTTCCGCGCTCATGCAGTACGAGTGGGGCAAGCGCGGCTGTGAGCGCCCGTCCTATTCGCCGATTGTGGGGTCGGGTTTCTATTCCACCGTGCTGCACTATTCCGAAGACTCGCAAACCATACAGAATGGGGATGTCGTGGTCATCGACGCAGCCGGAGAGTATTCGATGTATGCCTCCGATATCACCCGCACCTTGCCCGCAAGTGGGAAATTCACTCCGCGGCAACGCGAGATTTACAACATTGTGCTGGGCGCGCAGCAGGCGGCCATTGCAGCCTTCCGATCGGGCAAGTCATCGCTTAAACGCGATTCTTCCGATTCGTTATACAAAGTGGCCTACGACTACATCAACACTCATGGCAAGGACCTGCAAGGCGGGCCGCTGGGCAAGTATTTCATCCACGGGTTGAGCCATTATGTCGGCCTCGAAGTACATGATGCCGGCAGCTATGACATCCCAGTTGGTCCAGGAATGGTGTTTACCATTGAGCCGGGAATCTATATCCCGGAAGAGAAATTGGGCGTCCGCATAGAAGACACTCTTTACGTGGACAAAGACGGCAAGCTCATCAATCTGACCGCCGATCTTCCGCACGCAGCGGAAGATGTGGAGCGGGAGATGTCCAGGAAATGACCTCTCACGACAATGTTTTGGTATGCTAGTGCATCGTGCGAATGCTGTGGTGGTTCATCATCCTGGCGGTCAGCACGGCAGCGGTAGCCCTTGTGGCCATAAGCGCATACCTTCGTGTGCGCCGCCACATGAAAAAGGCAGTAAAAGACACTTCTACCAAAGAGTAGGGGCTTAAAGATCATGGAAAAATCACAAACCCAAGTATTAGCAAGCCCCGCGCGGACACTCGAATGGGGAACTCAGGTCATCATTGTTATTTCCGCCAGCTTGTTCGTGGCCTTGTGCGCAAGGTTTACGGCTGTACTGGCATCGACTCCCGTGCCCTTAACTTTGCAGAATTTCGGCGTCTTGCTGGTCGGCATGATGCTCGGACGCAAGCGGGGCTTTGCCGCGCTGGCGTTGTACCTGGCCGAGGGCGCGATGGGACTGCCGGTTTTTAACCCGCTGGTTGGACCCAGCGGATTGGCGCAGATCGTCGGGCTGACCGGTGGCTATCTCATGGCTTATCCGTTTGTTGCTTATCTGGCTGGGTTAGTGATGGAGCGGGGAGAAAAAACTTTCCTGCGCGGGTTGACCGCAGGTTTCCTGGCCGAGATTGTGCTGTTCACGGGTGGGTTGAGTTGGCTTTACGTTTACACCCACTCATTGGCCCGTGCTGCGCAGTTTGGGTTGTATTGGTTTGTTCTCGCTGAAGTCCTCAAGATCGTTTCGGCGGCGGGGATTGTGGCAGGCTGGCGGCGGTTCTCGGTAAAGCTGTAATTACAAATTCTATCGGAGCGCGCCGTTACTTATGAGCAGTACTGCCGTCGAAACCCGCGAAATCACTATCGCCCACAGTCCGGATTCGGACGATGCCTTCATGTTTTATGGCCTCGCGACCAACAAAGTCCGGGTGCCCGGCCTGCGTTTTACCCATACCCTCTGCGACATTGAAACCCTGAACCGCGCGGCCATGAAGGGCGATGGGGCGTACGACGTCACTGCGATTTCTTTCCACGCATTTCCTTACATTCAGGACCACTATGCGCTGCTTTCCAGCGGCGGCAGCGTGGGTGATGGCTATGGGCCGATGATCGTGGCTCCGAAGGCTTACTCAGAAACTGGGATCAAGCGGAAGGTGATTGCGGTTCCGGGCAAACTGACCACGGCATATTTGGCCTTGAATCTTTTCGCGCCGGGTATTGAGACCGAGGTCGTTCCCTTCGACCAGATCATCCCTCAGGTACTTGAAGGCAAATACGAGGCGGGCCTGATCATTCACGAAGGCCAGTTGAGCTATGTGAAATCGGGACTGCACCGCATTGTAGATTTAGGTGCGTGGTGGCAGAAGATTACTGGACTGCCCTTGCCTCTCGGAGGAAATGCGATCCGGCGTAGCCTTGGCCCGGAGCTAATGTCCAGTGTGTCCACGGCGTTGCGCGATAGCATTCAGTACGCTCTCGATCATCGTGAGGAAGCATTGGCATACGCCATGCAATTTGCCCGCGATTTGGATCCACATTTGGCTGATCAATTTGTGGGCATGTATGTAAACGAGCGCACAGTGGATTATGGTTTAGATGGACGTGAGGCGGTGCGACGGTTATTGGACATGGGGCATAAGGCGGGAATTATTCCGCACGAGGCCAAAATTGAGTTTGTAGCTTGATTCTAATTTTCTACGGCAGTGAATTTAACCTTTGAAGAATCGTGTAACAGATTCCGCAAATTCTTAGCGGATCTGGGATGGCCACAAGAACTTGCCTGGCTTCGACCTGACGACGTGCTTCTGACAGGAAGACGATTCCTTTACATAAAATCCCCACCCCCATCCGACAACCTGCCGTACTATCACAATCAATTCGACATAGGGATAGATAAACAATTGGGAGTGCAGATCAAAGCTCTTTGCAAATCAAAAAGTAAGACTTATTGCCTAGTATGGACTCCAGAAGATGCAGACGAAAGCATGCATCACATGATGCCAAAAGGCCCAGGCGGTTTGAAAATTTCTGTGCCGTCTGGATTCAACAAGTGGCCGGTTCAAGAAATTCGCAATCGCCTTTGTTGGTTGTACCTAAGTTCAAGATACAAATCTAAACAAGAACTTAAATTCCAGATATTCTCCTAGCCCGCAAGCCACCTCCCTCTACTCCAATTTTTCTTTAAACCCAAAAACCGGATCCACATCCACCGGCACGCTCGCTCCCAATTTTAATGTCGCTTTCAACTCCGCCGGCATCACATCATATTTCTTGAACCAGTTTTCCGCCCGCTCGCGGTCTCCGGTGGCTTCGATTTCCAGCAACTCTTTGGCTAAATCGGCGATGGCTTCCGGCATCTTTGCATAGATCACTTCATATTTGCCCGTGGCCAAGCGCTTCACAGCTCCCCTCTCGACCAGGTAGTTGAACTCCATCATCTCCGCCTGGCCGTGGGCCTCGCCGGTGCCAAAGCGCAAGGTGCGGAAGTTTCCAGCGACATAGGACGCATAGTACTCTTCCAGCTTTTCTTTGGGCAGCGCGCCGTGGTCCACCAGCCACTTCAAGCCGAACATGCCGGCCACATCGGCCTTGGCTTCTTCCAGGCCGCCAAACTGTGGGCCGATGGCCTCGCGGATATCTACTTTGCCAGCCTTGGTGCGCGCAAACGCTGGCCCCAGGCCATGGGCAATTTCATGCATGATGGTGCCGTACAGGTATCCTTCGCCCGTGGCTTTCTCCGCCTGATCGGCGCGCATTACATGCTTAGCCAACGGAAGAATAATGTAGTTCACCCGCGCATCCATGAAATTTTTGAAGAAAATTTTCTTGCTGCCCTTCTCTTCATGGATGCGGGGATCGTTGGGCAGATTGTCTGCCACCGCCTGATAGCCGTGACGCAGGTCTGCGGCGCGGTAGGGAGCGTCCATGACTTCCATAGGAGTTTGCAGGCCACGCTTGGATGGCAGGTCCTCTTTATCGAGCGGCAACGCTTCCTGAATATCGGGGACATATTTCTGGAACAGCGCCAGCTTTTTGCTCTCTTCGTCATTACGGATGAGTACTGCGGCCCCGTAGGAAGTTTTGATCCCCAACAAATCGTCGAGATAGGTTTCGTAGGGAGCAAAGATCACATCAAATTTCGGGTCTTTCAAATCCATCCACGCCAGGTCGCTCTTGTAGTAGTCGTCGGTTAACAAAGCGTCCGCACGCAGGCGGAGGAAGTTGGCAAAAGCGGCATCTGCGCTCAATTTCGCCGCTTCTCGTAAATCTTTGGCCGCTGGCTCCAGGAACGAGCGATAAGCAACGTGGTAGGGCACTCCGCGCAGTTCCTCGCCGTGCCAGCGGACCACCGTGTAGGGGCTGTAGATTTCGGCTTTTTTATCAGGGTGGTCTTTTACGTATTGCTCCACTTGATCTCGCGTCAGCCCTTTGGGATAAAAACCTCTCCCCGGCGGCAACGGCTCGGTCCCGACAAACGGTTTGTTCTCATCAATGAGATCGAAACGCGAGGCATTAATCCACAGAAAGTGCCGGAGTTTTTTATCTTTTAAGCTGTCGCTTCCGGCCAGCGATTGGTAGAGATCGAGACCTTCGGGGTCACTCTGCCTCCAGAAGATGTCTCCCAGATAGCGGGATGCGTCCACCAGCTTCTCCACCATTTTCCTCTCATTGGGAGTCAAACCAGCGGAGCGATAAGGCATTTGAATCTGACGGAACTTGGCCAGCCGCTGGTCCAGATCGGAAGTAACGTGCAAGTTTGCGATTGACGCAGTTTTACCGGCCGATTCAGTTTTGCTTTCCTTCTGTTGTGCCATTGAAAGAGAAACCGTAAAAAAAATTAACGAGAAGAAGAGTGTTTCGCTTCGCCTGTTCATCGAGGTAAATTCTAGCAGTTCTCTGTGGCATTTCCTCCGTGATCTCTGCGTCTCCTGTGGTTCAAGGTTTTGTTTTTCAGGTGGGAAGATCAAAAGCTTTAACCACAGAGGACGCAGAGTTTCACGGAGGGAAGGCCACAGAGGATCGAGTATGATGAATCCAATGTCCCTGCTCATTGACGCGGATGACACGCTCTGGGAAAATAACATCTATTTCGAACGCGCCATCGCCAACTTCATTTCTTTTCTGAATCACAAAGAATATTCGCCCGCCCAAGTCCGGGCAGTGATTGACGATGTCGAGCGCGACTGCATCATCAGCCACGGCTACGG
>CAZETZ010000056.1:2991-4605 GCA_964514735.1 uncultured Acidobacteriaceae bacterium | reverse complement strand
ATATTTTTCTGAAATTGAAATCGTCGCCGAGAAAGACGAGCCGACTTACCGCTCGGTCGTCTCCAAGCATAAGCTGGCCGAAGATATCACCTGGATGGTCGGCAACAGCCCCAAGTCGGACATCAATCCCGCGCTGGCCGCGGGATTGAACGCGGTGTTCGTTCCCCACGACTTCACCTGGGTGCTGGAGCACGAGGAAATGGCGCAAGCTGTTCCGCCTGCCCGGTTGCTGGTTGTCGAAGATTTTGCCGGATTGAGAGAGCACTTCTAAGCCCGCACAATCTCCGAAAGACTTTGTTCCCCCGTGTCTTTCTCTGCGATCTCCGCGTGGTTTCTTTGCGCCCTCGGCGTTTTAAGATTTTGTTTTTCGCTTTCAGAAAAATCAAAATCTTAACCGCAGAGACTGCGGAGGAGACGCTGAGTGCGCTGAGAATCACCGCACCAAACTAACCAACAACCCCTTTCATCACAATATTTTCCCGCGTGGTACTCTCAAGGTGCTCTGGTTTCTGCGCACGCTTCGTTGGCCGTGCAGAAAGACAATTTGCGACGCCTCCTGCGAACCGTGGAGGCGCTCTCCGATCTCGGCCCCGAGATGACGGCGGAGCTTGACTTCCCGCAACGGGCCCTTGCCATGGTCACTGCCCTGTTGCAGGCGGCAGGCGCCCGCGAAGGTGTCTTATTTGTCTTCAGCGACAAACCTTCCCTGCTCACTTCCATCGCTTCTGAGGGCTTCGCGCTGATGCCGGAGCCGGCAGTCATTCCTCTTCTTCCCAAACATGTACATGCGCTATTGACGACGCGCGGCTCGGTGGTGCTGGCGTCGAGCTCTTATGAAAATTATTTAAGTTCCAATGGGAACGTCGCGCCGGAGCTGTTCAAATGCTTCTCCGCGTTGAAGGTGGGAACGAAGTTAGTCGGGTTGGTCGCCTTGGGGCGCCGCGAGGGTGATGCGCTGTACGATGAAGATGAATTGGGCGCTTTAGATTTGCTTTGCAACTACGTTGCGCTCGCGGTGCAGAACCATACGCTTTCCCAGACGCTCTCCCAGCGTGTTTCCGAAAACCTGCGCCTCATGGCTTCTCTGCACGGCTTCTACGATCACACTTTAGAGGCCTTCGCTGCAGCCATTGACGTGAAGCACGTCAACATTCACGGCCATTCGTTGCGGGTTGGGCGTTATTCTGCCGCGATCGGCGAAGCCATGGGTATGGGGCCAACTGAGGTTGCGGGTCTGCGCTCTGCCGGCTACCTGCATGACATCGGCAAAGTCGCGGTGGATAAGCGGCTGTTCGGCAAACCCACCGCGCTTGATCCTGAGGAATTTCGTGAGATGGCCGACCACACGGTTGTCGGTCATCAGATCGTGACCGGAATTGAATTTCCCTGGGCCAGCATCCCGGAGATTGTCCGCTGGCACCACGAACGCAGCGATGGCTCAGGCTACCCGGATGGCCTGGGAATGACCGATGTGAGTCTGCCGGTGCGCATCGTCGGCCTCGCCGACACCTTCGATGCCATGACCAGCGAACGCCCTTATCGGGAGCCGATGTCCCTGGGCGGGACGTTGAATGAAATTGTACGCATGTCCCCCCAGAAATTTGATCCCAACGT
>CAZETZ010000056.1:0-2891 GCA_964514735.1 uncultured Acidobacteriaceae bacterium | reverse complement strand
CTGGCCCCGCTGCGCACGCTGAAGATGGACACGCATGAGCTGGTGGAAAATTTCCCGTCGCAGCAGATGATTAAAGCGGTCGCCGATGGCAAACAGCGTATGCCCTCCGATCCCGAAAAACGCGCGGTTTACGAAGCGCAACTTGCTCGTTATGAAGAGAAGTTGGATCGCAAAGAACAAGCTGGAAACAACAATGCAGCAGCCGCGAACACGGACGCAAATCCCAAGCCAGACGCCATGACCGACGAAGAGCGCGAGCGGCGGCAGCAGGAACGCGCGGAGGTGGAGCAGAAATGCGAAGCCCTTCTAGACTTGCCTCCCGATCAACGGATCAAGGAAATCGCCAGTCTCTCGCCAGATGAGCAGCGCATACTGGCGAACGGAATGAAAGATAGGCGCGACGAAGTTATGGAAGGCATGACTGCCAAGCAGCGCGAGACGCTGATGGCGCTCAACAATCCGCAGCAGGTGGTTTCTGAGGAGCTGGCCCAGGGCAAGCTACTGCGTGCGATTTACAGCGAACGGCAACTGGAAGAAGTCATGACGGACTTCTGGTTCAACCACTTCAATGTGTTCAGCGGCAAGGGCGCGGACCGCTATCTGTTGACCAGCTATGAGCGCGACGTGATTCGCCCCCATGCCATGGGCAAATTTGAAGACCTGCTGGTGGCCACGGCCAAAAGTCCCGCGATGTTGTTCTATCTGGACAACTGGCTGAGCGTAGGCCCAGACTCCGATGCGGCCAACGGCATTCCCAAGCGGCAGAATTGGGGGCGCAGGCAGCGCTTTCCCAGACAGCAGCGGCCGCAGGCCAAAGGAAAGCGCAATAGCGGATTGAATGAAAACTATGGCCGCGAGTTAATGGAGTTGCACACTCTTGGCGTTAACGGCGGCTACACGCAAAAAGACGTGACCGAAGCGGCGCGCGTCTTCACCGGCTGGACCATCAAGGAACCGCGCCAGGGCGGCGATTTTTCCTTTGAGGAGCGCATGCATGAGCCCGGCGACAAAGTCGTGATGGGCCATCGCATTAAATCGAACGGCGAAAAAGAAGGGATGGAACTGCTGCACTTCCTGGCGCGCAATCCATCTACGGCAAAATTCATCAGCACCAAGTTGGCGATGCGCTTTGTGTCGGATGACCCGCCGCCAGCGCTGGTGGACCGCATGGCGCAAACTTTCCTCAAGAAAAATGGCGATATCCGCGAAGTGCTGAAGACCATGTTGCAGTCGCCCGAGTTTTGGGCCCCGGAGGCATATCGCGCCAAAGTGAAAACGCCGTTGGAGTTCGTGGCTTCTGCGGTGCGGGCAACGGGCGCGGATGTGACTGATGCGACTCCATTAGCGCGGCAACTACAGAATATGGGCATGCCGCTTTATGGAATGCAGCCGCCGACTGGATATTCCATGAAGGCGGAAACCTGGGTGAACTCTTCGGCGCTTTTGGGACGAATGAATTTTTCTCTGGCGCTGGCTGCGGGAAAATTGAAAGGCGTGCAAGTGGATGCGAATCACTTGCTGCCGCCCAATACTACTGCGACTGATCCGCCGGAAGTCTTGAATGATCTGGAAGGTTCGCTGTTGGCGGGAGACATTTCCAAGCAGACGCATGACACGATTGCTGCGCGCTTGCAGGATCCGAATATTGCGCAGCGGAAGTTGGATGATCCCAAGAATGCGCCAAATGTGGCGATGATTGAAGGGCTGCTATTGGGCTCGCCGGAGTTTCAAAGGAGATAGAAAGCTCTTAGCCATTGGCTTTTAGCTCTTAGCTAGATCGGAGCTGGAGCAGCAATAGGCAGTAGCTGAGAGCTAAAGGCTAAAAGCTAGGGGCCATTTTATGTCCATCACACGTCGCGTTTTTCTTCGCAATGGAGCGCTCGCCGTGGTCGGCACGGCGGCCATTCCCAGTTTCCTGAATCGCGCAGCGTTTGGCGCGACCGAGGCCGCCATCGGCAACAAGCGGCTGGTTGTCATTTTCCAGCGCGGCGCGGCGGATGGACTCAACATCGTGGTGCCGCACGGCGAGTCTGACTATTACGCCATGCGGCCTTCGATCAACATTCCGCGCAAGGACGTGCTTGATCTCGACGGCTTCTTCGGCCTGCATCCGTCCATGGCTTCGTTCAAACCGATCTGGGACCAGGGGCACCTGGCCATCGTCCACGCCGCCGGTTCGCCGGACATTACACGCTCGCATTTCGACGCGCAGGATTACATGGAGTCCGGCACTCCTGGCGTGAAAGCCAACGAAGATGGATGGCTCAATCGCACTTTGCATTCTTTGCCCACGCCCGCCGATAAGGCTGCATTTCGCGCCATCGCCATGGGACCGTCGCTGCCGCGCATTCTTTCCGGCAGCGAGCCAGCGGTTGCCATCAACAACATTAACGACTTTGGCGTGGGCGGACGCAATCCTAATTCGCCAGTCGCGAACACTTTTGAGGCCATGTATTCGCAGTCGGTGGATACCGTCATGCATGGCACCGGCCAGGAAACTTTTGAAGCGGTGAAGATGTTGAAAGCGGCTGATCCGGCGAAATACACTCCCGCCCCGGGGGCCAATTACCCGCGCGGACGTTTTGGCGACAGCCTGCGGCAGTTGGCCCAGCTGATCAAAGCTAATCTCGGAGTACAAGTTGCGTTCGCCGACATCGGAGGATGGGACCACCACGTCAACGAAGGCAGCACGCAGGGACAGCTAGCCAATGTGCTCGGGGATTTTTCGCAGTCGCTGTCAGCATTCTGGACAGACCTTGGAGACCTGGCAGAAGACACTGTGGTCGTCACCATGTCCGACTGCGGCCGCACCGCGCGCGACAACGGCAATCGTGTTACGGACCACGGCCACGCCAATGTGATGTTCGTAATGGGTGGCCCGGTCAAAGGTG
>CAZETZ010000055.1:8922-18278 GCA_964514735.1 uncultured Acidobacteriaceae bacterium | reverse complement strand
CGCGGGCGCATCGGCAACACCGGAGGTTTCAAGGAAGATCAGGTGGCCGACTATGAATTTGCCGGCGACCTGGCGGAGAGCTGTTTTTACGCCAACGGCAAGTGGGCTTCCACCGCCGAGTATTTTGAATCCGCCGGGGAGGGCGCGCACGATCTGATCCTCCGCTACTCCGCCGCGGCGGTGAATCTGGTGATGGCTTCGCCGCGCGGGCCATCGTGCGAAGTCATTCTCCGGCAGGATGGCAAGCCGCTCACGGCCGGACAGGCAACGACCGACACGCAGTTTCAAAATATTTCCGGACAAGAGGAGAGCTTGATCGTGGTGCAGCGGGCGAGAATGTACTTTCTGGCGGACAATCATGAGTTCGGCGAGCACATGCTGGAGCTGATCTGTCCGGCAGGACTCGCGGCCTTCGCTTTTACCTTCACCAGTTGTGCCGCGGGGCGCCCCAATCCCGCAGGAGAAGTAAGACCGGCATGAAACGAGTGGTGGCGGCACTGATTGTGAAAGAGGGCAAGATTCTGGTCTGCCAGCGCACCCGCCATCAGACCATGCCCCTGAAGTGGGAGTTCCCTGGGGGAAAAATCGAAGAAGGAGAGCAGCCGCGGGATGCCATGCGCCGCGAACTGGAAGAGGAACTGGGCATCGATGCTGTGGTGGGCGAGGAAGTGGCCCGCATTCGCCATGAGTATCCCAACCGCAGCTCGGTCGAGTTGCGCTTTTTTGTGGTACGCGAGTACGCCGGAGAATTGGAGAACCGCATCTTCAATGACCTGCAATGGGCGGAGCGGACCCAGCTGCCATCATTCGATTTCCTCGAAGCAGACCTCGATCTGGTGCGCCAATTAGCCGACGGCGAGATCATTTAGGCCGTGTGGAGACGGGGCAAGCCCAGTCTCCACACGGTTCAGAGAGTGGACGAATGAAATTAGAAAAGTTTGCTCTTCACGGGAAATACGTCCATCTGGAACCACTCGAACATTGCCACGTTGATGGGCTGGTGGCTGCTGCTGAGGCTGATCGCTCGCTCTATGAGTGGAGTCCAATCCCAAGGGGCAAAGATGAGGCCAAGAAATATGTCGATACTGCGTTGGCCTGGCGGAACGCTGGCACTGCGATGCCGTTTGCAACCATCCGGATAGCCGACAACACCGTCATCGGTTCCACGCGCTTCTGGAACACAGAGCGCTGGTCATGGCCGGAGGGACACGCATCCTGTGGTCACGCGTTTCCCGATGCCTGCGAAATTGGTTACACCTGGCTGACTCGCTCGGCGATTCGTACTGGCGCTAACACTGAATCCAAACTGCTCATGTTGACTTACGCCTTCGAGGTCTGGCAGGTGCTTCGCGTTTGCCTTCATACCGACGCACGTAATGAACGATCGCGTGCAGCCATAGAACGTATCGGCGGGAAGTTCGAAGGGATACTTCGTGCTCACCGCATGGCTGCGGATTTTACACCCCGTGATTCGGCTCGCTTTTCGATTGTTGCGGCGGAGTGGCCCGTGGCAAAAGAACGCCTGATTCAACTTCTGGATCGAACATAGCGGACTACAATTTCGCCCTGAGCAAGCTGATGATGTCGTCCGAGGTGATGACGCCCACGAGTTTCCGGTTCTCATCCACTACCGGCAGAGTGAAGAGATTATATTTGTCGAACAGCTCGACAAATTCCTTGTCCTTGGTCTTTACCGTGCTGAAAATAAGCGGCTCTTGCGCCAGGGAGAGCAGGGGCTCGGCGGAGGACGCTAAAACCAGCTTCGACAGAGGGACAGCTCCTGCCAGAGTGCCATGCGAATCCACCAGATAGATGGTGCTGACGCTCTCGACACCGCCCTCAAACCCGCGCAGCGCCGAAATCGCATCGCCCACATTGCCCCTAACCGACACGGCCAGAAATTCTGTATTCATGCGGCCGGCGGCCGTGTTCTCGCCAAATTCCAGGAGCTCGACAATTTCCTTGCGCTCCTCGGGCTCCATCTCCTTCAGGATCTTCTCGGTACGCTCCTGCGCGAGTTCCCCCAGCAGGTCGGCGGCGGCGTCAGGGTTCATCTCCTCGACAATTTCCGCAACCCGTTCGGAAGCGAGTGACTCGACAATGGACTTTTGTACCTTGGGTTTCACTTCTTCCAGGGCCCCGGCCGCTACTTCTTCATCCAAGGTCTGGAACACGGCTTCGCGCTCCACCGGAGTCAGCTTCTCGATAATGTCGGCAATATCGGCGGGATGGAGGGTCGCCAGGCGCTCGTGCGAGATTTTGAGTTTGACGCGGCGGGCTGGGTCGGTTTCGATCAGGTCGACAAAATCCCAGGGGATGGGACGCGGAGGAAGCTGCGTCAGGAGGGTGCGCAGCGCCATCATCGGCACCACTCCCTTGAGCAGACGCCGCACCGCGCCGCGCACGCCGACATCCACGGAGTTGACCCGCAGCAAAGGACGGTTGTGGCTGGTTTCCTGCTGCAAATCCACGTCGTTGACGCGCACGACCTTGCGGCCGTGGACGTCAATGATCTGCTGGTCGAGCAGGTCTCGCTCCAGCAAAAATAAACCTTCAGCGGCGTCCGCCGCAGCCCATTCGGCGGAGGCAGTGGTCGCATAAATCCCGCCATTCATCGAACCAATCGCGGCGAAAGGAAGCACGCGGTTCCCCTGCTTGGTCTTCACAATGAAGGTAGAGACGCGGGAGCGGTCTTCCTGTGGAGTAAGGGCCACTTCGCGCACCCGTCCGGCCTGGGCGCCGGCCGAGTCAAAAACCGGGGTGCCGAGAAGTTCGGTGAGCGCGACCGTACCCATGGCCTGAGAATACCGGAGGGTAGCGAAAGAAATCTACAGAGAAGGCGTGGAATTTTCCTGTGAATTTCCACGGGACAACGACAATGGTTAGCGGCGGCTAAGCCCGAGACGGAGTCCCAGACCCACGAAAACCAGCCCGCTAAACCATTGCTGGAGCCGGGCAATTCGGGGGTTACGGCGAAGCGCGTCGCCGGCATAACCTCCCGCATACGCAACAATCAGGTTCACCACTGCCCCGCCCGTATTAAAGATCATGCCAAGCACGACGATCGGTAGTACCACGCTAGCGTGGACACCATTCACAAACTGCGGCAGGAAGGCCACGAAAAACAACGCCACTTTTGGATTCAGAACATTGGTGATCACGCCCTGCCGGAAAATCACCCACAAATTGGCCTTCCCAGGCTGCTGGAAGGCGAAGTGCGCTTGCCTTTGCAATATCATTCGTAGACCCAGGTAAACCAGATAGATAGCGCCTGCGTAGCGCACCGCATTGAAGGCCAACGGCGAGGAACGCAGAATGGCCGCCAGACCAAACGCAGCCAGCAGGATGTGCGCCAGGCAGCCGGCGAAAATGCCGAGCGCGGAGACGACTCCCGCTCGACGTCCCTGCCCCACGCTGCGCCCAATGACGTAAAGCATGTCCGGGCCGGGAGCCAGGTTGAGCAGTGTAGACGCCACGAGAAAAGTAATAAATGCGGTCTTGTCTGGCATGAGAAAGTTACTCCATCCTTAAGTATGGTTAGGACTTCTTAGAATCAACTGCCGCGCGGGCTAAGCGTTTCTGCCTTACCCAACCCTCTTTGTTCACCTGTCGCGCCCGGCCGAGCGCCAGAGAACCGGCGGGAACATCCTCGGTCACGCAGGTAGCAGCGCCGATGTAGGCGCCCTTCCCGATCCTTACCGGAGCCACCAGCGTGGAATCGCTACCCACAAATACACCGTCTTCAATGATGGTCTTGTACTTGTGTACTCCGTCGTAGTTGCAGGTGATCGTCCCCGCGCCGATATTGACGCCTTCGCCAATTTCAGCGTCCCCTACATAAGTAAGATGGTTGACCTTCGAGTCCTTGCCTAAACTAATTTTCTTGGTCTCAACGAAGTTTCCGACCCTCGCCCCTTCGCCGATATCGCTTCCGGGGCGCAACCGCGAGTACGGACCCAACGTGGCCTTATTCCGCACACGGGAATCGTCCATCACGCAGCCCGGAAGGATGGTCACACCGTCGCCAATCTCCACATTCCGAAGGACGCTATACGAATGAATACGTGTACCGCTGCCAACTTTGGTGTTTCCTAGTAGCTGGACGAATGGCTCAAGGACCGAATCTGCTCCAACTTCCACCTCGCAATCGATCACACAACTCTGCGGATAAAACACGGTCACCCCATCATCCATCAACTGCCGGCACTTGGCCAGGCGGATGTGCCGATCGATCTCCACCAGCTCAGCCCGGGTGTTGCCGCCGAGAACTTCATTGGCATTCTCGGCCTGCACCGCGACCACGCGCTTTTTCATCTTGCCAAAGATTGCCGCCATATCCGTGAGGTAGAACTCACCGTGGGCGTTGTTCGTACTGAGTTTGTCGATATTCGCGAAAAGCATGGGACCATCGAATGCATAAAATCCCGCATTGATCTCACAGATCTTGTGTTGGGCTGGAGCTAGGGCCTTAAATTCAACAATTGCTTTGACTTCATCGCTCTTCGGGCCTTTACGGACGATCCGGCCATAGGCGGCAGGCACTTCCAGCCGAGCTGTAAGCAGGGTCATGGCGGCTTTTTTGGCGGTATGAAAATCGCGAAGTTTCTCGATCGTCTGGGGTTGAATCAAGGGCGCATCCCCAGAGAGCACGATGACCTGGTCATATCCCGCCAGGGCTTCCCGGGCCATCATCAAGGCATGCCCAGTACCACGCTGGTCTTTTTGCAGGACGAAGCCGACGCCGGTGGAAGCCAGGGCTTCCCGTACACGGTCCGCCTCATGCCCGACGATGGCAAACACATCCTGGACCGGCACGACCTTGGCAGCGGCGGCAATCACATGCGCCAGTAGGGGTTTACCTCCCACTTCATGTAACACTTTAGGGAGTTTGGATTTAAGACGGGTCCCCTTGCCCGCAGCCATAATGGCGATGGCAATGCGGGGGGTGGCTTTAGCAGATTCAGGCATTGGCCTCAATATACCGCGAGAACAGCCTTTTTGGGCAGTCTTCGGGTCGCAACCCCTGGAACCCCGCTGAGCCAGCCAGCCGCGGGGAGTTTCCCCATTGGATGACCCAGGTCCTGCTCCAGCGGATGGGCGGGTTGGCGCGTTCCAAAAGCGTTAAGGCAGAGAAATTATTCTTTGCGCAACACAAAAGAATGGTATCGTTACCACCTTTGCGAAGACTGCGCTTCCGGGGCTTGCCAGCTTCCCATTCGATATGGCTTTTGCCAGAAAGGAACACCAGTGTTATGCCAAGACGCATTTGCACCCTCGCATCCTCGTTGATTCTTCTAACCGGCATCCTGTGCAGTACCGCGGCGGCGGACAACGATACCGACGCCCGCGGCCATCACTTTATTCGCCGTACCGGCCGTAATTTATTCCGGGAGGGCAAACCCTTCCGCGTCGCCGGCGCCAGCAACTACTACCTGATGTACTCTTCCCAGTTCATGGTGGACAGCCTTCTCACCACCGCCGCGGCCAGCGAGTTCAATGTCGTGCGCATGTGGGGATCGCTTCCCATCGGCAATGCCGACGGGACCAACTGCGTGGAAGGCTCGAATTGCCTGAATCACAACGGAGTCTATTTTCAATTTTGGGACGGAACCGCGCCGGCGTTCAACGACGGGCCCTCCGGCCTTCAGCACCTGGATTACGTCCTCTACAAAGCCGGCCAACTGGACCTCAAAGTGATTATTCCCTTCGTGAACAACTGGAACGCATTCGGCGGCATGGACCAGTATGTGCGCTGGAACAACGGGCAGTTTCACGACCAGTTCTACACCGATCCGACAATCCGTCAGTGGTACAAGGATTGGGTCAACCATCTGCTGAACCACACCAATATGTACACCGGGATCAAGTACAAGGATGACGCCACCGTCCTGGGGTGGGAGCTGGCCAACGAGCCTCGTTGCAGCGCCTTTGGTTTTTATCCACGGTCCCCGACTTGTACTTCACAGACCCTGGTGACCTGGGCGGACGAGATGAGCCGGTATGTGAAGAGTATCGACAAGCAACATCTGCTGTCCGCCGGGGACGAAGGCTTTTACTGTACCGACCCAACCTCCAATGACTTCACCATCAATTGCAGCGATGGGGTGGACACATTAGCTTTGGCGGACTTGCCTAAGATGGACGCCATGTCGTTCCATCTGTATCCGGACAACTGGGGCAAAGACCCATCGTTCGGCACGCCGTGGATCCTGCGCCACATACAGGATGGACGCCGCATTCACGAGCGTGTACTGCTGGGCGAATTTGCCATCAAGAACAAGGCCATCCGCAACCCTCTGTATAAGGAATGGACGGACACCATCCTGGCCAACGGTGGAGGCGGCGCTCTCTACTGGATTCTGTCGGACAAGCAGGACGGCGGGACCCTATACCCCGATTTCGACGGCTTTACCGTCTACTGCCCCAGTCCGGTGTGTACAACCTTCACCAATTTTTCGAAACTGATCACTTTCGACCCGCCGTTTGATTTCTCGCCGGTAGCGGACGACGACCATGCGAGTACGAACCAAAACACCCCGGTAACTCTCACTCCGCTTACCAATGATGTGACCTACTTCGGGGCGACCCTTAAGCCGGATTCCATCGATCTGGATCTGGCGACTCCCGGGGTGCAGTCACAGTTGACCACGGCTTTTGGCATTTACACTGCTCAGCCGGATGGGTCCGTATTGTTTTCTCCCGCCATCGGATTCTCCGGATTCGCCAGCACACCCTATACCGTGATGGACAACCGCGGGAGGACTTCTCATCCCGCGACCATGTTCATTCAAGTCAAGGGCACGGCGGTTTACAGTTTTGAAGATGGCACCGAAACCTGGACCGCAGCCAGCTTCAACGCGGCCGCTGGGACCACTTCCCAAAGCACCAACTTCGCCACCGACGGGACCCACAGCTTACAGATCGCGGTCCCGCCCAACCAGGGCGGCTGGTTTGGGCCTGCACTGACGGCCCCACTGCCTCTCTCCTTGACCAACGTCAACCATATTTTGATGGACATCACCACCACCACGTCGGGCACTTCGCAATCCGTCGCCCTTCAGGTGGGAAGCGATTTCCACTGGTGCCAGACTGATTTTGGCTTTATCAACGCCAATACCAGTACTACGATTGACGTGAACGTGCCGGTATTGTTGAGCTCGGTTTCAAGCTGCCTGGGTTCTCTGCCGGCAGATAAGAGCGTGACCCAGGCAATCTGGGTCTTCTTCAACGATGGAGGCAGCGGCGCGGGCGGCACGTTCTATCTGGACAACGTGCGCACCACGCAGTAACGTTTTTCCCTTGGACCGGTCATTTCGGGGTTTGTGGCTGAAATGACCGGTCTAGATAGTTTCCCCCTTCGCGTCTCGTTATTCCATCAAGGATTTCTTTGCGGCCGCGGCGTGCCGTTCTCTGCGACCTCGGGACGCGAAGAAACCCTGCCGTGCGATTTCTTCTACGCAAGAAACACAATCCGCATTTTCATCCTGAGCCTAGCGGCTTCGTCGCGAAGCGAGGCAGCTGCGGAGTCGAAGGCCTCCCTGCTTTGCTGGCGATGTCCGCGACGCTTCAGCAGGCATTCTCACAAGTACAGCGGGGATGACGCGCTCGCTAGGTATCCAAGATGAACGCCTTGCAACGCCAAGGGAGATATCGAAAACACATGGGTCCTTCGACTTCGCTCAGGATGACATGGGGTGGAAAGCAGTTAGGGCGTTACATCCTTGATATGCGTTGCGATATACCACAAATTGCCGAACACATCCTTTACCCCGCCGCTACGGTCGCCGTAAGGTTGATCTTTTGGCTCGCTGATGGAAGTCGCCCCCGCCGCCAGCGCGCGGCGATAGAGTGAATCGCAATCCGGGACATACAGATAGAACATGGATGTCATCGGTTGATACGGTCCCTGGGCCTCACCCAGTTCCAAATGCGAGTCGCCGATCTTCAGCGTGGCGTGGTGGATGACTCCATCCGGCGAGGTGAACTTCCCAAGTTCTTCTGCGCCAAAAGCTTTCTTCAGGAAAGCAATGACCGGCTCGCCGCGCAGCGGATGCAAATACGGCTGCACATCCGGCGCGCCTTCCCACTTATAGTCGCCTTCGAGCCGGGTAGCGATGTACCAGAAGTTTCCCGCGCCGTCTTTCACGCTGCCAGACCGCTCTCCATAAGCCTGATCCTTCGGCGGCATGATCGAGGTTGCCCCAGCCTGTAAAGCGCGCTCATAAATCGCATCGCAGTTCTTCACATAAACGTGAAATGCCCCCTGATGCGTACTGCCGCTGAACTTCAGTCCCGGTCCGCCGCCGCCGATCATCATCATGGAATCGCCAACCTGCAATTCAGCATGGCGTCCACCCTGCGGCCCAACGACGTCTTCAACCACATCAGCACTAAATGTTTTGGTGATGAACTCAAGCAGCGCCGTCGAATCCTGCGCCACCAAATAAGGTGTGATCATGCGGAAACCCTTGGGCACTGGATCTACTTCCGGATTTTTCTTGGGAGGCCTTCCCGCGCGGAAGCGGCGATGCATCTCCTCCGGCGACAACACTTCTTTGACAGTATGGACTCCCCATGTGTACCCGAAGGGGTCAAGAACTGTCGCATCGCGGTATCCGTAGAACTGGTCTTTGGGAGGAGCGACTAGCTTCACCCCTGCCGTCACTGCGTGCTCAACAAAAGCGTCCACATCGGCGACCTGAATGTTCATAGCAACCGGCGAGTGCCCCCATGTCTCGGCACTGTAGCGCCCACCCTCGGGCCATTCTGAGGCAAACATGATGAGGGAATCACCGATCATCATCTCGCCATGGCCAAAACCAAACTCATTTTCGAAGCGCATGGTTTCTCGGGCTCCAAACGCGCTCTTATAGAAATCCATGGCCGCACCGGCATTTTTAAAAGCGAGCCTGGGGGCAACAAATGTGCGGGTTGCAGACTCAGTCATAGTTGTCATGGAAATACTCCTCTCCAGATTTTTCCTCAAAGTGGCCTTAAACTCATCGCGCGGCAAATCGCGCAGCATCGAAGCCAGCTTCACCAACGGATCTTTGGATTTCGCATGGGGGCGGCCACCCTTACTCAAAACCATCTCCACCGCCAAATTCAGCCGGTTAAATTCCCTCTGACCGGGAAGAGAGCGCTTAGGCATTGGCACCCTCCATCTGCGCCCGCAGCTTCTCCAGGGCACGGAATTGTAATTGCTTGACTGCGCCTTCCGAGCGGCGCAGCTCCGATGCGATCTCCTTGATACTTTTCTGCTCGACAAAGCGCAGAAGAACTACCCGCCGCTGATCGGCTGGTAGACCCTGCACAAGTTGTGAAAGCGCAGTACATTGCTCGATGTCTTCCGCGTT
>CAZETZ010000055.1:0-8822 GCA_964514735.1 uncultured Acidobacteriaceae bacterium | reverse complement strand
TTACGTCGTCATTAAGGATAACGGGGAAGAAGGGGAAAAGGTTATGGAAGAAAATTGAGGCCTAAATTGCCATGGTACGAATTTGCACTCTGCCCGGCAAAAAGCCGTTGTTCTATGGCAAACCGTCGAAATCGTGATCTCGTCAACTATCAATGGATGGGTTCTCTGTCGAGCGGCTTATGCATTTCCTCAATGCTTTGGATTGTGATGTGGAAATCGTTGTTCGCAAGAAGCCGCGCTCGGGAAGGGCTGCCCGGACTGTGGTTAGTGAAGCACGATTCTCAAATGCGGTGTGATTAAAACCCTTCCTCGCTGGAGTCTAGTTACAATTTAGCAGTACCTATCGCGCAGCCATCGTCAATTCCTTCCGCACAATCGCTTTATTGGTCTGCGGGAATCGGCTCTTAGCCTCAATCCCCAGTCTCCCCGCATAGTGCAGCAACTTGTCCACGCTTTTATTGGCAATCTTCCCGTTGAGCAACTCACTCACACGTGGTTGGGGCTCTCCAAGAATGATCTGGAGTTCTTTCTGCGTGTATTTGCGCGAGTATTTGAGGATCGCCTGATACAAGTCTGCCTTGAACTTCAGAGCAGTGGCCTGCTCGGGCGAGAACCCGAGATCATCCAGCACATTGCCCCGGCTCACATCGGTTGGTTTATTACACCCGTTTGCCATGCTTCTTCTCCTCCACCATCCGCGCTCTTACCAGCTTGAGCCGTTGCCGCGCCGTGCTGATCTCCTCTGCGGTGTCTCCCGGCTCTTTTTCTCCAAGCAATACGGAACATGAATCACATCGCGGATTATGGACAAATAAAATGGGGCAACAGTCGATTGGCTGCCTTTAACACTCGGCAAGGCAACCGCCTTCAAGTTATTATACATTTAAATGTATATGTAAACGAGGACCTGCCTAAAGTACATTCATCGATGCGCCCGGTGCTGGAAGAACCGGGCAACCTATGGGGCACACTATACTTCTCAAAAAGTGAACGATTCACCAACTTAAGATCTGGAGACTCTGCCAATGTATCGTCTAGCGATGGTTTTCTTGGTTTTTCTGATCTTCCCTCTCAGCATGTATGCTCAGGGCAATGTTTTCTTGGGGTATTCCTACTTGAACGCCACTACTCTGCGAAACGATTTCGGATCGAGCCGGGCTAGCCTCAATGGCTGGAATGGATCGCTGGAAGGAAAATTCCTGCCTTGGGTGGGAATTGTGGCGGATTTGAGCGGGCATTACGGGAAGGAAAATATTGCGGTGATCTGTCCCGGCATCGCTTGCCCTACCGGCTCCACGAATGCCCGGCAATACAACTTCGTATTCGGGCCGCGGGTCTCTGTCACGGTGGGAAAGCTGAAGCCTTTCGCACATTATTTAGTTGGGGCGTCCCATATCACTACCAGTGGCAGCACAAACATTGGGTCGGATATCTCCTTTTCGCAAGTTGCAGGCGGAGGGCTTGATTACAAACTATTCCCGCTTCTCAGCTGGCGCTTTCAGGGAGATTTTCTGCAAACGCGATTTTTCAGCAATACCCAGAACAGTTTCCGCATGTCCACCGGGATCGTGCTGCACTTCTGATCAAATCAGAACGGCCAGCAACACCAAAGGTACTCAGGGCTTAACGATTTCTTGACATGCAACCCGCTGGCCGGTTTTAGAATCGCAATCAACAGCTTTGGCCGGTTTCGATTCGCATGCGCTGGAGCCTAAGAAGGAACGTAGTGATGACCCTCCGGTTGAATGCAAGGCTCCTGGTTTTCGCGCTTTTTTCCACTTGGGTTCTGCCCTTCGCGGGACAAACCCCTCCGGCGGCTTCCGGCAACGCGGGAAATGGGAATGCGGAGGCTTCTGCCGGAGGAATTGTCCGCGGGACGGTTGTAGATCGAAGTGGAGCCGTCATTGCGGGCGCAAGCGTAAAACTGGACCAAGAGGGCCGAAGCCCTACTCAGGAAGCGCAATCCGGCAACGCTGGACAATTCTCTTTTTCGGATGTGTCCGCCGGGCGTTTTCAACTCACTGTTATCGCGCCAGGTTTCGCGACGCAAACCTCCTCCGGCACGCTGCAAACAGGAGAGAACCAGTTGTTCGCGCCGATTGAACTGGCAATCGCGTCCGCGGATACCTCTGTGCAAGTGGTGGTGACACAAACAGAAATCGCCCAGGACCAGATCAAGGAACAGGAGCAGCAGCGGGTGCTCAAAGTGATTCCCAATTTTTATGTCACCTATGTTCCCGATGCGGTACCGCTTGGCCCGAAGCAAAAATTCGAGCTCGCCTGGAAGACCATGGTGGACCCCTTTAGTTTTGTAGCCGTGGGAGTGATTGCCGGCGTGCAACAGGCACAGAACAACTTTGCCGGATATGGGCAGGGTGCGCAGGGTTATGCCCAACGCTATGGCGCGTCCTATGGAGACTTCGTTTCCGGAACGCTGATCGGAGGAGCAATCCTGCCCTCGCTGTTTAAGCAGGACCCGCGTTACTTTTACAAGGGAACCGGCAGCAATCGTTCACGGATTCTGTATGCCCTGGCGAATTCTGTAATTTGCAAAGGGGACAACCGGAAATGGCAGGCAAATTATTCGGGAATTTTGGGGAGCCTCGCGGCCGGGGGCCTGTCGAATCTCTACTACCCAGCGGAAGACCGTAACGGCGCGAGGCTGACTTTTGAAAACACAGCCATCGGCATTGCCGCAACGGGCGCAATCAATATCTTTGAGGAGTTTTTAGTGCGAAAGCCGAAAGTGGGCCCTTCAATTCAAGGACCGGCCAAACAGTGACCGCGTTTGGCCGGCCTTGTGCAACACCGAAACCCAGTGTGAATCAGCGATAATCGGATGCGGAAATGATCTCGTCCTGTGATCCATTGGGAATCCGGGAAAACGGGATGAAACGGACTTCTTCCCTCACCTTTACTGACGTTCGCAGGTCACGCCATTGTTCCAATCCACAAACGCACCTTCCGGGTTATCGCGCCAAGCCCAGACGTGCAGTTCGAAGAAGGGGCTGGGGATGCCGAAGCGGTTGGGGACGCCAACTAGTTGGAACGCCTGTCCGTCCAGTTGCGGAGGCAACCCATTGTTCTCCGGATTGGCCAGCCAAGTAGGAGCGTCCACGATGTACTCCACCCCGACCAGGCGGCGATAATTTCCCACCGGTTCGTAGATCACGGCTTCGGGCTTGTCCAGCTCAATCTTGCCGTCGCCCACCAATCCGAGGTTGACATAGTGAATGCCCATGGCGCCGTGGTCCGGTCCGCTGACACAGCCGAACAACGGTTGGTATCCGTCGGGCAGGTTGTTGACGTTGATGAAGGCGCGGGTAGCGTCCTGGACGTCACGGACGAGCTTGGCAGACGGGTTGTGATTTGCATGCACCATGTCATCCGCAAATAGCGGCGTGGTTAGCATAAAACTGCCGAGCAGCGTCAGGCGCAGGATACACAGGGCTGAGATATTGAACAGAGTTGTGATGCGTGGTGTCATAGTTTCTCCTTTAAAGTTTATGGTTGAAAGTTTTCGTGTCCGCACTGGAAAGTGGACGCGAGGGTGCAATCTCGGCTTAGGCCGAAATCGATCTGGTTGTACTGAGTGGGTAGCTGGTGCGTGCTATGGACGCACCAGCCACTTACCGCGCGCAGGATTGCAGGGGGGAGGGCTCTGCTACAGGCCAAAGGCCTGTTTATCCATCGCGGTCACCCCGGCTACCGCCGCGCAACCTCGGTTACGCAGCAGTCGTGGGGTCAATCGTCTTACTGATTTCCGTTATCTTGGAGGCGGGAAAGCCGCTGAGCTCGGCGTGCTTCCGGATGACAGTCGCATCTTCGGCCAGATAGACGCAGAACATTTTGTCCGCCGCAATAAAGGACTCCTGCCACTGGATCTCCGGGCCAAGCTCTGCCAGAACTGTATTCGACTTGCCCGCCGCATCCCGCAACTGCTTTTCCTCCAAAGTCCCGATCTTCGGGATTTCTCGCTCGATTACATATTTCTTCATGACTTCCTCCTTCGACTTACCCGGGAGTGGTGCAGTTTGATGACAATCCCTTTCCCCTTTGTCATTCCGAAGCACGATTTTGTGCGAGGAATCTGCTTTCCTGGATAGTGCCACGAAGCTGTCCGCCATAAGCGGATTCCTCCTCTTCGCTACGCTCACAGTCGGAATGACAAAGGGAAGGGATTGTCATCAAACTGCATCACTCCCACTTGCATTCGATGATTCAAAATAGCGGGGAAACCGGCTTGCAACAAGACGGCAGATATGCCATTGTAGATAGGTAATTAAGCCATAGGCTGGTTTTGACCGAGAGGCGGCCCATGATCAACGTCACCGTTCTGTTTCTCGACGCAACTTACTCTTCGACCGCTGTCGGCCCCATGGAAGTCTTCGCGCATGCCGGCGAACTGTGGAATATGCTTACGGGAAAACGGCTGACTCCCCGCTTTAATGTGACCACGGCTTCGGCAGACGGCGGCCCAGTCCTTTGCGATGGCCCCATCCACATCAAGCCGCAATGCGCGCTCAAAGATATTCGCAAGACCGATCTCATCTTTGTTCCGACAACTGGAATCAGCATTGACGACGTGGTCGAGCGTAATGCTCCGGTTGTGCCCTTTCTGCATCGTTGGCATAAGCGCGGGGCCGCCATCGCCAGCGTGTGTTCCGGCGTGGGCCTGGTTGCAGAGACGGGTATGCTAGACGGCAGGCGCGCCACCACGCACTGGGGTTTGGCGCAGCGCTTCCGCGAGAAGTATCCCAAGGTGAAGTGGATGCCGGAGCTGATGGTGACCGAGGACCGCGGTTTCTACTGCGGAGGAGGCGTGCACGCGGCGCTCGATCTCACCCTGTACCTAGTGGAGAAATATTGCGGACACGATGTGGCAATGCAAAGCGCCAAGGCGCTGCTCATCGAGACGCCGCGCGCGTGGCAGTCCGGCTTCGCCATCCTCCCCTTAAAAACCGAGCATAATGATGACGCCATCTCCAACGCGCAGGAGTGGCTGCACGAAAATTTTCAGCGGCCCTTTCCGCTGGAAGCCCCGGCGCATCAAGTGGGCATGAGCCTGCGCAACTTTGTCCGCCGCTTTAAGCAGGCCACGGGCGACAGCCCGCTGATCTACTTGCAAAAACTGCGCATCGCCGCTGCCCGGCGTCTGCTGGAGAGCAATCATCGCACTATGCAGGAGATCAGCGACGCGGTTGGTTATCAGGACGTGGCTTTTTTTCGCAGCCTTTTCCAGCGGCACACTGGGGTTTCGCCCAGCGCGTATCGGGAGAGATTTGGAATGTAGAGTTCGAGGGCACCGGTGATCCCTCAAGATTAAATTTCGGAAGGATTCTATGGATATCAGATCGATTCAGAAGCCCTTGAAAGAGCAATACCGCCGCGACCCAGCAAGCTCACGCATCACTCTGACTGCGAAGGGAGGCCAGACCGATACGCCGCTGTCCTGCTCGGTGGATATCGGCCGCGCACTCTATCAAGCGGAAGCTCATAAGGGAGTCGGGGGCGCGGGTACTACGGCGTGCTCCGGTGATCTACTGCTTGGCGCGCTTGCAGCGTGCGCACAGCTCACCTGCCAACTTGTCGCGACCGCGATGGGAGTCCCCACGCAGAAGATCGGGGTCACGGTGGATGGCGATATGGATTTGGCCGGAACGCTGGGGATTTCGAAAGATGTCCCGGTGGGATTCGAGACAATCCGCGTGAAATTTGATATTGACGCGCCACAAGCGACCACGGAGCAGCTGAAAGCGCTCCAGGAAAAGACTGAACAATATTGCGTGGTGTTCCAGACGATGGTCCAACCGCCCAAAATTCTTTCGGAATGGTCCCGGGCTTGAGCGACGAAGTGGGGCCAGCCGGACAGTAGACCTGTGCGGCGTTGCTGCACAGGATAAATCGAAACCATACGCTATACTTTCGCAAGCCAGTCTGTCTTGAGGGCTTTATGTCAATTTTCAAATCAGCCGTGCCT
Source organism: uncultured Acidobacteriaceae bacterium (assembly GCA_964514735.1). Lineage (GTDB taxonomy): Bacteria > Acidobacteriota > Terriglobia > Terriglobales > Acidobacteriaceae > CAWBXL01. The sequence continues at coordinate 2,842 of CAZETZ010000055.1, read as the reverse complement.
GTATTCGCCGTTGCCGACGTTGCCCAGACGGCCCGCTGGTATCAACAGCACTTCGGATTCACCTTCCACCACTTCCCCGAGCGCGAACCCTGGGAGTGGGCCGCCATGTTTCGCGATTCGGTAGAGATCATGCTGCAGCGCGTGCCCAACCATAAAAATCCGGACTTGGATCGAGAGCGCCGGGGCGGAGTGTGGGACGCCTACATACGCATCAGCGGGGCACAAGCGCTGTATGAGTCCATCAAGGACAAAATGCCGATTCGTCGTCCACCTTGTCCCATGCCCTATGGCGAGTTGGAGTTTGAACTGCGCGATCCCAATGGATATGTGCTGGTGTTCGCGGAGACGGTGGAAGAGTAATTTGAGGCGGTCCGTATCGGGGCATGGCTTCAGCCGCCCTGAGCGTAGTCGAAGGGGCCAGGTTCGTATCAGGATATGGCTTTAGCCATATCGTTAGAATCTGAATATGATCGGCTTTTAGCCGCTGGGCCTCAGCGCCTAAAAGCGGTCAATAACAACTCTTCTCGGTGGGGCTGAAAGCTTGCCCTGAGCGAAGTCGAATGGGCCATCACTCTGACACGAATCTCCCCACATTGTCATCCTAAGCGTAGCGGCTGCGTCGCGAAGCGAGGCAGCCGCGGAGTCGAAGTTGAGGTGTTTGCGCGGCCCGTTCGATCACCTCGCTCCGCTCGGTTCCTCAGGGCGGGCTAAGAACGAGCCGCGCGCCGAAATTGAGGCGCCAGTGCGACGTCTGAGTCGCACGGCGAAATGGTGAGCCTGTCGAATCCATCCCGAGCGAAGTCGAGGGAGGTCTCCGGTGCTGCCGGCACTATCGAAATGCGGCAAGGCATTCTCACCGTGCATTTGTCTGGGAACCGATGCATCAGGCGAATGCCTTGAAACGACACGGGGACGACTCACAGTGTAGGGGTCCTTCGACTTCGTAACGGGTGCGCCTTGCGCATCCGTTACTTCGCTCAGGGATGACAAATGTTTGGGATTAGTAAGAGAAAAAATCGCGTTTCAGTTCGTTGAGCTTGGAGCGCACCTTGTCGGGGTCAAGCAGTTCTCCGCGCTCAGCGGCGGCGTAGCCTTCTTCGATCTTGCGGGCAAGCTCTGAGCGATTCTGCGCCAGCCAAACCTTTGCAAAATCTATATTTCACATTATAATAGTAAATATGTTTATATATTTTCTATTATATTAGTAAATATAATTTTATTATTTCCTAATATAATAGAAATGTCACATTTATGAGAGAACACTTCAAATCATTGCGTAATCAGCAACTTGCGAAGGCAATCCAGCCATTTTTAGCGGCAAAAGACTTGCAGCGTCCTCAAAAAGGCTGGCTACGCACCATTCGTGAGGCAAGCGGCGTCACGCTTCAGGAATTAGCAAAACGTCTTCACCGTGCAAATTCCGTGGTAGCTCATCTCGAAACTTCTGAGGCTGAGTATCGGATCACCCTCGGCAAATTGCGCGAGGCTGCGGATGCCCTCGGCTGTCAGCTTGTTTATGCACTCGTGCCGATGAACGGGAGCATTCAGGATCTTGCCGAAGCGCGTGCGCGCACGAAGGCCACAGAAAACGTCCGCGCGGTTGAGCACTCCATGGCCCTGGAGAATCAGGCGGTGGGCAACGTGGAAGAAAAAATCAAAGACGAAACCCAACGCCTGCTCAAGAAAAACCGCAACAAATGACAACTCCCGGCGAATCGACCGACGGTAATACTCCGCTCTCGCCGGAGGAACTTGCCGACCTGATTCCGAATCTTGCCACCAAACAAGACCTCAACGAGTGGGAGCGAGAGAACATTCTCCTGGCCAGGGAATGGGCCATGCGTGACCGCACCTCTGCGCCGGAGATGGCGTCCGACGAATACGTCCGCAAGCTTCATCGCAAGATGTTCGGCGAAACCTGGAAGTGGGCCGGGCGGTATCGGACCACCGAGAAAAATATCGGAGTTCCCTTCCCCGAAATTCGCGAGCGGCTCATGGCGTTATTCGGCGACGTTCGCTACTGGTTGGAGCACCGGGCTTATCCCACAGATGAGATCGCCGTTCGCTTTCATCATCGTTTGGTGGTGATTCATCCATTCTCCAACGGCAACGGCCGTCACGCGCGGTTGCTGGCGGATGCGTTTGTGATGAAGCATGGGCTGGCGACATTTACCTGGGGAGCTAGGGATTTAATCAGGCCGGGTGAAGCGCGGGCGCGTTATTTGGAAGCTTTACACGCGGCGGATGATGGGAATGTGCAATTATTAATTGCGTTTGCGCGGATGTGATGGCGCGAGTTCCTTCAGAAAGTATCTACGTTGAGATTCGCACGACATGGTTGAGGTTCGTGTCAGGGCATGGCTTCAGCCGTGCCAATTTTGCATAAAAACCCACCGGCTTTAGCCGCTGGGGAATCTCAGCGCCTAAAGGCGGTCAATAGAGATCCGTTTCGGTGGGGCTGAAGCCGCCACCCTGACACGAATCTCTAAACATTGTCATCCTGAGCGGAGCGGCTGCGTCGCGAAGCGAGGCAGCCGTGGAGTCGAAGGACCCCGGTGCTGTCGGCACCATCGAAATGCGGCAAGGAATTCTCACCATGCATTCGTCTGGGAACTGATGCATCGGGCGAATGCCTTGAAACGGCACAGAGACGACTCACAGTGAGCGGTCCTTCGACTTCGTAACGGATGCGCCTTGCGCATCCGTTACTTCGCTCAGGATGACAAATGTTTGGGATTAGTGAGAGAAAAAATCGCGTTTCAGTTCGTTGAGCTTGGAGCGTACCTCGTCGGGGTCAAGCAGTTCTCCGCGCTCAGCGGCGGCGTAGCCTTCTTCGATCTTG
>CAZETZ010000054.1:0-18421 GCA_964514735.1 uncultured Acidobacteriaceae bacterium | reverse complement strand
TTGCGATGCCGGACATGGGAGTGAAAACTCCCCTTTAGAGCATCCTAGGGATTCGGCCAGAAATGTTCTAGAGGACTTTCATCGAAGTGGCGGTCATGTCCGGCACTGTCATCATGCCAAACCCCGCCTGCGGCATGAATGGCCCCCTCGTGGGGGAAGTAGTTACGAAGGCAACATTTAATGGTTAACGAAGTAACCTGGAATGGGTGACTCTAGGTCAGCTCCGGCCGGTTCGCCAAGCAAATAGCCAGGAATAACCCTGAATTCTGTATAATTTTAGGCCACGGACTATTCGGATGCTTCCACGTCGAACATCCAAACACGGCGGTTGCGCGCGCAATGGGTATACGAGTCGCTCTAAATCACAAGACCCTCTATCGCTATGCCAAACCGGTATGGCTGTCGCCGCACGTGGTGCGTCTGCGGCCCGCGCCGCATAGCCGCACACCGGTCCACAGTTATTCCCTCAAAATCACTCCAACTGAGCATTTCATTAACTGGCAGCAGGACCCTTACAGCAACCACTTGGCCCGCCTGGTATTTCCCAAGAAGACGACTGAGTTTGCCGTCGAAGTAGATCTGGTTGCCGAACTCACGGTAATCAATGCCTTCGACTTCTTCCTGGAAAAGTACGCCGAGGAGTTCCCCTTCAAATATGACCCGATTTTGTTGAGGGAACTCGCGCCTTACATGGCAGCCCTGCCGCCTGGTCCCAAACTCCAGGAATTGGCGCGGGAATTTCACCGCCGAAAAAAGATACGCACCATTGACTATCTGGTGGAGATGAACCAGAACATCCAGCAACGCACCCGATACCTGATCCGCCTGGAGCCGGGTATTCAGACGCCGGAAGAAACCTTGACCTTGCAAAGCGGCTCCTGCCGCGATAGCGCGTGGCTCCAGGTGCAGTTGCTCCGTCACCTGGGTCTGGCGGCGCGCTTTGTGTCGGGGTATCTCATTCAGCTCGCGCCGGACGTGAAGTCGCTTGACGGGCCCAGCGGACCGGAAAAAGATTTCACCGATCTTCATGCCTGGACTGAGGTTTATCTCCCGGGCGCCGGATGGATTGGCCTCGACGTGACCTCCGGATTGTTTGCGGACGAAGGCCACATTCCGCTGGCCTGCTCGGCTGATCCGGTTACCGCAGCCGCGATTACCGGTTCATTCTCGCCGGACGATGAATCCATTACCACCGCGGAGGATGAAAACAAGGGCGAAGTAGATACCGAATTTGAATTTTCCATGTCGGTCACCCGTATTCATGAAGATCCGCGCGTGACCAAACCCTATACCGGGGAGCAATGGGCAGAGATTCAGACCCTCGGACACCAAGTGGATGCCGAGATGAAGAAGTACGATGTGCGGCTGACCATGGGAGGCGAGCCAACCTTCGTCTCCATTGACGACATGGACGGCGAAGAGTGGAACACCGCCGCGCTGGGAGCGAAAAAGCAAAAACTTGCGGACACGCTGGTCCGCCGGTTGCGTTCGCGTTTTGCTTCCGGGGGACTCCTGCATCATGGGCAAGGGAAGTGGTATCCCGGCGAGGCACTGCCACGCTGGTCCTATGGACTTTATTGGCGCAAAGATGGCCAGCCGATCTGGCAAGACCCTGAGTTGACGGCGGACGAAAATTCTCCCGGACAACTGACCGAAGAGGATGCGAAAAAGTTCATTCTCGAACTGACGGAACGGCTGGAACTGGACCCGAAGTACGCCATGCCGGGTTATGAAGATGTCTGGTACTACTTGTGGAAAGAACGCCGCCTGCCGGTCAACCTCGATCCTTTCGACAACAAGCTCGAGAATCCCGAAGACCGAGCCCGCCTGGCCCGCATTTTTGAAGAAGGCCTGGACAAAGTTGTGGGCTACACACTTCCCTTGAAACGCGACTATTACACCGACGGGAGCAACCAATGGGTCAGCGGGCCTTGGTTCTTCCGTCCGGAGCGCATGTACTTGGTCCCCGGGGATTCGCCCATGGGCTACCGCTTGCCGCTGGATTCGGTCCCCTGGGTCAAAAAGTCCGACTATCCACATCTTTATGAGCGTGATCCGATGGCGGACTTGCCGCCGCTGCCGGACCGGGAATCCATGTCCAAGCAGGCCCGCTTCCCCGGTGCTCCCGGGCCACGCGATCCGCAGGGATTCTCGGAGCAGACGCTGGGCCCCGAGTTTGTCGGGCCACGGCCGCGGACCCGTCCCGCTGATTTGCCGCCGGAGAAAGGCGAGTCTGCTTCCTGGCTCGTGCGCACGGCGTTATGCACACAGGTCCGCAACGGAGTCCTGCGCGTGTTCATGCCGCCGCAGCGTTATATCGAAGACTACCTCGAACTGGCCGCGGTGGTGGAAGATACTGCGGCCAGTCTCGGACTCCCGGTCCAGCTTGAGGGTTATACTCCGCCGCATGATCCGCGCATCAACACCATCAAAGTAACTCCCGACCCTGGCGTCATCGAAGTCAACACCAATCCCACCCATTGCTGGGATGAGCTGGTGCACAACACCACTGCACTTTATGAGGAAGCTCGGTTGACGCGCCTGGGCACGGAAAAATTTGCGCTCGATGGACGGCACACCGGCACCGGCGGCGGCAATCACATTGTGGTTGGCGGGCCGTCTCCGGCGGACTCTCCTTTCCTGCGCAATCCGGCATTGCTCAGCAGTCTGGTCGGTTACTGGCACAACCATCCCGCGCTTTCTTATTTATTCAGTGGGCTCTTTGTCGGGCCCACCAGCCAGGCGCCACGTATAGATGAAGCCCGCAACGATCAGATATACGAATTGGAATTGGCCTTCAAGCAAGTGCCAAAAGAAAACGCCGCGCCGTGGCTGGTAGACCGCATTTTCCGCAATCTTCTGGTGGATGCCACCGGCAACACCCATCGCGCCGAGTTCTGCATTGACAAGATGTACGCGCCTGATTCCTCGTCTGGCCGCCTGGGTCTGCTGGAGATGCGGGCCTTCGAGATGCCCCCGCACTCCCAGATGAGCCTCACCCAGCACTTGCTGCTGCAAACCCTGATTGCTAAGTTTTGGAAAGAGCCTTACCAGCAGAAGCTGGTCAGTTGGCGCACCGAAATCCATGACCGCTTCATGCTGCCGCATTTTGTCGGGCAAGACATGGAAGACGTGGTCAGTGAGCTCGACAGCGCGGGGTATCCGTTTAAGTTCGAATGGTTCGCGCCGCACTTTGAATTTCGCTTTCCACACTACGGCACGATTGAGCAGCGCGGCATCGAATTAGAGCTGCGGCAGGCAATTGAGCCATGGCATGTTTTGGGCGAGGAAGCCGCCGCCGGCGGCACCGCTCGTTATGTGGATTCCTCGGTGGAAAGGCTGCAAGTGATGGTGAATGGAATGGTGGATCCACGGCACGTCGTCACCTGCAACGGCAGGCGTGTGCCGCTGCATCCCACCGGGCGCAACGGGCAGTTCGTGGCTGGAGTGCGATATCGCGCATGGCAACCGCCGAATTGTTTGCATCCGACCATCGGAGTTCATTCGCCGCTGGTGTTCGATATCGTGGATACCTGGTCGGGAAGGTCCATTGGCGGCTGCACTTATTATGTCTCGCATCCCGGCGGGCGCAGTTACGAAACCTTTCCGGTGAATGCTTACGAGGCAGAGAGCCGGCGCGTTTCCCGCTTCTTCCAGTTCGGGCATACCCCTGGACCGATGGCGGTGGAAGAAGAGCGCATTACCAAAGAATTTCCACTGACTCTGGATTTAAGGCAGGGATCGTGAATTGAGTTTCATCATGCAGGCGCCGAACTCGCCGGACCTAGCCGGCACAAACCGGGGCTTTGCCGAAAACTACGCGATCGATCCTGCGCGTCCGGACGAAATGATCTCTCCCGCTGGCGGACTCAAGCCACACTGGAAAAATTTCGTCGGCATGCTCGATGAACTTGAGGCCGGCGAGCTGCGGCGCCGCTGGGACCACGCCCTCCGCCTGATCCGCGAAAACGGAATCACCCACAACATCTATGGCGACCCGAATGGACTCGACCGTCAATGGAGTCTTGACCTTATTCCTCTGCTGATTCCCGCCGCGGAGTGGTTGGCCATTGCGGAAGGGTTGAGCCAGCGGGCCCGGTTACTCGATCGCTTGATGGCGGATTTGTACGGCCCTGCCAACGTGATCTTCGAGGGCATCCTTCCTCCTGAATTGGTGTGGGCGAACCCATGGTTCCTCCGCCCCAGCCATGGCATCAAATTGCCCCACGACCGCTGGCTGCACGTATATGCGGCGGATTTGGTCCGCGGCCCGGGCGGGCAATACGAGGTTTTGGGGGACCGTACCCAGGCGCCCTCCGGCGCCGGTTACACCCTGGAAAATCGCATCGTTCTTTCGCGCACGCTGCCCAACATTTTTCGCCAGTGTAACGTCGAGCGCCTGGCGCCGTACTTCGCCTCGCTGCGGGAATCGTTGGCCTCGCTGGCCCCCGCCAGCCACGATGCCCCGCGCATCGCGCTGCTCACCCCCGGCCCGTACAACGAAACTTACTTTGAACACTCCTATCTCGCGCGCTATTTAGGTTACTCCCTGGTGCAGGGCAGCGACCTCACCGTGCGGGATGCGAATGTCTATTTAAAAACACTGGGCGGACTGAAGCGAGTGGATGTGATTCTGCGGCGCGTGGACGACAGCTATTGTGATCCTCTGGAGTTGTACGCGGACTCCTATCTCGGCGTGCCGGGATTGTTGCAGGCGGTCCGCGAAGGCAACGTCGCGGTCGCCAATGCGCTGGGAAGCGGGGTGCTCCAGACCCCAGGATTTCTGCCGTTTTTGCCGGCGTTATGCCGCCGCTTGCTCGGAGAAGAGTTAAAGCTGCCGTCGGTGCGGACCTGGTGGTGTGGCCATGAGAAAGAACTAAACCATGTCCTCGATAATCTCCAGCAACTGGTCATCAAGTCCGCATACCCGACCCGTGGAGAGGACCCCGTGTTCGGGCCGAACCTGACCCAAGCGCAACTGGAGGATGTAAAGGCCAAAATCAAATCGCAGCCCACACAATACGTAGCGCAGGAGCAGATGATGTCGTGGACGACTCCTGCCCTGGTGGAGAACCAGGCACGTTCGCGGCGTTTTGTGGTGCGCGCTTTTCTCGCCGCGCGAGCGGATTCTTACACCGTCATGTCTGGCGCGCTGACCCGTATTACCCAATCCGACGATTCGTTGGTAGTTTCCCTGCAACGCGGCGGTGGCAGCAAGGATACTTGGATTTTGTCCGACGGCGCTGTTAGTCCAGTCACGCTGCTGCCCGCTGCCGGCCAGCCAGTTCCTTTGAGCCGCGAGGGCGGAGATTTGCCCAGCCGCATCGCGGACGACCTGTTCTGGCTGGGGCGTTTTGTGGAGCGCGCCGAAGCCCAGGTCCGTTTGGCGCGAGGTACTCTGAATCAAACCAACGACCAGAGCGGCACCGACAATGCCCATGCGATTCATGTTCTTACCGCCGCCTGGCCGCAGGGGCCGCTGCCCTGGAACGGGGTCTCGCTGAACCACGATTTCGTGCAGGGAGTGCTGGGGAATTTCCAGGGCGGAGGCATACGGGGTACGATCGCGAACCTGAGCGGCCTGGCCCGCATCCTCCGCAACCGTGCTTCCGCGGACGCCTGGCGAATTTTGCGCGACATCCACAATGCGGTTTCGGATTTTCAGATCGATTCCAACGATTCCACTGCCGGACTGGCGGAACTGCTCGATGGGCTGGTGGCCAATTTTGCCGGGTTTGCCGGACTGGCGGCGGATTCGATGTCCCGCGACCAGGCGTGGAAGTTCATGGATATAGGCCGGCGGATCGAGCGCGTCGCCTTCACCGCACAGTTATTGCGCGACACCTTGGTGGAATCTGGCTCCGATCCGGTCTTGCTGGAGGCGGTGCTCGAGATCGCGGACAGCAAACTGACCTATCGGCGGCGGTACTTTACCCACCTGGAAACGCACGCGGTGGTGGATTTGCTGCTGGCCGATGAGACCAATCCGCGCGCCGCAGCTTTTCAGCTGGCGGCGGTGGAACAGCACCTTGCCACTCTACCCCGCGATACCACCGACCCCAACCGCAATCAGGACCAGAGACGCGTGCTGAAATTGCGCACCGCCATTCAACTCAGCGATATGGTGGAATTGTGCGCGGTGCCGGATGGATCACGCCGGACTGGGTTGAACACCTTGTTATCGGAAATCCTGGAGCAGGTCAGTATGCTTTCGGATTCCATCGCCAGCCTTTACTTCTCCCACACCGATGTTTCCCGCAAAGTGGGCGATTCGACGCAGGAGTCCATGTGAGATACAACGTTACCCACATCACGCGGTATGAGTATCCGGATGCGGTGACGTTGTCCCATAACCTTTTGCGTTTGCGTCCGCGCGACCATGAAAGACAGAAGGCCCTGGACTACAAGCTCACGGTTTCACCCACTCCCTCGGTGCTGAAGGAACGCGTCGACTACTTCGGCAATCACGTGGTGTGGTTCAGCCTGCACGAGCCCCACACTCAGCTGACCATCACCGCATGCAGCGAAGTGAACGTGGACCTGGTGCTTCAACCCGACGTAAAGCAAGGCAAATCCTGGGAGCAGGTACGCGGCACATTGCTCAACCCCTCGAATGCCCGCACGCTGTCGGCCCGGCAAGTCACTTTTGATTCTCCTTATATCTATCGGAGCCCCGAGCTGGCCGAGTATGCGCGCCCTTGCTTTCCGGAAGGACGGTCGTTTCTGCAATGTGTTTTGGATCTTACCGAGCGCATCCATGACGATTTCGCGTTCATTCCAGGTTCGACCCGAGTCGGCACGCCGGTCCTCGAAGTACTCCGCAATCGCCGCGGGGTCTGCCAGGATTTTGCTCACCTGGAGATTGGCTGCCTTCGCTCGCTCGGGCTGGCCGCCCGTTATGTCAGCGGCTACCTTGCCACTACACCCCCACCGGGCCAGCCTCGTTTAACCGGCGCCGATGCCTCGCACGCCTGGATCAGCGTGTTCGAACCCGATTTCGGCTGGATTGACTTCGATCCCACCAATGGCGTGATGCCATCCGATTCGCACGTGACCGTCGCCTGGGGACGGGATTACGATGACCTCGGTCCAGTCAAGGGCATTCTCGTCGGCGGGCGCGGCCAGCGACTCAAAGTGTCCGTTGACGTGGCCCCAGTTGCCACTTCTTGATCCCAGGTACCAGCCATCGAATCCGCTTGCGCTTACCTCCCCTATACAGTGGTTGGAGTTCCGCTGAACCGAGAGCGCTTGGGGGCAAAAGGAGTTTTCCGGGAGGATTTTCGCCGATACCTCGAACCCGCTTGACCAGCCCCAGTAACATGTTCCCAAGGTACTACGACCTATTGGGGCATCTGCTTTTGAACTGGGCCTGCTAGAATTTGAGGTTTAGAAGCCCATGAAAACTGCGGCTAAAGCGGCGTTGGCTTTTGCCATCATGCTTTTTGCCTGGCGGATGCAAGCCGGGACTGGTTCGCCCGCAGCCACCATCCGCAGCGTGAAAGTTCTGGGTGCGGGCAATACCCTTGAAATCGAAGTCGTAGCCAGTAAACCGATCGAGCCGAGCGCCCAGACCATCACCGGACCCGACCGGCTGGTGTTGGACTTTCCCAATGCAGTTCCCGATGGCAAGCTGCATAACGTCGATGTGAACCGCGGCCAACTGAAGCAGGTCCGGATCGGACGCTTCTCCGATGCTCCGCCGGTGACGCGGGTGGTCCTGGATCTGAAATCGGCGCAACCTTACCAACTTTTTCCATCGGGAAAAACATTGATCGTCAAGCTGGCGGCCGCGCCCGACAATCAATCTCCGCCTGCCGCTTCGGCGACGGTCTCCGCCCCCGCTCCTGCGCCAGTGGCTCCTCCAAAAAAAGTAGAAGTCAGTTTTGCGCATGGCAAGTTGCGGATCTGGGCGGACAAAGCGACTCTGGCGGAAGTGATGGCCGCCGTGCGCCGCAGCACGGGGGCTGAGATGACGATGCCTCCAGGGGCTGGACAAGAACCGATCGTGGCGAACCTGGGCCCCGCGCCCGCAAGGGAAGTGCTGGCTGCATTGTTGAATGGTTCGCGCTTCAATTTTGTGATGGTGGGGGCCAACAACGATCCTGCGCAGTTGCGGGGAATCTATTTGACCGCGCGCGAAGGCGGGGGAGCGAATAACGGAGTCAGTTACCCGGCGACGGTCATGGGACAGCCACAACCCGGGCCCGACCAGGCGATGGCGGCGCCGCAACCCGAGCCTCCGCAGGAACCACCGCCCATGAACCCGGAACCGGACATGGCGCCCAACCCGCCGCCCGATCAGCCGGAACCGGCCCCGCCGCAGTAGTTCGTTTCCTCACGGGGTCTTGACTAGACGTACGATAATCGGCGAAACACTTCCCGGAGAAATCGGATTCGACGGCGGGTAGCTAGCCAGCAAGCCCGGACCGCAACCCACGGCGTTTAGAATCACCGCGTGAAGGGCTGGGACATTCGCACCGCCCGGGAAATTTGTTGGTGGGGCTTCCAAAAGTCCCAACTGTAAAAAGCCGATCACTTTGGTCGACGGGCACGCGCCTCCACCACCTCCGCCTCCTCCGCCTCCACCACCTCCGCCTCCTCCGCCACAGCCGAGGAGCTTGGATCCGTCAAACAGAGGAACAACCACAATGGAGTCGCTGCGGCTGATGTTTTCAAGGCCACGCAGGGACGGATTGGGATTGTTATATCCGCCCGTGATGTTGATGGGGGTTCCCAGCGGGACCCCCTGTGGCAGGATGTCCTGGCCCTCGCTTGGGCCAAGGTCATCGGCGTGGATCAGGCAGCGTGTACCGGTCCTGGTAGGTTGGGAAACGCCGACGCTTCCAGTGGCAACGGTGATGGCCTCGCCGGTCCCAATCGGTTCTCCGCAATGCATGGGTTGTCTTGAAGCGCAGGCAATATTGGTGACATAGTTGTCCCCCGATCCGACCGCGTCCGCGCACAGGAGAGTACTAGCGGGGCAGACAAGGGGGGGAGAAGGGGGAAAATTCAGTCCATAGAAACCCAATGTAGGCGTGTCTCCAGGTCCCGATTCCGATCCTTGGATAGAGCCGCCGCCGGTCTGACGGGCGAGATAAATCTCTGTGCCAATAAAGTCGTTACTCGACACTTCGCCATTCGCGAGATCGATAAAGTAGGTGGACCCGGATGAGCACGGGTTCCCAGAAGCGGGCTTGCAGTTAGGCACCGCCCACGGCTTAACGTCGGTAAGTTCAATGGGGATATTCCGGCCGGAGGCGTTATAGGCCTCAGCGGTGGCGGTTGCGACCACGCCCGCGTTCTGCGCCCCAAAAATCTTCGCGAAGAAAAACGAGGTATTGGCCGCGGCCACGGTTACGGTGACGCGTGGATTGGTATTGTCGTTAGGGTCGTTGTAATCACAGCTGATGGCCCGGATCAAAGCTGGCTGTCCCGCAATAAAATTGGCTTTTGCGGCCAGGTCCGCTTGCACATTCACCGCTCCCGTTCCACCCGCGCCGCCGGCTTGGCAAATAACAGATTGGCTCCAGTTGCCGGGATTGGAGGTGTAGCCCGAGCTGACAAACATTTTGGCGCCCGCCAATGCCGCTGCATCGGCAGCCCGCTGCGCTTCACCCCGCGCCTCGTAGAGGCTGGCCACATCGATTGCCAGCGCCGCCATGGCCACCAGGGCCAATAGCGCAAGGCCGACAATCACGATGGTGACTCCCTGCTCGTTTTTTTTCCAAGAACTACGAGTGAAACGCATTTTGTGCGCTCCTAATCCATATTCTGCATGGTTGCGGAGACTGTAATCGTCGAGCTCAAATAATTTGCGCTACGATCCAAAAGCGTGAATGCCCGGTTAAATTGCCATTGGTACGGATAGATCAACGTGATTTTTGTATTTTCCACGGTGTAAGGCGCCGTATCGAACGGTGATGGCAGGGTCCCCGTGTTCGGGTTTAGAATTCCACGCTCGATCTTGAGACTCAGTCCGCTGCAACTTCCCCCAAATGTCCAAGTCATCGTGCCGCTGCTCGATCCCGTGGCAACGCCCAAGCCACAGTCATTTACACCGCTGGCAGTCAAGCTACTGTCCACCACATCGCGCACGACACAGATCGAGGTGGGCGCGCCGCATCCGCCGTCCGCCGTAGGGTCGGGAGGATGTTTTTGGCCTGCCGCAATTCGCGCCCCCTCGCGAACCGCGCCATTCAGTTTGTGTTTGAGCGTAAACGCGGTTCCGAAATCGTAGATTCCGACGACCAGGACCACAAGCAGCGGCAATGAAACCGCAAATTCGATGATCTCCGTGCCTTCCGTTCCGGGTAGCGGAAGACGCGCAATCGTGGAGATCAGCCGGCCCGCCATCAGTTTTCCTCTCGCGCCTGGGCTTGGGCATTGATCGTTACTCCCAAAGTAAGCGGAGTCAGAACGGGGGGACAGCAGGTGAGCCCATTCAACTTGAAGTTATAGGGATAGGCCATGGTGACGGTGGCCCCCAACACATCCGAGCCGGAATTCGGATTCATGACCACATCCCGTTGCACGCTGAAGTTTTGTACCTGGGCCGGGTCCAGATGGGATGCCGCGAGAATCGGGTTTACTACGTTGTCTTGGATGGTGGTATCGCTGGAAAACCCATTGCCGCAACTCACGCAGGACGGCACCGCCGCCGCTTCCGCGGCTGCGCGCGCGGCATGGTTCAGAGTTGTATAAATATTGAAGGCCCTGCCAAACCAGAGAATGCCGAAAATCATCATGATCAGCATCGGCAGAACCGCGGCGAAATCCGCAATCTGCGCGCCTTGATCGCGCGCAACCAAGGACCGCAATCGCCTTAAAGTGCCTGGCTTCACAAAGGCCTCCACACCACGCTCACCGCGCAAGCCACGACGGTAGCCGCAACCCCAACTCCAAAGGGAATCTTCAGCGACTCCGGATGGTCAAGTGAAACTTCCGGGCCGGGCATGTGAAAGGTCAGCAGGGAACCCGCCAGTGAGATCAGGTTGCGCAAGGTCTGTCCGATGCGTCGCTTCCAGATGATCACACCTAACGCGATCATGCCATTCACCAGAATCGTTCCCAGCAACACCAGCAGAAGCCGCCGCGGCCCAACAAAACCTCCCAGCGCGCCAACTAGTTTCCAGTCTCCCGCGCCCAGACTTCGAATCGCCACCAAAGGCAGAAGCAGCAACAATCCCAGGCCGGCCCCCAACATGGCGGCCTTGGCCCCAGGCCAACCCCAGACAATGGAATTGGCGGTCATGCCAATGGCCAAGCCCGGAACTGTGAGCCAATTGGGTATCCGCCGCGAGCGCCAGTCGGTCCACCCTGCGATCAGGGAAAACACCGCTGCCAACACCCAGATTTTAATCATGTTCCAGCACAAATTGTAGGGGAGAAATGACCGCGCCGGACAGGTAAATTGGCGACAGGCATACGCTCAGTAAGTGTATGAGCGGCAGTTGTTTAGATTCTGAAAAAGTCAAATGCCTTGATCACAGCGGACACAGGGTTAAACAGAAACTCCGTGATTCCTCAGCGCAACTCTGTGTCCTCTGTGGTAAAGCTTTTGACTTACTGGCTCAAAGTAGGATGCCCAGTCCGCTCCGCGATGACTTTCCGCGCGCTCTCGGCCAACTGTTTTGCCTGGGGCAGAAGCTCCAGCGCTTTTACCACCTGAGGGTCGGTTTCCGCGCGCACTTTCAAGCCTTCCTGCTGTCCGAAGGCATCCACGAAGATCTCGCTCTTAATATTCGCGCGCACCCAGTCGTTGTTCTCCAGCATGTCGGCTTCCGAGTATTGGACTTTTTCTTCGTCCAGGAACTTACGGAAGTCGCCGAGCATGGTATCGTCCACTTCAAATTTATCTTCGGACGGATGGTGCGTGATCACATAGCGCTTGGCAAAATTGAAGAACACATAGTGCTGCAGCATCGAGTCCTGGAACTTGTTGCTCTTTGCCGGATCAATCTTGACGTCGGGCGTAATGCCGCCGCCCCCATACACCGTGCGTCCGCTGTCCGTGAGTTTCACTTCGCGGTCGGCGGTCTGGTCAATCTTGTCCCGGTTGTAATAGTAGTCGTAGAGAGAGATATTGGAGTAATCACGCTGAATCAGGCGGCCGCTCGGGGTGTAGTACTTGGCGGTGGTCAACGCCAATCCGGTGTTCTCCGACAGCGGATATACAGTTTGCACCAAACCCTTGCCGAAAGTGGTTTCCCCGACGATCAAGCCACGATCGTGGTCTTGGATCGCTCCCGAAACAATTTCGGCGGCCGATGCCGTTCCACGGTTGACCAACACTACCAGTGGATACTCTTTCCCGCCGTTGCCGTGGGTGGCCACGTAGCGCTTTTCAGAGGAACTGCGTCCATGGTGCGAAACAATGATCTGGCCTTTGCGCAGGAACTTGTCCGCGACGCCGACTCCCTCGCTCAACAACCCGCCGGGGTTCTGGCGAAGGTCGAGAATTAATCCTTTCAAGTCTCCCATTTCATCGAGGGCGGCGGCCACTTCGTGTTCTGTGGTCTCGTTAAAACCGGAGACGTGCATATAGCCGATGCCCGGGCGGATCATGAAATGCAGGTCCACGCTGTAACGGGGAATCTCATCGCGCACCACCGCAAATTCAATCGGCTTCTCCGCGCCTTCCCGCAGGACGGTGATGTGAACGGTGGTCCCCTTGGGGCCTTTGAGCAGGTCGGCAACATCGCCGGTGGTCATGCCATCGGTCGGCTTGCCGTCCACTGCGATGATGATATCGCCAGGACGGATGCCCGCGCGATAGGCCGGCGTTCCCACGAACGGAGCAATGACGATGACCTTGTTGTTACGCGGGCCGACCGTCATTCCAACGCCGTAATACTTGCCGCGCTGATCTTCCTTCAGCAAGGAGTACGATTTGGGATCAAAAAAATTCGAGTGCGGGTCGAGCACGTGCAACATGCCCGGAATGGCGCCGTTATAAATCGCCTTGTCAGGATTGACCGGCTCGGCGTAGTTCTCCTCCACCACCTTGTAGACTTCGGCAAACTGGCTCAGGCTGTCGCGGACATCGGCATCGCCATTGGACGCCGCCGTGGTTGGGGTGCGCTGCGCGAACAGCAGGCCCAAATATCCGCAAACGGTCAAAAACAGCACGACTGTGATGAGGGCACGGCGAGAACTACGGGGCATCGGTTAAGTTCCTTTTCCGGGTATAGGATAGACCCACCCCAGGACACAACTTTTACGAAGTATAACACCCCTCTCAAGCCCCTCAAATTACCTTTCGAGGGCCGTCGGTAACCAGCTTGGAGAGGCTGGTAATCACCTCATGAAACCTAGAGTTATGATGCGGTCATGAGGGCCAAAGTTTCTGTCTTTGGGCAGTAGAGCGGACACTCCATGTCCGCTCTACAAAAGCATTCCAAAAGTACTGGAACAAGTCGCTCCTAATCCTCAACAATTGTGGGCGCTGCCAGCACAGCGGACAGGAGTGTCCGCTCTACCCTTTGCGAGACTCATCGCGCCGCAGTATGATGAACCTATGAACCTTGGTTTCTCGGAAATGGTGTTTCTGGGAGTTTTGGCGCTGCTTATTTTTGGGCCCAAGAAACTTCCGGAAATCGGCCGCCAGGTAGGGCGGGCTCTGGCCGAATTCAAGCGGGCCTCCGACGAATTCAAATCGCAGATCCAGTCCGAGATCAACAAGATCGATGTGGAGGAACGTAACCCGACGGTCCTGCCACCCGCGCCGGCCCCCATGGGTTCGGTAGCCGCCGGATCATTGCCCGCCGAAAGCGGCGCCACGGAATTTCCGTCCCAGGCCCACGATGCCTGAAATGGTTGCAGCCGATCTCCCTCCGGACGAGCAGGAACAGCGTTTCCTGCCGGCAATGAGTTTCCTGGAACACCTCGAGGAACTGCGCCGCAGGATCATCTATTCCATCGTTGCGGTGGCCGTCGGATTTTTTGCCTGTTGGGGATATGCCGAGCGAGTTTACGCATTGATGCAGCGGCCCATCATTCAGGTCCTGCACAACCATAATCTTCCGGAGAAGCTGGTTTTCTTAAGCCCAACCGAACCATTCAATCTGTACCTGAAGATCGGGATGATGGCGGGTGTTTTCGTAGCTTCGCCGTTCGTGTTGTATCAGGTCTGGATGTTCATCTCTCCCGGCCTCTACCGCAATGAAAAACGTTATGTGATGCCGTTCATGGCCTCGACCATCCTGCTGTTCGTGGCCGGCGCCATCTTTGGCTATTACATCGTGTATCCCCAGGCGCTGGATTTTCTCATCAAGTACGGGGAACAGTTCCAACCCATGATCACCATCGGAGAGTACACCGATTTATTCCTGACGATCATTCTGGGGTTGGGCGTGATTTTCGAGCTTCCCATTCTTGTCTTCTTCCTGGCCCTGATGGGAGTAGTTACGGCGGGCTGGATGTGGCGCAATCTCCGCTACTCGATTTTGGGTATTTTCACCATCGCGGCGATTGTCACGCCCACCACCGACATTCTGAACATGTGTATCTTCGCCGCGCCCATGGTGGTTCTGTACGTCCTCAGCATCGGCATCGCCTGGTTCGTGCATCCGCGGCAGCGCAAGGCCCGTCAGGCGCGAAAGAACCAGTGATGAATGACGTGGCTGCCTGGATCGGAATCCGGGCCCGGATGTATGGAACGGTGAAATTTCTCTCCATGCTGGGCGCCGCATTGCTGCTCGCCGCCTGTACTCATCAGCAGACCGCGCAAGCTTCGCCGTCCGGGGCAGCTTCCGTCACGCCAACCGACACTTCCGCTCCCGCGGACTCTGGCCCGCCGCCATCGATCAACTCAGCGCGCGCATGGAAGTACGTGAAGGAAACCATCGCTTTCGGCGAGCGCCCCATCGGCAGCGCCAATCACAAGAAGCTTGAGGCTTACATTACGTCGCATCTCAAGGGGGATGAGGTGGAAGACGACGCCTTCACTGCGGACACTCCCGCGGGGAAGCTTCCCGTGCGCAACATCATTGCCAAATATCCCGGCACGCGGGAGGGAATCATCGTGATCGCCGGACATTACGACACAAATTATCCCTTGCTGGGTACGGGCTACATCGGGGCCAATGACGGTGGTTCTACGACCGCATTACTGCTTGAATTAGCCAACCAGTTGCGCGAAAAAAAACGCGAGGGCTACAGCGTCTGGCTGGTGTGGACCGACGGAGAGGAAGCGATCAAACAGTGGACCGACACCGACAGCGTGTATGGTACCCGTCATTTAGCCGAGAAGTGGCAAAAAGACGGAACGCTAAAGAAGATCAAGGCGTTCCTGCTGACCGACATGATTGGCGATGCCGATTTGGACGTCGAACGCGATGAGCGCTCCACCGCGTGGCTGGAGGATTTGGTTCTGCAAGCCGCAACCCGGCTGGGGTATCAATCCCATTTCTTCGACAAGACAATCGGCGGGTTGGGGGATGATCACATCCCCTTTGTTGAGCGCGGCGTCCCGTGCGCGGATTTGATCGATCTCGATTACGGCTACAACAACGTCTTTCACCACACGCCGCAGGACACCATCGACAAACTGAGTCCCAACAGTTTGCAGATTGTGGGCAGTGTCGTGCTGGAGACAGTACGGCTGCTCGACGCCAGATAAGGACATCATTAAATCGGATCCATGCTGCTGGCTTCCGCGATATGGTCCGGATCGTCGGAAAAAGCCCTTCCCGGACGATAGGCCACCTTTTCAAAGTGGTTTCCCGCCTTGCGAATGACATCCTTCCAGCCGTCCTCCCAACTGATGCGTGCTTCGTCCCCCACAACCACCCAGGTGCCATGACTGCTGCCGAAAGTCTTTGAGGCCTGGCCGTCACGCTTGAGGGTAATGATGAAAGTTCCGCCCATGCCGTCGCCCACCTTCCATCGCCCGAGAAAATGTCCGGGACTTGTGTTGGCGGCGTCGCTGTTTGCCGTTGCAAACTCAATCCGGTCCACCTCCGCCAGCGGGAAACTTTGGCTGTGACCGTCCTTAAAAGTGATCACAACCGAATCCTGCGTTGGTTTGGAAGGGCGATTCTTCTTTTGCGCTGTACCAGTAGCAGCTAAGAAAGGAAGTGTGGCAAGGGCCGCCAAAAACAATGCCGGTTTCCGCATAGTTCGCTCCTGACAGTTTAAAGATACGCTACGAGCCGGGTGAAGGTTCCCACCAATTGGGTTGTATCCGCGGCCTCTTACCGGGGCGTATCTATTTTAAAATGAATAATATAGGCGCATGGCCGGTAACCGATACAGATTCTGTCGCGGCCGAGGATACTCTACTCCCGCCTGGAAGCAACTGAGCGTTTAAGATGCTATTGGCTAACCTGTGACAGACGAATGGCCTGAGGTCCCGATTGAACCAACCGGTTTTCTGGATTCTTTTCAATGTGTTCGTGCTGGTCATGCTGGTTTTCGACCTCGGGGTCTTCCATCGTGGCGGCCACGAGATAAAAGTCCGGGAAGCCGTGCTCTGGAGCGTGGCCTGGATCGCAATGGCAGGGGCTTTCGCGGTGGTGGTATTTTTCTGGCACGGCCACAAGCCGGCCCTGGAGTTTGTTACCGGTTATGTCATTGAACTCTCGTTAAGCGTCGACAATCTTTTCGTGTTCTTGCTGATCTTTCGTTTCTTCAAGGTATCTCCCACCCACCAGCACCGCGTGCTGTTCTGGGGAATCCTGGGCGCGCTCATCATGCGCGCGCTGTTCATTCTGCTGGGCGTGGGGCTGATCAGAAGATTTGCGTGGGTCACTTACCTGTTCGGCGGGCTACTGGTATTCAGCGGGGTGAAGTTGTTCTTTCAGGAAGAGTCGGAGATTCATCCTGAGCACAATCCGGTGCTGAAAATTGTCCGCAAGCTGGTGCCGGTGACCAAGGACTACGAAGGTGGAAAATTCTTCGTACGTCGTCCAGGACTTTATGCCACCCCGCTGTTTGTGGTCTTAATCGTGGTTGAAACCACCGATGTGGCCTTTGCGGTGGATTCCATCCCCGCGATCCTGGCCATTACTCTCAACGCATTTATTGTTTACACCTCAAACGTGTTTGCCATCATGGGACTGCGCTCGATGTACTTTGCGCTGGCCGGGCTGATGGAGATGTTCCGCTATCTACACTATGGATTAGCGCTGGTGTTGAGCTTTATTGGGCTGAAGATGCTCGCGGCCCACTATTTTGAGATCCCGACCCACTACGCTTTGGCCGTGGTTGGGGGAATTCTGCTGCTGTCGGTGCTGGCGTCAGTCATTCATCCCGCCAAGAACGCGGCATAGCGGGAAATAGCGCGGCGCTACGTGCGTTGCTTTTACGCAAATCGCACGGACTCGGCGCTGATCAAAGAGTGCTTCAGAAACTTTGCGTCATCGTGCGCGGGAAAGTCGGTCCGGTAGTGCGCGCCCCGGCTCTCCTGGCGGGCCAGCGCGGCCCGGGCGACCAGCAATCCAACACTTTGGAGATTCTGCGCTTCCCAGGCGCGCCGGGTGTGAGGATGGGAAACCTTCGGGGCCAGTTGGGTCAATTGTTCAATCGCCCGCTTCATCCCTTGCGCGGTGCGAACGATTCCAACGTCCCGCCACATCAAGTCCTGGATCTCGCGGACAATTTCTTCGTGTGCGCTCTCGACCGGCCCGTTGGAGTATGCCCCTCGGGGAGCAGCCTGATTCCGGGCCGGGCCTTTGCGCAATTCGTCGCGCATCTTCTTGCCGGCGCGGGCGCCGAAGACCAGTCCTTCCAGCAGTGAGTTGCTGGCCAGCCGATTGGCGCCATGTACTCCAGTGCAAGCGACTTCGCCTGCGGCGTAAAGACCGGCCACGGAAGTCCGCGCGTCCAGGTCCGTGCCGACACCGCCCATCGAGTAATGCGCCGCTGGCCGGATGGGAATAAGATCGGTGGCAATATCAATGTTAAATCGCAGGCAGGTTGAATGGATCCGGGGGAAACGGGACCGCACGTGGGCTTCATCCAGATGGGTGAGGTCCAAGTAGACCACAGGGTCCTTCATGCGGCTGACTTCCAGTTCATGCACGATGGCCCGGGCCACCACATCCCGCGGGGCCAGCTCAGCCATTTCGTGATATTTGGGCATGAAGCGCAGCAACTCGCCATTGCGCAGGTACGCGCCTTCTCCGCGCAACGCTTCCGACAGCAGGAAGCGCGGCGCGTTTTTCAGATAAAGCGCGGTGGGATGAAATTGGATGAACTCCATATCGCGGGCTTCCGCCCCGGCGCGGAATGCCATGGCCACGCCATCTCCGGTGGCTACCGGGGGATTGGTGGTGTTGCGGTAAAGCTGGCCGACTCCCCCTGTGGCCAGCAGCACGGCGGAAGCTGCAATGGCCCCTTCCTCGCCTTTTTCGGTGATCAAGCGGACCCCGCACACGCGCCCGTCGTCGGTCAGCCGGCCGGTGGAAAATTCAAACTCGAA
>CAZETZ010000053.1:0-18481 GCA_964514735.1 uncultured Acidobacteriaceae bacterium | reverse complement strand
CTTTCGACTCCCATGACAGTGCTTTTCCCTGAAATGTATTCATGACGCCTGCTTCACCCGATACATCTCTTCAATTTCGTTTTTGAACCGGGCGGCAATCGCATCGCGCTTCAACTTACCGTTGGCAGTCAACATTCCATTTTCAATGGAGAAAGCTTCCGGCTGAAGATAAAAAGCCCGAATCTGTTTGTAGTGAGGAAGTCCAGGATTTACCGTGTCCAGCGCAGCCTGCGCCTGCTCCCGGGTCACGCTGCCAGTAATGAGGGACGAGAGAAATCCCCGCCCATTCCCCACTAACACGACCTGCTGCGCGCCGGGTAGATGCTGCAATACTTTCTCTTCAATCGGTTCGGGCGCGATGTTGTGGCCGGAGCCGAGAATAATAAGGTTCTTAATCCGTCCGGCAATACGCCAATTCCCTGCTCCATCTACTTCCCCCTGATCTCCGGTGTGAAACCAGCCATCGCGCAAAACTTTGTTGGTTTCCTGCGGGCGGTTCCAGTAACCCGCGAAAACATTCGGCCCGCGGACGATGATCTCATCATTTTCTCCCAATTTCATTTCCAGTCCATTGACCGCTGGCCCAACCCGGCCTGGAATGACCCGCCGCGGCTCGTCCATGGTACAGATACCGGTGGTCTCAGTAAGGCCATACACCTGTAACACGGGGATGCCCAGCATCATAAAATAATGCTGGGTTTCAATATTCAGAGGAGCGGAGCCGCTGATGAGGGCCTTCAATTTCGGGCCCAGCATTTTTTGGCGGATGGCGGGAAAAACCAAAGTATTCGCCAAAGCAAGCCAAATGCCGTCCGCGGCCCGCGATTTTCCTTCTTGTTTTTTTATCCATGCAGCTTTGGCGCGGGTGTAGATCGCAAGCACAATTCCACCGGTCTTCCACAACTGCTCGTCCACGGCTTTTCTCATACGTTCGAGCAGCGCAGGGACATTGAGAAAATAATCCGGAGTTGCGCCGCGCATTTCAGCCGCAAGTTTGGTCAGGTCCAGATTCAGCGTGACCAAACTGCGCCGGGACAGATAGCTCAGCAACGCAATCCACGATGCGCAAAAACAAAAAGGCAGGTAGTGGTACACATGCTCCTGCCCATCCGAGGCGCTCATTAATACATCGAGCCGGGCAGCGGTGCGGCCAAGGATGAAACTGACATTGGACGCATTGATGACCACGCCTTTGGCTTCTCCCGATGTACCCGACGTATAAATGATCGCTACCGGATCGTTGTCCGCAAGGCGGGGCTTGCCCACAGCCCCGGCGCCGGTGGCAAAAATTTCATCGAATAGAACCTGGGCAGGCGCGGCCGTCCAGTTTTGCGTAATTGCGCTCCGCAACTCCGCATCGCCGCAGCAAATCAATTCAGGCGAACAGTCCTTCATCATGGCAACGAGTTCCGCCGGGGCCTGGCGAGCGTACATCGGCACCACAATTACGCCCTCCGCGATCAAAGCCAGGTCCATTGCCACCCAGCGGATGCTGTTGTGCGCCAACAGCGCGCAGCGGTCTCCTTTTTTCAGGCCTTTTTGACCGATAAATGCGCGAGCGCGCCCGATCATTTCCAGCAGTTCGCCGCCGGTGACGGCTGCGGGCCTGCCATCCGGCATCTCTTGCAGAAAGCGCGTCTGCGGAAACGATTCCAACTGCTTGAAAATATTTCCCAGGAAATTCATGCGGGGGCAAGCCTAGGCATGGGCCTCCACCAACTGGTGCAGGCCTGCGTTCATAGGCGGCAAGTAGTCGTCCCAATTCCACTCGCCCTGGCGCGTGGGGAAATCGGGATAGCGCCGCTGCACTTCTTCTTCAAAGTAAATACCCATGCGGGCCATCACCTTGAGGTTGCGCACTACGGTCTTGGCGATTCCGCTGGCGACGGCTTCCCTTTCCTTGCACAGCTTCTCCAATGCGCCTAGGAGTTTGGGCCCGAGGTCCGCATCGTCCACATTCATCAGCAAGTCCTGATGTCCACGCTCGCGCATGAGGTTGCGGATGCGCTCGTCCATGGTGATCCCGCAGGAGGGCACCAGCCCTGGCATAGACGTCACAATGCCGTGATAGCGCGACGAGGCCATCATGTGACAGGCCCGCAGAATGCTTACCAACTGATACATGTTGTAGTCGTCGGAAGTGAATACAGGCACTCCACCCAGTCTTTCGGAGATTTTCCGCGCGGGGCGGGCATCGAGCCGTTCCATGGCCGCCATGACCACAAAAACTTTTCGCTGCTTGCGGAAAGCATCCACGGCATTGGCAATCGCGTTCAGATATTGTTTGTATGCCCTGTCAGCCGCAGCGCCGGAGTTATGGAAATATACCGAGCGGTAATGATTCTCCTTGTAGGCCCCGGTCAGGGCGCGAACAAAGAATTTTCCGATGGAGGCTTTTACCGGCCACTCAAACGGGTTGATCGGACAAACCACAAGAACAGTCGAGCTTCCGTCCCACCCGGCCTCACGAAGAACCTTGCGGCCGTATTCAGGGGGCTCAGGCTCGAATGTCCAGGCTGTGTCGGTCCCCAACTCGGTGGGGACATTCAGCTCCCGCAGCAGCGTGCGCGACTCTTCGTTGCGGGTGATGACAAAGGAATTTTGGCAGTATCGGCCACACATTTTCCGTACCAGGGGGTCCATGTGTCCGGCCTCGGCGCCGTAACCAACCGAAAGCTTGTTTTGCGCGGCCGCAATTCCTAGCGAGCCGATCATCATGGTGGTCAGCGCGTTGGCAAATTTGCTTTTGAACATCGAGCCTTCGCAGGCCACTACGCCATGATGTCTAGGAACTTCATTCGCGAGAAACGGAGGGAAAATATCCGGCAGATGTACTTGCCGCGTGCCGCTGAAATAGCCTTTGGAGAAATCGAAGTTCTGCGACATTACGCTGAAGTCAACTTTGTCCGCGCCCAGAATATGGCGGACCTGCCGCAGCATTTCTTCCACCCGCACATCGGAACCGGTATTGCGCGTACCGTTGTAACCGGCAAACAACAGTTTCAGCTTCTCTCCCGGTTGCCAGGGCTTGCCCTTGCCGAGCACCCAACTGGCTTTGGACGCTTCAATCAGGCCGCTGACCCAGGCCTCCAAAACTATGTCCATCATGCGGCTGAACCTCCTACCGCGGCCGGCCACTCCTGGAACTTGTAAGAAAAATTGCTCTCCCGGCTGAACTTGAGCAGCGGAAAGCTGTACTGGGAAAACGGCACCGGTTTGCGGGTCAGTTCCGTCGTGACCCGGGTGTTATCGAACACCGTGTTCCACACCAGATACGGCATAAACACCTTCATCAGCGAACCGCCATAGCCCAGCTTCCCTTTGCGGTTCGCCAGGAAGTTTACTGTCCCGCCAAAGGGCCGCTCCAAACCCGGCATAAAGATCGGGCCTTTCTTGTTTTGCGAAGCGGCCAGCGCGGTCGTCAACTGACGAAATGTTTGGGAATCCGTCCCTGACGAAAGATGATAGGTGTCGTGTTGCGGATTTTCTTTTTGGTGCAGCGTGGCGATCGCATCGGCTACAAAATCCACATTCACGATGTCGATCCTGTCATTGGGCCGGAACGGCAGCGCCGGCAAGCCGGCCAGAAATACAAAGGCCTTCACCATATCGAACTGGGTGGTCTGCGGATAGCGGCTGTCCCCCAACACAATACTGGGACGAAAGAACGTTTTTGGTGTATCGCGCAGCAACTGCCGGATCATATGCTCACAAAATTTCTTGGTGCGGGCATACGGGTCGTAATCGGAACGGTCCCATTCGATCGCTTTATCTTCCACGACCACTTCATTACTGCGCATGCCGGCGACTGCCACTGTACTTACATGGCTGAAGCGCCGCAACCCGTGATCGTTGCGGGCACGCATGGCCATTTGCACCACTTCCAGGGTCCCGCGCAAATTCACATTCAGGCAGCTTTTTTCGGACTTTCGGTTCAAGGAAGCCGCGCAGTGAATGACCGAATCCGTAGACTGCACCAAGCGCGAATAATCGCTGTCGGACAGACCGAAACCGGGGGCGGTCAAATCCCCACGAAAAATTTTGATGCGGCCGTGCAGATGATTATGAAAGCGGGGAAAATCAAAATGCAGCTGCATGGACTGCCACAGCCGCACTTCGGCCTCATGAGCATCCTTGGCCCGCACCAGCAGGTTGAGATTGTCTCTGTAGCCTTCCAGCAAGTTGGCGGCGATGTGCGCGCCAATGTATCCGGTCGCCCCGGTCAGGAATATCGCCACGTCGCTCCGTTTGTGCCGCTCTTGGCAGCCATGTTTTCTGTCGCTCCTGACGCCATCTGGAACTCGCGCGCCGGGCGCGCTTCCAGCGGCCTGCCCTCGATCAAAGGATAAGTCCATTTACGCAAGGCGGGAATGTGGATATTGATCCAATACTCCCACCAGTCAATCGCGAGGGTGTCGTAACCAAAATCTTTCTTCTCTTCCGGCGCCAGCGCGAAGGAAAGTTTCTCCACGTTGTCAGCGGCAAAGTCATGCTCATTCAGCAGAATGAAAGGTTCAAACAACTCGACCAGTTTCTCCACCCGCTCCAGGCTGCGCTCGGTTTTCGCCAAAGGCGTCTTGCGCAGCGGCAAGGGAGACATGATTTTTTGAATGGATTGAATGATCGCCCGCTGTGCCGGCGCCGACATGCGCCGGTAGCGTTCCTTGGAAACCGGGATCGCATCGAAGCGCAGCCGCAGCCAGTGCTCCATGCCTTCCTGCGCGCGGTAATGCTTGCGGTGCGCCAGCGAAGTCAGCTCGATGCAGCGGCCCATATCGCAGGGATTGGTAACCGACGTAGCCAACTGGTACATCGGCTCATGCCGCCGTTCAATCACAGCCGACGCAATCAAAGTGATGCCCTGGCAAACCGAATCCACCGGGATGATGTCCAGCCGCTTATGCTCATTGGAAGGAAGTTGGCGAAAATAGGTCCCGAGCAGGTAAGACAACGCCGCCGATGTATTAATCCCCTCATTCCACCCGCGAAATGGCTTCTCTACGGATGTCTCGACGATCGCGGGCCGGATTACAACAATCGGCAAACCCGCCCCGTGCTTATAAATCAGCGACTCCGCCAAACTCTTGGTTAGGGTATAAGTATTGGGCCACCCCAGTTCCTTGGCGCGCGTCATCCCCGCATCCGTCAGATTGGTCTTCAGCCAGCGAATCCGGTTTTTGCGAATCTGATTTTCGAGCGCCGCGCCTTGCAGGGTTTTGGAGGCATGTTCCTTGTCCATCGCTTGCCGGGTCAGCTCGGCAGTGACCACCGGGCCTTCGGCGTCTTTCTCGGCCGTCTTGATCAGTTCATGCAATCCGCGCCATTCCTGTTCGGCATCGAAACCCTGCAGGCCGACCGGGGTGTAGTTCGGGCGCAGCTTCTCGCTGACCCGGCCATCGCGCGCGCCCGCCACGTAGCAGGTGGAAAGATGCACCAGGCCCGCGTGATCGCACTGCCGTATGAACTCAACCACGTTCACGGCCGCATCGACGTTGGTGCGAAGGGCATCGCGCAGATCGGGATTGAAATCGGTCAATCCCGAACTGTTTATTACCAAATCCAACTTTTGCTGTAAGAAGCCCAGGGTTTCGGAATCAAACCCAAGTCCGGGCGCGGTCAGGTCACCCTCGACAACTTCCACCTTCTCCTGCAAGAAGCGCGGCAGGTCCGCGCCATAACGCTCATACAGCGGATCGAGGACGGGAGACTCCTCCACCATCTTTTCGAAGCGACGAAGGGCAGGGTTCGACTTCTGCCGGCGAATCAGCAAATAAATCTTCCCGATCTCCGGCAAATCCATCAGGGTATTCACCAGCCACACTTTGCCGATGAACCCGGTGACCCCGACCAGCATCACGTGCTTCCCAGCCAGGGCACGGCGCACGGAAAGCGACCCCACCCGGTGGTTCGAATCGAAATGGACGATTGGCCGTTTGGACGGAGAAAGGCATCGCACAGCCGGAACAATCGCCGACTCCAAAGCTGCGACCTCGCGCAGCCCCAAATCTTGGACCAACAATTCGGGGTCGCGGCTCACCTTCGGTTTGCCGCCCAGCAGGCGTTCAAACATCCGCTTAGGCCGAATGACCGGCTCCTGCAACCGCCCGGTGGCGAAACCGTCGCGAAACTCCAGCCGGTTCGCCACAATCCATTTCACTCCCAGGTACCGGGCCAAGGGGCGGACCTGATGGTCCAGGCTATGGCTGACCAAAACCACATTTGCCCCTGACTCCACCAGTGACTTGAGCCGGCCCACCAGCTCCTGGTCCAAGCGCGGTTCCCATTTGTACTTGAAGAACTCTTCGCCCAGCAGATCAAGCCGGTCGCGGCTGACTCCACGCAGGACCGCATGGACCGCCCGGGTAGCGAAAGCCCGGTTCAATAAGTATAGGAACGGACGCAATACTGCCAGCGCCAAAACCACTCCACGCCGCAAGGTACGTCCCAGGAAACTCTGGGCGTTGGTGGTAAAAAAGGCAATGGGCCGGACGGTAGTTAGTTCCAGCAGTGTGCCTTCCACACGCCAGTACACAAACGAACTGTGACCGTTTTTTGGGTTGGACTTTTCCAACAATGTTCTCGTCCCCGGAGTTACGGGGAGCCCCTAGGTCGCCCCAACCGGGGCCAGGCAAAACCATATTGTAAACAATTGTGGCTAAAGAACGAAGCGCGAGTGCAGGAGACGACTGGCAAAGCGGGTAGCGGAGCTATGAATCGGAACTTGTTTCAGTCAATTCCCGCTCTGGCTTCATAACGGACAGCGTAATAGGAGCTCACGGTTCAATTGTCCAATTTTCGATCACCAACCTCGATACTCGGCCAAACTCACGCGTGTTGTTGGTAACCAGCGTCAACCCCTGGCTGCGGGCGTGAGCGGCGATAAATAAATCGTTAGCGCCAATCATGGCGCCAAGTTTCCTTAGGTCAGCGCGAATATGGGCGTAGTACAGAGAAGCTTGGTCGGGAAAATCGAGGACTTCGATGTAATTCAGAAAGCTGCGTAACGCGGCTTCATCCTGTTCCCGCCGCGGAGAAACTTCGACACCGAACAGAAGTTCCGACTTCGTAATTACCGAGATGCAAACATCGCTCACAGGAACTGTACTCAGGCGCTTGAGCACTGCGTCATTTGAGCGCTTCATGATGTAAGAACACGTGTCTGTGTCCAGCATGTAACGCGGCATTACGGCTCACGTTCCTGCACCAGGAGGTCTTCCACATCATCCATAAAACTCGCTGAGGCGATCGGCCCCTCTGCCAGATACAAAGTCCAATCAAAAGGTCGCGAAGACAGCACCACTTCACTTCCTTCTTTCCGTATAAATACTTCCTGGGTACTGAACTGAAACTCTTTTGGCAGGCGTACCGCTTGACTTCGGTTGTTCATGAAGATTTTTGCCTTACGTGTCATTGGCCCTCCGACGCTTCGGCATATACATAAGTATATGCCATTTGGCCTTTTCGCGCAACCTTCGTAACGCCTTTAATTTGAATAACAAAATAAAGGGAGGATGCGTTTCCGCATCCTCCCAATTTCCTTGCTGGTTGCTCGTTATTCTTTCTTCTTAGCCGGCGCCTTCTTCGCAGCAGGCTTCTTTGCCGCCGGGGCCTTGGGTTTTTCACGGCCGCCGATCAGGGTCAACGAATCCGCGGCGTTGAAGGGGAATTGCCGGACCGACGACTCACCGGTGGTGCTGAGCGTGACATCTACCCGGCGATTGCTCGCCAGAATGATGACCACTTCGTTCCTGAGGATCCGCTTCCGCTCCTCGGCGGTGATGGTCGGGTTCCCCGCGATCGAAGCTTTTACTTCCGCGTCGGTCAGGTTGTGTTGTTTGCCGAGGGCCTTGGTCTCAATGTGGTCCTCGGGAACGCCGTGTTGAACCAGGAAGCTCTTGGTCCGGTCAACACGCCGTTGCGAGAGCGCCGCATTGTATTCGACGCTGCCCCGGCGGTCGGCATGACCTTCGAGGATCAGGTGCGCGTCCGGCTTGGCCTTGAGATATTCCTGGAAATCCTTGGCCAACCCGGTGAGCGTTTGCGCTTGACTCGCCAACAGGCCTCCGTCGGGCTTCTGGACCGTAGGCTGCGCTGTCGGGAAGTAAATACTATGCAGCGCGAGTCTCGCCTCCAGTTCCTTGTTCACAACCGGTGGTGGCGGATTCTCCACCGCCACCTGAGTGGTGGCTGCGGGAGAGGTCAACCCACGCGAGTCGGTACAGGTAGCGCTGACCGTGATGGGCCCGGGCGCAGCGCCGGTCGTGTTCAGAGTCGCCGAGCTGCCAGAGCCGGAGACACTGCCGCCGCTCGCGGTCCATCCACCCACTGTGACCGGAACGTTATCCGGGCTGGAGCAGTTGGCGGTCAGGCCAATTGGCGTACCTGCCTGCACCGAAGTCGGGCTCGCCGAGAGCGACATGGTCGGCGGATTCTTCGGTGGCTCTTTCACCGTGTAGTTCGCGGTGCAGCTTGCTTCCCCGTTCTTTTTCTTTTTGAGATCGGTAACGTGTGCCGTCACCGCATAACTGCCACCGGCAACACCGTTGGTATCGATGCTGGCAGTGGTATCTTTCCCCGTCACTTTGCCGCCAGTGCCGGACCAGCTATAAGTCAGCGAGTGCTTGGGGTCGAAGTTGCTGGCGCTCACCGTGGCCGTGACCGGCTCACCTACCATCACTTCACTGGGCTGTACCGAGCAGGCTGCGGTTGGAGTAAGTTCGGGCGCTCCGCCGAAGTTGAACACCAGCCCCGAGCGCAAACGCACGCCATTCAAATTCGGTTTCTGTAGCGGATCGTTGGACACAACTACGTCGCCGAAATTGGGACGCGTCCAGACATAGTCCGCCTCAAACACGCGGATACTCAGACTTTTGACTACGCTCAGATCCATACCGCCGCCGACAATGGCGCCGAACGTCTTTCTGGGGCTGAGACCGTTTTCCACAAAACGGTTCACTCCCCCCAAGCCATGGATGAACAGATTCACATTTTCCTGGCGCCAGGTCAGTTTTGGCCCGCCTGTAAATGTGGTGACATAACCGAAATCGCTCCAGTTCTGGCCAAGGTCTCCCTCCAGGCCAAAGACCTTGTTGAAATTGTAGGTGATGCTCGTTCCCAGACCTTTTGACATGCTGGGGGGCTTGACTCCCACGGGCGTATTGAACGGCTGAAACGGTTCGGGAACTTTCCCCCCCGGATTCAGCCACTGGTATCCAACGAACCATTCTGTCTTCGGGACCTCCTGCGCTGACACTGCGCCAGACAAGAAGATGACGAAAGCAACCATAACCGCCGCAACTGGTACGCGCCATGTAATGCGACACTGTGACATGTGAATCCTCCACGAACCTTTCGCTAATTCCCTGGGATCCCACGCTCGATACAGATTGTCGGGGGCCGGCGTGGTAACTGCGATGCGGATGAACCAAATCGAATCGCCCATTAGTTTAATCGGAGAAGGCTTCAGTCGCCAAGTTTCACCCAATCACGCGCGTCTCATATTGACACCAACTGGTTCGAGAGCGTAGCTTCGGAAACTCAGATTCCAGTCAGGTCCTACCGGGCTTGCGGGGATTGGTAAAGCCCTCAATAATGGCTTACGTCTTAGTTCCTATGAGTCAAGAAAAAGTCCTGATCGTTGAAGACGAAGATAACGAGCGTACCGGGTTGGCGGAACTGATCTCTTCCTGGGGCTACCGCACGGATACCGCCCGTGACGGCGCGGAGGGATTCGATCGAGTGGCGGTGTTCTCCCCATCCATCGTCCTGACTGACATGAAAATGCCCCGCATGGGCGGACTCGAGCTCCTGGAAAAACTGGCCAATGCCGCCCAGACGGTCGCGGTCATCGTGGTCACGGCGCAAGGCACCATTGACAGCGCAGTCCAGGCCATGCGCATGGGCGCCTACGATTACATCACCAAACCCATCGATACCAGCCGGCTGCGGACCATCTTGCAGAACGCGTCGGCGCTGCTGGGCGCTCGCGCCGAACTCGAAGTCACCCGCCGCAAACTGCGTGATGCCGGATCTCTAGGAAGCCTGGTGGGCTCATCGAAAAAGATGCAGGAGATTTTCCGCCTGATCGAAATGGTGGCGCCCAGCACCGCGTCCGTCTTAATTACTGGCGCCAGCGGGACCGGTAAAGAAATGGTGGCGCGCACCATTCATGAATTAAGCCCGCGGCGCCCCAAGCCGTTTGTGCCCATCAATTGTGCCGCCATTCCCGAGACCCTGATCGAAAGCGAAATTTTCGGCCACGAAAAAGGCGCGTTCACCGGGGCCCTGGAGCGTCGCACCGGCTGCTTCGAACTGGCGGAGGGCGGTACCTTGCTGCTGGACGAAATTGGAGAAATGCCGGTCGCCACGCAAGCCAAATTGCTGCGTGTTTTAGAAGATCGCAAGCTTCGTCGCCTGGGAAGCAAAGTAGAAACCACAGTGGATGTCCGGGTCCTCGCGGCCACCAACAAGGTCCCTGAGGAAGCGGTGGCGCGTGGGGAACTGCGCAACGACCTCTATTATCGCCTCAACGTTTTCAATATCCACATGCCGCCGCTGCGCGAACATCGAGACGATATCCCGGACCTGGTCCAGTCCCTGCTGAACGAAATGAGCACCAAGCATGGACGCAAGGTCGCCACCGTCAGTGAAGCCGTCCTCAATCAGTTCAAGAACTATTCCTGGCCCGGCAACGTTCGCGAACTGAGGAACACGTTGGAGCGCGCGGTCATCGTCTGCGAAAGCGCAGTCGTTGAAACCAAGCACCTGCCGCCCGGCTTTGGCCAAACGCCTCTGCGCACTTCCGCCGACGATCCGGATGCGGTCCGCTTGGGAGTGGGCACCACCGTCGAAGAAGCCGAAAAATTGCTGATCCTCAAAACGCTTGAGGCCACCGGCAACAACAAAACCCGCGCCGCGGAAATACTGGCAATCAGCCTGAAGACGCTGCACAACAAGTTGAAGGAATACGGCAGCGCCACCGCCGAGCTGCCGGCAGAAAAAGAAGAGGTCTAATCGGCCTGGACCGTGGGAGTAGATGCGCCGCCGAACCAAACTCGTACTCTCCATTACCTTAATGGTTGCGGCGCTCGCCGTCGGGCTGTCGGTCATCTACATCTCGCAAATGCTGCGCCAGTTGATTATCGAGGCCAACGCCACGGTCTCGCAGCTGACCTCGCAACTCCTGTACATCGTGGATAATGCCGCCCCCGACCTCAGCAGCACCAAGGTGGACATCAACAACCCCGCCGCGGTGAACCGCGACCTGGCCTACTACCTCGGCACCGATCGCGACCTGAACGTGATCCTGTCGTCCGTCGTAAGAAGCTGGCCGACCGTGTACGACGCGGCCATTATCGACTCCAGCGGCAAGGCCATCCTGCACAGCAATCGAGATCTGGTGGGAAAAATCATCGCACCCCGGCCTTCGCTTCAACTGGTCCAGGACGCGCGCTTCCGCCGCCAGTTGCGCATGATCTACCGCGAACCTATGGTCTACGACGTCGAGACCCCGCTGACCCTCAGTGGCACGCAGTTTGGCAGCATTCGCGTAGGCATCTCGACCGTCTTCCTGAAAAACGAAATCACGCCTTTACTGCAAAAGGCGGCGGTTTATTGCAGCGTAGCCGTCCTGCTGGCGCTGGTCCTCGCCGCTTCCCTGTCACGCCTGGCCCTCGGGCCGCTGGAGGAAATCAGCAAACGGCTGGACAGCATGAATTCAGGGGAGGTCGTGGCCGCCGCCGAAAGCGAGCATCCCAGCGACGAATACGGATTGGTCACTCTGAAGATCGCGCACCTGGGCCGCCAAATGCGCGATACCAAGGAAATTTTTTCCGCGCTGAAAGACAACGTGGACCAGATCATGGCCAATCTCCAGGACGGCTTGATGCTGTTCACCCGCGATTCCCGCGTGGTCCTGGTCAGCGCATCGGTGGAACGGTTCCTCGGCATTCCCCGGCAGTCGCTACTGGGCAAGACCGCAAAAGAGATTTTTTCACCCAGCACCCCATTAGGGGCGCTGGTGCTCGAGGGCTTTCAACTTCGCCGCGCCTTCGGGCAGCGGGAAATCGAGACTAGCGGCGGGAAATCCATACAAGTGGCGCTCGACTTCATTCATGAGGGCGGTACCCAGATCGGCGCCTTGCTGACCATGCACGATACCGAATCGGTCCGCCGCATCGAAAACGAAATCGAGACCTCGCGCCGTCTCTCCGCCAGCGGGCGCCTGACCCGGGGCGTGGCCCACGAGGTCAAAAATCCCATCAACGCCATCGTGCTGCACCTTCAGCTCCTGCAAAACAAATTGCAGCAATCGGACCCCGACACCCGCCGTCACATGGACATCATTGACAGCGAGATTCACCGCCTCGACCGCGTGGTGCAGATCCTGGTGGACTTCACCCGCCCGCGGGACCTTCATCTGGAACAGCTCGATCTCAAGCACGTCCTGGAAGACGTAGTGCAACTGGCTGCGCCCGATGCCGAACAACATGGTGTGACCCTGCACAACGATCTGACGGAAGAACCGCTTCCCGTGACCGCTGATTCCGATTTTATGAAGCAGGCGATTTTGAACGTGGTCCTGAACGGGGTACAGGCCATGTCCCAGGGAGGCAACCTCTGGCTCAACGCCCGCCGGGAAGAAACCATGATCGTGACCGAGATCCGCGATGAAGGCAAAGGCATTCCCAGTGATTTGCAGGAAAAAATCTTTGAGCTCTACTTCACTACCAAACCGGGTGGCAGCGGAATCGGCTTGGCGCAGACTTACCAGATCATGCAGTGGCATTACGGCTCCGTGGAATTCGAATCGCAGGACGGCAAAGGCACGACGTTCCGCCTGCGCCTGCCGCTGGCGGAGGTCCGAGCGTCGGCCAACGGAGTGAAAGAAGACGATGTGATGCCGGGCTTTGCGCCGGCTGACTCCAAACTTTAAGCAAGCATCTAATTTAGAAATGACTCTGGCCACAACAATTGGACTCTTACTGATGTTGGCAAGTCCCCAGCCGCCTGGGATTCAGGCTTCAATGTTGCTGTTTTCTTCCCAGGAACAGTCCCCAGCAGAGAAGCCATCAGACCAGACGCCGCCGCAAAACGCAGCCCAGCCGGACAACCACGAACCGGCCGCCAAGCAGCCAGAAGCCAGCGCTGGCCCAGCAGAGAACTCCAGTGCTCCGCAAGCACCAGCTGCACAGTTAAAACCAGAAAGTGCAAAGCCCACGCCCGCCGCGCCCAAAAAAACTACCGACAAGCCATTGGCCGCCAGGAAACCTGCCAAGCGGCATGCGCATTCGAAAACCAACAGCATTGTCGTAGTGCACAATGGAGGAAGGTCAGATTCCCAAGGACAGATTTCTTCCGGGACCACGGTCCAACAAGCGCCTCAACAGCAAAAGGAAACCAATTCTCTATTGAGCGCGACTGCTTCGAATTTACAGAAAATTTCCGAAAAGGACCTCAATCCGAACCAGCAGGACATGGTCAAGCAAATCCGAAATTACATGCAGCAATCGAAACACGCGACTGCCGCGGGAGACATACAGGGCGCCAACAACCTTGCCTTCAAGGCCCACCTGCTGTCGGAAGAATTAGTGAAGCACTGAGTTATCTTGTAGCTCTCCCCGCGCCCACCTTAGCCAGTAAATCCTTGGACATCTGCTGCACCGGTCCCTGGATTTTTACCGCCTCCTGCAAGATCTCCCGCGCTTCGGCCATGCGATTCAGCTTGCCGTAAGCAAAACCCAGGCGATAGGCGGCAATGGCAAATTGCTGATCATCCAGCCCGCGAAGCAATCCCACCGCGGATTTTAATTCCGGCGCGGCGGCCGTAGCCTTGTCCTGTTTAAGATACGCATAGCCCAGGGTTGAATGCGCCAAGCCTGCGGAAAGTTTGCGGGTGTTGTCCGAGTCCGGCGCGTCAGGTTTGGCGGCAACAAGCGTTCTTTGCGCATAGGTGACGGCTTTTGCCAGACTTCCCGGCTTGGGATCGTCCACGTATGCGCCCGCCAGCAGTAACAGGGTCGGCAGGTGATTGGGATTGGTCGCCAAAGTCTTTTCCCCATAGGCCACCAGCCGGTTCATGTCCTTCAAATCCGACAATGCCGCCATGGCATAGGACGTGATTCCATCCCCAAACCGCGAGTCAGGGAAAGCGGGCGTGAATTGCTCGATATAACTCATGCGCGTTTTCGCGTCGTTTTCATCCACGATGGCGTTGTACGCGGACGCCTCCAGGAATTCATACGAACTCCGTGCCGCCGTCTTGTCCGATTCCACACGCGCCGCGAAGTCGGCGTCAGTCATTCCTTCCGGTCGCGGCTGCTTGTTGAGCGAGTTGAACAGCTCCCCGCCCCGCGTGGCATATTGCACAATCTTGGCGCGGTCCTTGATTTTCTGTAGAAGATTCACCTGGGACACCAGAATATCGAGGTTGGTGGGAGAACCGGCCAGGGCCTTATCGCCATACTCAATCGCCTTCTGCGTGTCACCCGTGCCGTCGTAATACTGCGAGATCTGCCAGTTGCCATACGCGACCGCGGCAGAATTTGAAGCAAACTTCTGCAAAAAGTCCTCATACATCGGCAACTTTTTCTGCGCGTCGGATTCCTTGGAGATTTCCTGCAATGCCTGGTCTTCCGGAGTGCCTGCGGGGATTACGATCTTGTCTATCTGGGCTTGAAGCAGCGAAGGAAATGCCACGGCCAAACAGACTAGCCAGTGACTGACTCTCATAGAGCAGCCTCCAAATGTTCTGTGCGGCGAATCGTAGCTCTAGAGTGCGGGTGCGCGCAAGTGGTTTGGTAACACTCTAAAGAATTGTCATTCCGATCAAGTCGCGGACAACGCGGAGGAATCTGTTGTCCCCCTCCCAAACCCAGGCCGTTCTATATGCTATAGTCGGGCCGAATGGAGAATCAGCACGGGCCGCTTTCCTCCACCGTAACCCGTAA
This sequence comes from uncultured Acidobacteriaceae bacterium, assembly GCA_964514735.1. Lineage (GTDB taxonomy): Bacteria > Acidobacteriota > Terriglobia > Terriglobales > Acidobacteriaceae > CAWBXL01. The sequence goes on along the minus strand of CAZETZ010000053.1, from coordinate 3,533 downwards.
ACCCTGGCATCACTCACCCACCTACATTTTTGCCATCGCGCTCGGGTTACGCCTCGCAGTGATCACCCTGGGCCACACCTACCGCATCACCCCACGTGGAGACCACTTCCAGTTCGGATGGGAGATGGGACGCATCGCCCGCTCCCTGGCCCTGGGCCAGGGATTCAGTTCTCCCACCGATCTGCCCACCGGCCCAAGCGCCTGGGCGCCACCGATCTATCCTTATATTCTCGCGACTATATTTAAGGTCTTGGGAATTTACAGCGCCGCTTCGGCCTGGGCCATTCTCGCATTCAACAGCGTTTTTGGCGCGCTGACCTGTATTACCATCTGCAAAATCGGGGAAAAAATTTACGGAACAAGCATGGCCCGCGCAGCAGCCTGGACATGGGCAGTTTTCCCCTATGCCATTTACTGGCCGGTGCGGGTCGTATGGGAAGCCAGTCTGAGCGCGTTCCTGCTAAGCCTGGGATTGTTGCTCACGCTGCATCTCGCAGACCGTCCCCCACGAAAACGCAACTGGATTTTGTTTGGATTCCTATGGGGGACCATTGCTCTCACCAACACCGCCTTGCTTTCTATGCTTCCGTTTTTTCTCTTGTGGCTATTGTATCGCTCACCGCAGCGCCTCCGCTACTTCACCGGAATGGGTTTGAGCGGCGTGGTGGCCCTGGCAATCATCAGCCCGTGGCTGGCCCGTAACTATTCAGCCTTCGGCAAGTTCGTATTGGTCCGGGACAATTTGCCTCTGGAACTCTACGTAGCCAATAACGAAAACTCCAATGGCTTGTGGACACGCCGCGAGCACCCTGGCAATGACCCAGAGGCGAGGCTCCGCTTTCAACAACTGGGCGAACTTTCCTTCATGGAGGAAAAGCAACGTCAGTTTCGCCAATTTGTCAGCGAACATCCGGGGCGGTTTGTGAGTTTTACATGGAAGCGAGCACTTTATTTCTGGATCGGGACTCCACAGAATGCGGAAATCGGCGGACATAATTTTCTGCCGGCCCGTCACCTCAGCTTTTTTCTGGCCAGCACCCTGGCATTCGCGGGCCTATGGTGGGCATGGCGCGATAAGAAGTGCGGCACATTTCTGTTTGCATGCCTGTTGATCATCTATCCGCTTCCCTACTACCTGGTAAATCCATTCCCGCGCTACAAACACCCCATCGAACCGGAAATGATTCTGCTCATCGTCTTTACCATCTACAAAATCCATAATTTGTCATTCCGACGAGGAGCGTAGCGACGAGGAGAGCCTGCCCTGAGCGAAGTCGAAGGGAATCTGCTCTTGCCGGCAGCGAAACAGCAGATTCCTCACGCGATGATGCCGCGTTCGGAATGACAATGGTCAGGACCCGTCCGGTTGACCACGCTCCATCCCGATCAGTTACAGTATTCTGTGCGCGCCATTCTGCAAAAACCGGCGATGCGTTACGTTTTCGCCGCCAACATGGTCTCCATGATCGGCAGTGGCATGAATTCCACCGCCGTCGCCTGGTATATCCTGCAATCTACGCACTCGGAAATGGCCCTGGGCACGTTTGCCGTCTTGCAGACGCTCCCCGCCATGTTGCTGCTCCCCTTCACCGGAGTAATCATTGACCGCGAAGACCGCCGCCGTCTGGTCATGATGCTCGATGCCATCCGCGCCGTCATTATTCTGGTGGTCGCGATACTGGCCTTCACCCACAGGGTCAAGGTCTGGGAAGTGTATGCCATGAACACCCTGGTGGCCGCCGGCTTCTGGATGTTCTGGCCCACCATCACCGCTTTGATTCAGGAGCTGACGCCGGGAGAAGAATTCGTCCACGCCAATACCTTCCTGATGGCCGGCATTCAGGGCGGCTTCTTCATGGCGGGCGCGATTGTTGGGTTTGTCTACAACCACATCGGGCTGGGCGGCGTGCTGCTGATCGATGTGACGACTTACGTGGTTTCATTCCTTTGCTACCTGGCCGTGCGCAAGGGAAAACACATCGTCCCGCGTCCGGCGGAATTAAAGTCCGATTTAATCGGCGCGGAAACCACGGTAGAACGTTTCTTTCGCGAGATGCGCGAGGGACTTCGCTTCCTGCGCGGGAACACCAACATCATCATGCTGGGGACCAGTTGGGCATTATTTCTCGGCGCCATGTTGACTGGAGTCGTTGTAATCGGCCCGCTCAGCGACAAGGTGTTTCACGCCGGGGCCACTGGCTATGGCTGGTTGAATGGAGGCTGGGGCGTAGGCGCTTTTCTAAGCACGCTCTACACCTCGCAGGTCATTGCGCGGCTGGGAGCCAGGCGTTCAATTGCCATCGCTATGGGCGCTCTGGCGATCTGTGTAAGCCTTGCCCCACTGTCCCCGATGCTGGCCATCGCGGTACTTTTCTTCGGCATCATGGGCTCAGCACGAGGCATCAGCGGAGTCGCCATGAATACCAGCATTATGGAAATGGTGCCGCAACATTTCATGGGACGCGTACAAAATGCGTTCTACTGCGCGGGAACCGCCCTGCAAATTATTCTCGGGCTGATTGTTGGAGTCGTGGCCCAATACAATTTGACCGCCGGGTTTGCCGTCATAGGGATCGCCTACGCACTGGCATTCGTGGCCTCAAGCTGGCCGCTGAAAGCAGCCGCGCCAGCCACCCAACCCAGCCCTGCAGATTAAATACCTATTGCGGTTCGTATCAGCGCAGCGGCTTCAGAGTCTGTTTCGCAACAATTGGCTCGTTAGGGATAAAACGAAGTAGCCGCGAAGCCGCCCAAGAATGCAACCCAGGGAGAAGGACAGCCGTTTCCTTTTCGTGCCTTCACCCCGGGTCAACGGCCATTTGAGCGAGCCCCGAAGGGGCGAAAGAAGAATAGTGTTGCGGACGGTTGTTGTGTGGGCGGGACGAGTGTCTTGCGCCCCTTCAGGGCTAGGCCGGTCGTGCTTGGCTGCATTCTTGCGCCGCTTTGCGGCTAACTAATGCTCGCGCCTCAGTAGTTGTGACACGGTCTCTTCAGCCCAGCCATTTTCCTATCTGACTCGACCAACGCGCTTATGGCGCAACACCCGACTGCTCTAGCTTCTTATAGTCGCGCCTATTGGCGCCGGAATCAATTCTTCTGGCTCGCTTCCTCTGATATCCTTTTCCGTTCAAAATTAGGAGACACAATGTCATCCAACCTCGCAGGGCGCACCGCGGTAGTCTTCGGCGTAGCTAATAAGCGTTCCATCGCCTGGTCCATCGCCCAAGGACTGCACGCCGCCGGAGCCAAGCTGATCATCACCTATCAAAACGAGCGTCTGGAACAGGAAGCCAAAGACTTAATCGAATCGCTCCCCGGCGCGGAAGGCCACATGTGCGACGTCTCAGTCGACGCAGAGATCGACAAACTGTTTGCCAAACTAAAAGAAAAACACGGCAAACTGCACGTACTGGTGCACAGCGTAGCCTACGCTCCCCCCGAAGAACTGAAAGGAGAATTCATCAACACCACCCGCGAAGGCTTCCGCATCGCCCACGACGTAAGCGTCTACTCGCTGATCGCAGTCTCCCGCG
>CAZETZ010000052.1:0-18524 GCA_964514735.1 uncultured Acidobacteriaceae bacterium | reverse complement strand
TGGCTTTGAAGCTTGTAGCGCCAAAGCAAAGGCTTTGACCGCAAAGAGCGCCAAGGAAGGACCCCCAAAGTTCGCAAAGAAAAGTTAATTGAGCCACTACCCAGGCAGCCCTACGACTTGGTCAAGATCAGCGTAGGTGTGCTTTGGCTCCTCCGCTGCTCCAAGGGCAGTTATGAAACAGGTTCTTTCGTTCGCCTTTACGAACAGAATACAGTTTCTCCGTGGTTCATTTACAGGTAAAGTTAGCCTAGGGGCGTTTGTATTTTCCTGAAGCCGGATGAGGTCGGATCCGCCGTGCAAGTAAGTTCCCCAAGCCCGGTACACTCAAAATGGCGAGATGGCTCAAGTGGGTCGAAACCGGCACATCACAAGGCTGGGCCTGTTCGCAATGCAGTTGGGTGTTGAACACCCCCGACCTTTTGAGCGATCCGGAGGCCAAAGCCGCCTATGACCGCCTGGCCAACGCGAAATTCCAGTCCCACAAATGCCAGGACTACGGTCTGCGCACAGAACTAGTGGAAGAAGAAGATTTCATCACCCGCGCCCACAACCTGGTGAAACGCGGCTTTAAGCCCCGCGATGCAGCCGATATCGTCATGCAAGAAATCCTGCTCGAATACGGAGAAGACGGTCCCCGCGCCACCCGTACCCGCATTGCAGCGGAAGAGTTCCTTCGCCGGGTAAAGTCCGGGATGATTTGAACATCAATATTAGTAGTAAGGCCTCTGCAAGTTGCGTAACGCCCTCTTGTTGCGATACTTAAGATAGGATCCCCTTGTTTAGTTGGCCTTATAGAAGACTACTATCCAGGTGAGGCCTATTGTGGAGTAAATTGTTGTCTGGACGCGCAAGAGTGCGACAATCCCTAACAATTCATTTGAGAGTAGGTGCCAGGAGGTTAGTGATGAAAACTGCAAGATTCGTGTTCAGCTTGGTTATATCCATTTTTCTGGCCGACCTTCTAATGGCCCAACAGGAGACTACTGTACCCGGGATGCTCTCACAGCCCCACAGGCGCGCTCATCTCGGAGGGCTTGATCAAACCTGGTATCGCTATTGGGACAAGAATTACCTCATAACTTATGGAACTGACGGTTCCTATGAGGCGAGTCCAACCAAGCCCAGCATCGTTCTCTACGATCAGGATGGACAGATAGTTCGTGAAGCTATTGTTTGGTTTAAGGATGCCTATAGCATTGGTATTAATGATGTTGCCATAAACAAGGTAGGAGGGGTGGCACTTTCTGGAGGGACTGAAAGTGAATCCGGTGTGGTTGCCAATTTTATCGCACTGATTGGCAACGACAATCATATCAGCCGACTAGTTCGTACGACTCCGTTTGTCCCCATTTACCTGTGTTTGGAAGAAGATGGTACGGTTTGGACCTATGGTTTTGACAGAGATGCGGAAGGGAAGCTAGTCGAGGGTACAAGTATGCTCCGGCACTACAGTTTCGACAGCGGTCAACTTGGTGCGATGCTGGATCGATCTAGTCTTGACCCCAAAGGATGGAGGCTGCCAGAAGGACGGTACCCAGGCGAAATCACCTTGAGGTGCACTTCCAAGCAGCTCGGTCTTTTCAATGCCGTCAGCAATGAATGGATTCAACTAAACTTGGCAACTAACGCTCTTAAAGTATCGAAAGTCGCCGCTCTTCCCCCACCAAAAGAGATGAGAATCACCGGGTTTGCGCTTACAGAATCAGGCGAGGTATTTCTGAGTCTGCATGACCGCGTCAGCACTCCGACCCGGTCCGGAATATTTAGGCTTGATTTCGATAGCACGGGTGTCGGGTCCTGGGCGCCGGTCGGCAACACCGTTGGCCCCTACCTTCATGGAGGGCCGGTTGAGCGGCTTCTTGGCACGGACGGTACGGAGCTAATCTATACAAAGGATTTGAGCGGCGCCGCACACTGGTCAAAATTAACCAAGTAGGCGGCCACTATTGTGGCAATAACTTCGGCATCTGCTCAATCGTCGAGCGCATAGCGCTTTTGCAATTTCGCGGCGAAAAATCTACGCCCGGGCCACCGCTCCGAGCAGAAAGAACACCAAGATAAACACAATTGGTTTGGGCAGCAGCCGCAGAATTTTCCAAATCACAAAACTCACAGCTCGATCCTCCGCGCGGAAGGTCCGCGAATGACCTGGGAAAAGAGCAAATTGCAAAATGCCGACAATGAACGCGGAGAATTTTACCGCAAAAACCGCGCGCCGCAAGGGTCGGCGGCGCGCCAGTCGCGCAAGAATCAGCTAAACAGCTAGAATTCAATTATTTATAGGGACGCGGTCAGGCCGTGTTCCGCGGGTTGACAAAGCCCATAACCGGCTGCGCCTGACCCAGAAAACTCCCGTCCTTCGGTCCTCCCACCCATTGCCACCTGCGCCCTTCTTCGGTCAAAAACGTGCGCGCCTCGTCATACTCCACCAAGCGACCCAGCACCGTCGTGACCGAAGCAAACGGTTTCTTGTGCCGCTCCAAGCTGCCGGGAAACTTCTTCCGCAACAGATCGCAAACCTGGCGCGCCGACAGGTGCGTAGGCGATTCCATCAGGACCGCCCGGCAGGCCTGGGTAAACCCCGACCGCCGCGCAGTGTTCCGGTCAAGCAGCTCCAGCAACCGTTCATTGAGGACCGAGTCTCCGAACATGTTGGCCAGCCCCGCCAGCGTCTGCTTGATCGAGCCGATACGCTTCATCACCTCGGCGCGTTGCTGCAATAACGCCGACAATTCACGCTCCGCCGAGCGGATTACTTCCTGCACATGTAAATCCACCGGCGGCGTGCGCTGTTCTCCGATTTCGCTGTTCATAATGTCCTCGTTTACTTTCCCAAAGAAGTCGAAGCGGCGGCGGGTACGTCCGTGTTCGCAGGCGGTTGCTGCGCCAGCAGCGTCACCCGCTTTGGTATGGACACCTCGTAGCCGGTCGTGACACCACCCGGCCAAACCTGGCTGAGCACATGCCGGTTTCCGTCGGACTCAAATCGAAGCGTAGGCGTTGCGTGGGCCGTCCGCGCCATTACCGGCCCGGTTACGAACGAAGCGAGCGTCCGCTCCTGGCTATCGCGCAGGGCCAAGGTGTGGGGTGCAAGCCGCACGACCCGATACTCGCCGGCGGGAAAAGTCTTGTTCCCCACGCTGAATTCAAAGGGGACCTCCGCTTTGAGAATGACTTGTTGCATAAACTGTGCATAACCCGCGGCAGTGAACAACAAAACACCCACCACCAGTGACGTTATGTTTGCGGTAATTCTTTTCATAAACCCTCCAGATATGTTATTTGCTTCAACGGCCGGACCGGGGCAGGGCCAATGTGATGGAACACGATTGGCTCCGCCATCCGAAGCTTGCGCTCATACTGTTTTGCAAGACCTCATAAGCGATTTGAGCACTTGGGACTGGTATTAGAATTATTGTTTGTTTTCATTCGATAGATGAACTATGCTCATGGGATGGACGTAAAGCTGGAAATCCGGCACCTGCGCCTTCTGGCCGCCGTGGCCCGGACCGGCAGCGTAACCGAGGCCGGCAAGCGCCTGCACCTGACGCAATCCGCCCTAAGCCATCAATTGCGCGATGCAGAAGAAAAACTGGGCACGGCCCTCTTCCTCCGCCTGGGTAAGAGAATGGTGCTGACTCCGGCGGGGGAGAAACTTCTGGCCTCCGCGGAACGGGTGCTGGAAGAACTAAGGACGGCCGAGTCACAAATCGCCGGCCTAAACGGAGGCACGCGCGGAATCATCCGCATCAGCACCGAGTGTTACACCTGCTATCATTGGCTCCCGCCGGTGTTGAAAAAATTTCACGCGCGCTATCCCAAGGTGGAAGTCAGTATCGATGCCGAGTACACCCACCGTCCCATCGAAGCCTTGCTGAACGGCAAATTGGATGTCGCGATTCTGAACTGCACACCGCCACCGCGCAATTCGAGCTTGCGTTTGATGCCGATGTTCGAGGACGAACTGGTCCTGGTAATGTCGCCCAAGCACCCATTAGCTGCAAAAAGCCAGATCTCTCCCAAAGAATTAACCACGGAAACGGTGCTCATCTATCCCCCCCGCGAGGAGAGCACATTTCTCTCGGTGCTGCACAAGTCCGGAGTCGAGCCCGAACGGACCATGGAAATCATGCTGACCGAAGGCATCATCGAACTGGCAGCGGCCGGGACCGGCATCGGTTTCCTGGCGCGCTGGGCGGTCGCGCCGTACGCGGAGAGCGGCAAGGTGGCGTTGCGTTCACTAAGCAGCCGTGGATTCCGCCGCGTGTGGCACGCAGCCACCTTGCGCAATCAGCCCACCCCTCCCTACGTAACAGAGTTCTTAGATGTACTTTCCTCCTACTGCCCGAAACAGGCGAAGCTCATGCGCGCCTAGCCATGGAACGGAACTCGGTCGGCCAGTACCTCGATGACTTTCTTCGCCTGGGCGATGAATGCGCCTACGCCGAGCGTACCGGCTACCGCACCATGCGCTGGAGTTACCGCCAGGTAGCCGAAAGCGCATTTCAATTCGCGCGAGAACTTCAGGCGAGGCAAATCTCCAAGGGGGATTGTGTGGTTCTCTGGGGACCCAATTCCGCCGCCTGGGTCTCAGCATTTTTCGGCTGCGCGGCCAGCGGCGTGATTGCGGTACCCATGGATGACGCCGCCTCCGCCGACTTTGCTCTCCGTGTTTTTCACCAGGTCAAAGCCCCATTGATGGTTTGCGCGCGCAAGCACAAACCATCTTCAGTTCCAATGCTGATCTTGGAAGAATTCGACACCACCCTGGCCGCGCGCTGCAAAACTGCTTTGCCGTTAAACGAAGTAAACCGGCAGGACACCTTGCAAGTCGTCTTCACCTCCGGCACCACGGCGGAGCCCAAAGGAGTGGTCATCACCCACGGCAATGTTCTCGCCAACATTACCCCGCTCGAAGCGGAAATGCAGAAATATCTCAAACGCGCGCGATGGTTTCATCCCATACGCTTTTTGAGCCTCCTGCCTCTAAGCCATGTGTTCGGCCAATTTCTTGGCCTCTTCCTCCCGAGGATATTTGGGGCTACTGTGATCTTCCAGGAATCGCTGAAGCCCTCCGAGGTAATCGCCACCGTAAAGCGAGAACGAGTATCGGTAGTAGTCGCGGTGCCCCGCGTTCTACAGTCATTAAAGGAAAAAATAGAACGGGACCTGGACGGCCAGGGGAAACGATCGCGCTTTCGCCAGCGCTTCGAATCCTCGAAACCCAAGCACTTTCTTCACCGCTCCTGGATCTTCCGCCGCATCCGCCGCCAGTTCGGATGGAAATTCTGGGCCTTCATCTGCGGCGGCGCCGCGCTGGACAGCGTCACCGAAGAGTTCTGGCAACGGCTGGGCATCGCCGTAGTCCAGGGCTACGGCCTCACAGAAACCACATCGCTGATCAGCGTGAACCACCCCTTCCGGGTCGGCAAAGGCTCCATTGGAAAAATCCTCGCGGGACGCGAAGTGAAGCTCGGCGCAGACGGAGAAATATTGGTCCGAGGCGGCGGCGTAGCCAGCGGCTACTGGAGCGGCGAAAAATTAAGACCGATGTCGGATGAAGAAGGCTGGTATGGCACCGGCGACATCGGAGAACTCGATGCCCAAGGCAATCTCTACTTCAAAGGCCGTAAGAAAGATGTAATCGTCACCCCGGCGGGAATGAACGTCTATCCCGACGATCTGGAAGCGGCCCTGCGCCGCCAGCCGGAAGTGAAAGATTGTGTGGTCGTAGCCCTGCCGCGAAATGGAAACGCCGATCCCTGCGCGGTCCTGATTCTTCGAGACCCGGGCGCGGATGCGAAAGCCGTGATCGACCGGGGCAATGAAACCCTGGCCGAGTATCAGCGCATGCGCCACTGGCTGGTCTGGCCGGAAGACGATTTCCCCCGCACCTCAACGCAAAAACCGCGCCGCAATGTGGTCCAACAAGCGGCCATCGCGCATCAGGACCAAAAAGCCGGCGCGTCCCAATCAGCCGGCGTCTTACAGGATTTGATCGGCCGCATCAAAGGAAATTCGTCTTCTCCGCTATCCCCAACCGCGAATTTAGAAAATGATTTAAACCTCTCTTCCCTCGAACGCGTGGAACTCATGGGCGCACTCGAAGACCGCTACCAGGTTGACCTAAGCGAAGCCAGTTTTGCCTCCGTGCAAACCGTTAGCGACCTAGAACGATTACTCCAGGGCGACACCCAGACTAAAACCAAATATCACTACCCCCGCTGGACGCTGTGCTGGCCCTTTTCCTGGATCAGAATCCTGGGCCAATATTTACTGGGACGCCCCGCCGTTTTCATGCTTGGCTGGCCCAAAATCAAAGGCAAAGAAAATCTCCGTGGGACACCCGCGCCGGTCTTGGTCATTTGCAACCACATCAGCCATGTCGATGTAGGCTTCGTCCACAAAGCCCTGCCACCGCGCATACGCCATTACCTGGCCACCGCTGCCGGCGGAGAAATAATGGAAGCCAAGCGCACGCCTCCGCCAACCCGCAACTTTTTTGCCCGAATTTACGATCGCGTCCTGTGGGTGCTGGGAGTGGTCCTATTAAATCTCTTTCCCCTCCCCCGCGCCTCGGGCTTCCGCGAAAGTTTTGCCTATGCCGGAGAATGCGTGGACCGCGGTTACAGCGTGCTGGTCTTCCCTGAAGGCCGCCACACCACCGATGGCAAAATAAACTCCTTCCGCTCCGGCATTGGTCTGCTAGCGAACAATCTCAAAATTCCGATTGTGCCGATGCGAATTGATGGACTGTTCGAACTAAAACAGGCAGGCAAACGCTTCGCCCGCCCCGGAAAAATCCGCGTAACCATTGGGGCCCCGGTTACCTTCCCGCCCGGCGCCAGTCCGGAGGAAATCGCCCAAAAATTGCATGAACTTGTAATGGGCTTAAACCAGTAAACTCTCCAACTTCGCGTTGCATCCAAGCTCCGGTATAGTGTTTTTAATCACCGTGGCCGAAAATCTATATGGGAGGTGTTAGATATGCACTTTGATTTCAAGCAGGCCGTCCGTGTGGCTACCGCGTGTGTTCTGACAACGCTATTTGCCGTGCCGCAAAATCTGGTGGCCCAAGCAGCAGCGGCCCATGTAGTGGGCCCCGCCGATCTGCAAAAAGCCGCCGTTTCAGCTACTCAAACCCGGGAGCGCAATCTGCACACGGTCCAATCGTTCCTTTCCTCGGAAAAGGCGGTCAAAGCCATAAAATCCGCCCACATGGACCCGCAGCAGGTTAAAACCACGGTTGCCAGCCTGAACGACGCGGAATTAGCGCAGATGGCAGCCCGCGCCGATAAGGCCCAGGCCGACTTTGCCGCCGGCAACCTCACTGATCGCGATCTGATCTGGATCATCGTGGCCATTGCGGCCCTAATTCTGATTATTGTCGCCGTGCGTTAAAGCTCTCCATGGTTCGTCGCATAGCCAGAGGGCTGGCCGCGTTGTGCCTTTGCGGAATGTTGTGGGCCGCAGCCGCGTCCGGCATCTGGCTCGACGTGCCTTTCGTGAAACAAGTGAAAGAAGGATGCGGGGCCGCCAGCATCGCCATGGTGATGCAGTACTGGGCGCAACAGCACAACCATGGTCTCCAAAGCGTGGACGCGGCTGAAATCCAGAGGACGCTATATTCCAAACAAGGGCACGGCATCTACGCATCCGATGTCGAGACTTACTTCCAACAGCACGGATTCCGCACCTTCACTTTTAAGGGAGAGATCGCCGACCTGAAGCAGCATTTGGAAAAAGGCCGCCCGCTGCTGGTGGCGCTGAAACCTTCACCAGGAAACATTCCGCTACACTATGTAGTTGTAACTGGCCTCGACTGGGAAAACCATCTGGTCGTGGTCAACGACCCTGCGCAAAGAAAATTACTCAAGACCGATCAAGCCGGTTTTGAAAAAGAATGGAACGCCGCCGGAAAATGGACCCTGCTGGCCTTGCCGGAATCCGGCGACCGCTGATCCGCTTTGCAGTTGTCATTCTTATTTGCTTGGCCGGGTCTGCAGCCGGACAAACATCGCCTGATTTTGGTCCCGTTCAACAAGCGAAACAGTTGGCTGACAAAGAACAGTGGCAGGAAGTTGTTCGCCTCTCTGAATCTGTCGCAATCCGCCCGCCCGAACTCAATTATTTGTACGGCACAGCGCTGGCACATCTGGAACACTGGCCCCAGGCGCACCAGGTTTTTCGCGCCGGCGAACGGTCGCTGCCACAGGATGAGAGGTTCCCCCTGGAGCTGGCCGGTGTTGACTTCAAACAAAAACGCTACGCAGAAGCCACAAGCCATTTGCAGCGGGCTTTGCGTTTGGCCCCGAAGGACCCGTACGCCAACGAATTCCTGGCAACGATATATTTCCTGCAAGGGAATTTAGAGGCGGCGGTGAAATACTGGAACCGCGTCGGCAAGCCAAACCTGGCCAACGTAAAGGCAAGTCCAACCCCGCGCGCAACCCCAGCCATGCTGGACCGCGCGCTTGCCTTCGCCCCAGCCAGCACGCTGACTCGCGGAGATCTCCTGACCAGCCAGGCCCGTATTCAAGCCTTGGAAATTTTCCCAACTTTTAGCTTCGACCTGCAGGCCCGCGACGACGGTCAATTCGATCTGGTCTTCCGCAACCAGGAGCGCAATGGGTTCGGCAGCAATAAATGGCAGGCCCTAATCCGTATTTTGCGCGGCCTGCCGACGCAAAGCATTTATTCCGAGTTCTATAACTTCCACGGCAAAGCGATCAACTTGGTTTCTATGTACCGATGGGACGCGGAAAAGCGCCGCGTATTCGCCGAACTGTCCGGGCCATTCCGCCTCAACCCCAAACGCCGCGTCTCGTCCGGCATAGATCTGCGCGGAGAAAACTGGGACATTCGCCCGTCTTTTACTGGACAAGTTCCATTGCTAGGTAGTTTCAATATGCGCCGCGAAGCCGTGAACAGGAAGATCACCTCAATACAGCGTGGAACCTGGGCCTGGTCAGCCGGCTCAGAACTTTCTCATCGCGATTTCCGCGACATATTTCTCGGCAGCGCTCTAACGCCCGATTTGCTTGCCAAGGGATACCAACTAAAACAGGTCGCCGAAATCAAAGGAGACTTGTGGCGGTACCCGGAACGTAGATTCGCGATCAGCAGCGGCGTCTCCTCCGAAGTTGGACGCATCTGGTCCAACCCGGCCCACGCCTTCGAAAAACTGCAGGCCTCCCTGCGTCTGCACTGGCTCCCGCAAGCTCAGGGCGACGACTACGAACTTCAACATCAATTCCGCGCGGGAAAAACCTGGGGCCCGGTCCCTTTCGACGAGCTTTTCACTCTGGGCGCGCTGGGCGACAATAATCTCTTTATGCGCGGACACATCACAACCCACGCCGGCAGGAAAGGCAGCGGCCCGCTGGGGAGAAATTACTTTCTCTCTAACTGGGAACTGGACAAGAACATCTTCCACGACAGCTTTGTAACTGTTAAGCTGGGGCCGTTTTTGGACACCGGAAAAATCACCGACCCCCTGCCCAGTCTGGGTTCGCACCGGTGGCTCTGGGACACAGGAGGCCAAGTCAAACTCAAGGCCTTCGGATTCGGGGTCGCACTTGTTTACGGAAAGGATTTACGCAGCGGTGACAACGCTGTCTTCATCACCATGTTGAATCATTAAGTAAGGAGAGAGTATGAAATCGAATCTTCTGATGGCAGCCGTTTTCTCCGCAATGCTGTTCGCCCAACAATCGTTCGCCCAAACCAAAGTCGAACTAATCGACGCACAGGGCAAAAGCGTCGGCACTGCTCAGATCGAGCCTGGACACATGGGAGTCCAGATCATGCTCAACTTGCACGATCTGCCGCCCGGCAATCACGCAATCCATGTCCACCAAAACGCGAAATGCGAGGCGCCAGACTTCAAGTCCGCCGGCGGGCATTTCAATCCCGACGCCAAACATCACGGCATGGAAAATCCAGAAGGACATCATGCCGGCGATATGAAGAACATCACGATAGGACAGGATGGGACGCTGAAAACAACCATCATGAATATGGACGTAGACCTGAAAGACGGTCCCCACTCCCTATTCGGCAATGGCGGAACGGCCCTTGTCATCCACGCCAAAGCGGATGACATGAAGAGTGATCCAGCTGGGAATGCAGGTGACCGCATAGCCTGCGGCGTGATCACAAAGTAGTTTTTGATGGAGGCACGGGCGTCCCCGCCCGTGCCACTCAACCACGCGACTCCCGCCGGCGACATAACTCAGTCAGCAACCCAGAGCGGGTAAGCCACAACCCGGCGGCAACCGCCGCAGCCCAGGTCAAACCTGCCAGCGATAAGGCTTTGATGTCTGCTACCAACCCGCCGCTGGTCGCCAAGCCAGCGGCGACTTTGTAGCTCAGAATTCCAGCAGCCAAAGATGTAATTGCAGCCTTCCCTAGCTCCCGCCATTTCAGCTCATCCGCCAGCACCAATTTTCGCCGATGTACCAATACAGCGATGGTCAGGCAATTGGCGGCGATTCCAATATCGGATGCTATCGCCAAACCGGTGGCCGCGTGAAGATGAAACAGAACTTTGTAGACAGGCAGCGATGCCAGAAAGACGAAGGTGCTGGCAATCATTGGCGTCAGCGTATTCCCGGACGCATAGTAAGCCCGCGTATAGAGCGCCTGCGCCGACCAAAACACCAAGGAAAGCGAGAACCAGAAAAAGTACACTGCCGTTTCCCGCGCGTCCGACGCGTGAAAGTGCCCGCGCCGGTAAGCCAGATCGATCAAGGGGAGCGAGGCGCTCATCATAAAACTGGTAAACAATAGAGAGACCGCGACCACGCGATAAACCGAATCGTTGACGATGGCGGAAAATTCCCCCATCCGCTTCTCTTGAAACAAGCGCGCGAAAAACGGAAACGATGCCTGCCCGGCGGCCTGCCCCAGCACCGAAATCGGCACCTGAAACAGGCGTTTGGCGTAATTCAACCGGCTGATATCGCCGACATTTCCGGCCGCAAAATATCGCAGCAGCCAGTCATCCACAGTGACCAGCGAAAAACCCAGCATCAAGGGAATGGAAAGTTTCACCCACTCCTGGAATGCCGGGTTGTGAATATCGAACGAGGGCCGATACCCAGCGCCGACTCGCGCAGCCCCAACGGCATTCATAAGAAAAATCCCCAGAAAACTCCCGGCCACCGCGCCGTAAGCAAGGGACGCAATGCCAAAGTATCGCGCCAACAGCACCCCGCCCAAAATAATCGAGCCGTTGTAAACCAGCGGGCCAAGCGCGGGGAGCAAAAACAATCTCCGCGCCAGCAACACTGCCGAAACGACACCCCCGACATAAAAGAAGGCCTGCGCGGGAAGAAGCACGCGCGTCAGAAAAACGCAAAGCTCAAATTGTTCCGGCGTGAACTTCCTGAACATCAAATGGACCAGCTGGGGAGTAAAAATTTCTCCTAGAAAAATTCCCACCAGCAGCACTAGGCCCATCACGCTAAGAATGATGGAAAAAGTTTTCTTGGCATCGTCTTCACGCTTCTCCGCCAGAAAGCGCGTATAGATGGAAACAAACGTAATCGAAGCCGTGCCGCCGGCCGCAATGTAATTCAGCCAGTCCGGAATGGTGAAAGCGGCCACATAAGCATCCGTCTGCCAACCCGCGCCAAACGCCCGCGCAATATACATTTCACGGATGAACCCCATTGCACGGGAAAGCATCACGGCCGACATCAACAGCAGCGTAGCGGAAAAAGCCGAGTGCTCGTGCATAGGCCGAAACTGACGCAAGGCACGACTGAACCAGCCACTAGGTGCAGCCTCGTTAGCAACGGAGGGACCGATCACGATGAGGCGATTCTACATGGAAGGGCCAGACCAGCAGGTTGTGGTGAATGGTTCAACGATAGCGAATCCCCAAAAGGCAAATGCGCTGGGAGGCCCAGCGCATTGTCCAACAAAAAGTATTTTATTTATCAGTAACTCATAGGAGCTTTTTCCGCCGGAACGTCCTTGGATGTCATGTCGAAAGTGAGCATGAACCCATTGGTGCCCTTGTACTCGAAAGCGTTGGGGCCTTCCCGATAAGCCTCAATTTCGTTGGGCATCATCACGAAGCCATCATTGCGCGGCGTTCCCCAGTACTTCACATTCTTAAGCACCGCCGGTTCGTCGGTCATGCCTTGAAAACGCCTCAGCCTGACCTCCGCAGTCTTGCCGCCGTTTAGGGTCGCATGCGCCTGGTCTTTGTCAAACGTCCAGGTGTCTATGCTGCCCTCGGCGGTTTGCAGCGATTTCCATTTCACGGGAAAGACATGTCCAATAATGTCACCGAGCGCCTGGCGTTGCTCTGGCGTCGTGGCTTTATCGAAGGTCACCAGTGCCCACTCCATTTGACCCTGCGAGAAATCGCCGCCCAGGTCGCCACTGACCCAGAATTTCGCGCCAGTCAGGTCGGTTGCGCCGTAGTGTCCTTTATTGACTTTGTAAGCGTTGTTGAAGCGGCAGTAGTGTTCAGTTTTGCCGTGTTCGTGGTGGGCTGCCGGGTGAGAGTTGAAATAGCACATGCAGAAGTGTGGACAGCTGCATGCCTCAATCGCGGTTGCATTGATAGCCCAATCTTTGGAAGATGTGTCTCCCATACATACGCCAAGCAGGGCAATCACGGTTAGTAATGCCAGTTTACGCATGGAACCCCCCATTGCGCGAAATTATCTCGCCATAGACGCTCCTTTGCAAGCAAGAGCGTGGCCAACGGTTGTTTTTTGACACATTTGCGCGTCCACTCTGATAATCGGGAAGTGGGCCATTCAACCGATAAGTCCAGCAGATCGCCAGTGTTTCACCGCTCGTTTAGAAAAAGTTTTCCGGCCGCGGCGCGGGGTGAAGGGGTTTACGTTTGGGACACCGAAGGTAATAAATATTTGGACTTCTCCGGCTCCGCGGCAGTGAATTTTGTTGGGCACGGCGTCGCAGAAATCTCCACAGCGATGGCGGAGCAGGCGAAAAAATTGGAGTTTGTCCATACCAGCCAATTCACCACGCCGATGGCAGAGCAATACGCGCAAGAGTTGCTGGAATTTGCCGGCGAAAATTTTCGCGACGGGGCCGTATATTTCACCAGCGGCGGTTCTGAAGCCGTTGAAACTGCATTAAAGCTGGCGCGTCAATATCAGATAGAAATCGGCCAATCCAATCGGCGCCAAATCCTGAGCCGCACTCAGAGCTATCACGGTTCGACCTTGGGGGCCTTGGCGGTCTCCGGAAACAAACGCCGCCGGGAAATGTATCTGCCCATGGTGCGCGAGTTTGCTCACATCGGCGTGCCCTATTGCTACCGCTGCCACTACGACTGCAAAGACGGCTGCCGAAACTGCGGACAGAAATATGCGGCTGAACTTGATCAAGCCATTGAAGCCAGCAAGGGCCAAGCTGCCGCTTTTATCTTCGAGCCAGTAAGCGGCGCAACTTTGGGCGCAGTGGCGCCACCCCCCGGATATCTGGAATCCATCGCTGAAATCTGTCGCCGTCAAAACGTCTTGCTGATCGCCGATGAAGTAATGACCGGCATGGGCCGCACCGGAAAAAACTTCGCTGTGGACCACTGGAACATCGCTCCCGATATTCTAGTGGCCGCCAAAGGTCTGTCCAGCGGATATGCTCCGCTGGGCGCAGTCATCGCAAGCAAAAAAGTGGTTGACGCCATCGCATCCGGATCGGGAGCGTTCCTCCACGGGTTTACCTACAACGCGCACCCCATCTCGCTGGCCGCAGGCGGCGCGGTGTTACAAATTCTGCGCTCGCAAAATCTGGTCCAAGCGGCAAACTCGGACCAGGTAGGCGCCATCGCTTTCAAGCTGCACCAATCCCTGAACGGATTACGCGACCTGAAAACTGTCGGCGACATTCGCGGCAGCGGCTTGCTCATGGGGGTCGAATTCGTAGCCGACAAATCCACCAAGCAACCTTTCGCGCCACAACAAAACTTCGCCGGGCGCATAGGAGAAGCCACGCTCAAACGTGGCCTACTGGTTTATCCCATGCAAGGCTGCGTAGACGGGACCGGTGGCGACCACCTGCTAATCGCGCCTCCTGCGGTAATCACTCCCGCGCAAATAGACTGGTCCACCAATCAATTGAGCGCAGCGATTCAAGAAGCAACCAACTGAGAACCGAGAACTGAGATCTGGCAACTAAGAAATTTCCCAAGGAGCAAATAAAAAACACTCCAAAAACAAAATGACCCAACCACCCACACCCTTTCTCCTCAATAACTTACAAGATGACCCCCACATGTCCCGCGATTTACCCCCAGTGCATTGCCCCAAACCCAAACCTCCGTCATAGTGCCCAGAGTTCGGAGGCGATTATGGCAAGCCCAATGATTGAGTTTTGTGAGCAGGCAAATCCCAAGGTTCTGAACGACGTCCAACGAGCAAAATTCCACCAAGCCAATCGCGTACAGCAAAGTCTTCTAGCCCGCGCGGAAAAGCGGGCCTTAATCTGGTTGGCAGAACGCACCCCAGCGCGCATCAACTCCGACCACCTGACAATTCTAGGCTTGGCCGCCCAAATCATGGCCGGAGTCAGCTACGCCTTATCCGCCGGAAACCGCAACTGGCTGTTAGCTGTCATCGTCTTCCTGGCCCTCAACTGGCTGGGCGACAGCCTGGACGGCACACTAGCCCGAGTACGCCAGCAGCAGCGCCCCCGCTACGGTTTTTATGTGGACCACATGGTGGACGCCTTCGGCGCGCTGGCGCTCATGGGAGGTCTCGCGCTCTCGGGATACATGCATGCCTACATCGCGATTGGGCTCTTAATTGGCTTCCTGATGCTTTCCACCCAAACTTATCTAGCCACCTACACCCTGGGCGAATTCCGGCTTTCTTTCTGGAGCTTCGGGCCAACTGAATTGCGGGTGCTATTAGCCATCGGCAACCTGGCGCTGTTCCGCTGGCCCATTGTGCTCAAAGCCCACTACCGCCTTTTCGATATCGGCGGCGCAACCGGCCTGATCGGCATGATAGCAGTGTTGATTTTCTTCACCGCCCGTAACACCTACCGCTTGTATCAGGAAGAAAAAATGCAATGATGCGCTGGCTGAAGTTCAACCTCGTAGGCGGCATTGGAATTGGGGTGCAATTGGCAGTGCTGACCGTGCTCAAGGGCGGATTGCACCTCAACTATTTGCTGGCCACAACCTTGGCCGTCGAAGCCGCCGTTATTCACAACTTCCTCTGGCACGAACGCTTTACCTGGAAAGACCGGGCCAAAACAACTTCGCCCTTCGTCCGCTTCGTAAAATTCAATCTGACCAACGGGTTGCTCTCCATACTGGGTAATCTCGGACTCATGCGTGTCCTGGCCGGATTTTTTCATCTCAACTACATTGTCTCGAACTTAATCGCCATCATGATCTGCTCACTGGCTAATTTTCTGGTCAGTGACCGATTTGTATTTCACCTCAAGCCCAACTCCTCGGATTCAATTTCAACCTCGCGGGTAATGGCCGATCGTACGCACCTCTAGCAAAAACTAGCATTTACGATCTCGCACCCACCGCCCGCTCGGCTGCTTCTCTCCCCGTCCGCACACAATCCGGCACTCCAATCCCCCGATACCCATTCCCGGCCAAAAAAATCCCCGGAGGCAGCAGCCGCTCAATCCGCTTCACCCGCTCCAAATGTCCCACGGTGTACTGCGCCATAGAACTCTTCCACTTGTAAACCCGCGCAAAAAGCGGCTCAGCCGTCAATCCCAGAATCTGCTGCAGTTCACTGCGAACAATCCGCAGGATTTCCTCATCAGATAAAAAAACGGCCCCTTCATCCCGCGTCCCCCCCAAAGAACACCGCAACAAAGCCCGGTCATCCGGCACACGATGGGGAAATTTATTATGAACAAATGTGGCCGCCATCATGCGTTTCCCCTCCCGCCGCGGCACCAGAAAACCAAATCCCGCAGGCAGTGAAGACCGGACATCCGCACCATACCCAAGCGCCACAGTCACCGATGAACTATAGGGAATCCCACTCAGCTCCGATGCAAGCGAAGCACTAGCGCCGCTAATCAACGTCGCCGCCACCGGAGCGGGCAACGCCATAATTACCGCATCGAAGTGATCGGTCTGGTACCCGGCAGAAACGATCCATCCGGAATCCTGGGCCTGGATTCCCAGCACCACGGCATTCAGAGCAACTGTCGTTGGATCCAGCGCGGCAATCACCGCATCCGTCATCTGCTGCATTCCGTTTTTTACGGAAGTAAAAAGCGCTCGCGGTGGAGCGCCGGTCGCGGTTTTTTTCCGCGCAGCCATCAGAGCACGCCCCAGGCTCCCGTGTTGGGCCTCCATGTCCGCAAAGCGGGGCAACACTGCCCGAACCCCAAGCTGCGAAGCCTCTCCGCCATAAACCCCAGTCAGCAGCGGGTCCGCCAGATAATCCACCACCTCCGCCCCGTAGTGCCGCTCCACAAACGCAGCCACACTTTCATCTCCCTCGACTTGATGCGCAGGATGAAACCACTCTCGGGCCATTCGCAGCTTGGTAGCGGCCGAAAACAGCGGAGACATCACAGTCGGCAAAATCCGCGTAGGCACCATAAACATCAGCCCATCGGGCATGGCCAGCAGACGGCCTTTTTTCAGGATGTAAGTTATGCGCTGGCCGTCGTTGGACCCGATCAGTTGATCGCCCAAGCCAATCTCGCGGCACAAATCCGCCGCCCACGGCTTTTCCGTGAGAAAGGAATCAGGCCCTGCTTCAATCAAGCAGCCCTCCACTCGATCGGTAAGGACAACTCCCCCCAACCGAGCGGAAGCTTCAAAAAGTTTGTAGGCGACCTCCGTCCCGCCGCGACGACTCTGCTCCAAAGCATGGGCCGCAGCCAGTCCGGAAATTCCTCCGCCGATCACGGCAATGCGTTTCATTGGAAATTTAAGAAGTAATGGGAATGGCGGGCGTGGAAGTGTCGAGAAACCTCAGTGCCGTCCCCACACCACCTCGGCCAGCGCCCTCGTCAGCAGCGGGGAATCATTCAAAGACTCCGCGCGCCAAAGCTGCATCCCTTCCTTCTCCGTAAACTGCTTAAACCCTATATCAATGTCGTAAAGAATCTCCACATGGTCGCAGAGAAATCCAATCGGCTGAATAAATACTCCCCCATGCCCGGCGCGCTTCAATCCGAAGATTGTGTCCTCGACGGTAGGCCCAATCCAGGCCCCGCCCGACATCCCCTGGCTCTGAAAAGCGAAGTTCCACTCAGACAGGCCCACCGCCCCAGCCACCAGCGCAGCTGTCTCCTTGGCCTGGGCCTCATAAGGATCTCCGTCTTCAATGGTCCGCTGGGGAACGCTGTGCGCGGTAAAAATCACCGGGACCCGCGCTCCCGCCCCCCGGCAAGCCCGCTCCCACCCGGCAGAAAGCTTCTCCGCAAACGCCGCCACCAGGGAAGTCTGAGCATGCCAGGCCTCCACAAAGTCGAATGAGAACGAAAGCTTCTGCGTGGTCAGGGCCGCGCGATAAAGCCCCACGCTGGTTCGCGAATTCTGCGGGGCCAGACAAATCACCACGGCCTGTTTCACGCCGTCGTCATTCATGGCCCGCACCACGTCGGCAATACGAGGCTTCCCATTGCGCATGCCCACGTAAACCGGCATTCCCAGTTTGCGCGCCAGCAGTTCCCCCTGCTGCAACGTTAACTTGGTCAACGGCGACCGCCCAATCAACCCATAGCGGTGCTGGACTTCTTCGATAACCTGTGGAGGAACCGGCCGCCCGCGCGTAATCTCGCGGAGAAATTCTGGAATTTCCTCCACCGAGTCGGGACTGCCGTGGGCAAGAAGCAAGACCGCTCGCTGCGACGAGATCGAGGTCGCCGTATTCATTTCGTGATAAAGACATTCTTACACGCCCGCACATTCAGCGTGCAGCCGATCGCCCAGGAGAGAAAGAAACAAAATCGGAGTAGGCAACCGGTTCCAAGGGCTTAGTGGGTGGAGCGGAACACTCCTGTCCGCTTCCATTTTCTTATTTCAAAGCAGGTTGGCGTTTGTGCCAGGTTGTGGCCTGTTCGTAGGCGTGGGCCAAGCGCAGAATTCTTGCTTCCTGCCAGTGCGGGCCTGCGATTTGCAGGCCTATCGGAAGGCCTGCTTCGGTGAAGCCGCATGGAACTGAGATGGCGGGGAGCCCCCAGACGTTGAAAGGACGAGTATTGCGCAACAGGATTAGTTCTCGTTCGCGCAGTTGATCTGGGTTTTTCTTAAGTTCGGCGATGGTCGGCGGCGGGACCGGGATGGTCGGAGTTACCAGTACGGCTACTTCTTCAAATATCTTCGCGATCTCAGCGCGGAATTTTGCTAGGAGCTGCAAGCGGCGCTGGACTTCGGCTGGTGCTACTGTGGCCCCATTTTCTATGCGGCGCAGAGTTTCGGGTTGGTAGAGCTCCGGGCTGCGTTTTATGTTTTCCGCGTGATAGGCGTAGGACTCTGCGCCTTGCAATGTCCTTTGTGTGGGGACTTCAAATTCCAGGTCGCGGACTTCTTTGGAGAAGCT
>CAZETZ010000051.1:0-18567 GCA_964514735.1 uncultured Acidobacteriaceae bacterium | reverse complement strand
GGTCAGGTAGCCACAGCGCCTTGCGCCTGCTCCTGCCCGCCGCGTTGCTTGCGAAGCTCTTCTTGGAATTGTTCGGTTGGCAAGGCCGCCTTGTTCCGGAATAGTTCGAGCAAAGGGTCCTCCAGAGGAATGTCCGACTGCGGGTCCGCGTCCATCGGCTCCAATCCTTCGGGCTCCACCAGTAGTTCCGGCACGCTGGCTCCGCTATTCATCAGAGTTTGCAGGAAAGTCTCCACCTGGCGGCGCTGTTCTTCGGTTTTTCTGGGGAATTCCACGCCCATGCCCACGTCCTGGTGGGCCACGCGGACTACGCCTTCCACCTGGAGCTGCGCCCCTGCTACGCGCATGGAAAGGATCACCCGCGCCCGTAGCGGGAAAGGCACGGCCAATTCCATGTAGCACCCGCCCAAGCTCAGGTCGGTGAGCTTGCAGGGTACCGGCGGATCATTCTCCTCGAATTCCGGGGAATGACGCGCCAGCCATTCCTTAATTTGCCGCTGGGTTTCGGGGTTGACATCGGTGAAGCGAATGCCCGCCTGGCGGCCGGCATTTTGCCAGGCGATTTCTCCTTGGATTTGCGCTTCGTGGTCGGTTCCCGGCAGCGTGAAATGTACCTGCAAGGGGCCGGATCGCTCGTTTCTCTTGGAGTGATGGACGGCCATTCCCCCGGCACTGAAATCGGACGTATTGGTTTTCAGGCGCTCGCCGGTGGCGAAAACCAGGGCGACGGGAATCTCCACCGGAATCCTGATATTACGCCGGCGTTCGCATTTCATCAGGGCGCGGGCCGCGCGGAAGCTGGTTTTGGCGCGCTCCATGGAAATCGGTTTATATAGAACGAAGTGCGCCCCGAGTTCAAAAGCGCTGCGCACGGCCTGGGCACCATCCAGAATGGCGACCGCTACCGCGCGCTTATTGCAGAGCGCGTTACGGGCGCTGCGCAGGACATGCGCGGCCGTCTCCTCGCGATGGCAATCCACGATGACCGCCTCGAAACGTTCCCGGGTCAATTTGCGGATGGCCGCCTCGGCTTCGGTGACATGGGTGACGTCGATATCGAGGTCACTGAGGACCCGGCGCAAGACGCGCAGGATCTTCTCATCCGAGGAGAGAATTAGAGACTGTAACTTCATGGTCGACTGGCAGCCAACCCCATGGCTCCATAGTGAACTGTAGGGAGCATAAGCAACCCGCGTCAACGTGTCGGTACCTGCCTGAGATTACTGGCGTAACCTGCCAATTCCGAATGCCAGCACCCCATTCCCTTCAAAGGGCGAGGCGCTGCGCTTCATCCCCGGACAAAGTCCCATCGGAAGTACCGGTCTATATCCCTAGTTGGTATTGACTTTTCGGTAAATTACCCTTAGAATCATTAACTTCCAGTTGGTTCAAGACCGTACTACACGAGCAACCGAGAAAGAGTCTGCGGTCCCGAAGCCATGAATCCCTAGGTACGTTAGTTGAATCTAACTGGTTTGATTAAGGATGGTTTTGTAAGAATCCCAAGCGAGATCAAGGAACCCTAATTCCTCATGGCAAAACGACGCGGAAATCCCAACTGGGGCAAGCCCGAGCCGATCGGGCCGGTTGTCCCAACGGTGACTGAGTTTGAGCAGGTGGTCAAGGAGTACAAACTGACTCCCGACCAATACCTGCGCTCCACGCGGCTGCGCGAATGGGCGCGCCGCAACAAGAATTCCAAGTACATCCCGGAGCCGCTGCTTGAGGCTTGGGGCTTCGAGATTGAATCTACGCTGTAGGCTTCTCTCCAACTGGATCAAGAAGAAAAGGCCGCCCAATTTAAGGCGGCTTATTTTTTGGCGTTCAACCAAACCAGAAGTGAATTTGCGGCCGCGCGTGGCCCGCAACCCATTGTATAAACCCTGGGATGCCCATGGGTTATAGGGATCGAAGTACGGAGGGAACTAGCGGCGGACAAGGCGAAGAGGAGTGCCCTGCTTCGCCTTCCGGGATTGAAATTGTTTGGGGGCCCGTCAGTGGGCGGACGCGGTGTTTTCCTTGGATTCGCGTGGGGTCATGGAGACCACCGTGTAGGGCCGCTCTTTGTCGTCTCCGTCTTCGACCCTGAGTAGCATTTTGTCTTTGTCCATGCGGAACTGGGCTTTTTCCCCCACCGGCAACAGAGCAGGATGCTTTTCGTCTCTGGGACGGATGTGGTAGATCACCTGCTCGCCTTGCAGGATGTACTCCTGGCAGAGCAAAGCATGGGTCTTCTTGTGGGCGGAGTCTGTGCCGATCAGTTCTCCGGTGATACTTTTGCCACTGTTTTCATCAAATCCACACTCGGCCGAATCCATCTGTAGCAGCACACCGCTCTGGTAGCGCTTGGGCTCTCGGGCAAGGGCAATCCCCGCCCAGAGCAGCATTGGGATAAGAACTTTGTAACGCATTTTGGTCAATTTCTCCTTAGCGCGCGATGCGGATCGCGCTTGCGTACAGCGAACCGAACACCCATTGTCCCGAGAGCTACGCCGAGTGTGAAGGTCACCCCTGTAGTTGGCCCTCGGTAATCGGGTGCCACTTGTAGGCGGGTTTTGAGGTAAAGTCTTGAGACCGGTCGAAAGCGGGCATTTCCCCGGTCGGAATGGATTCTGTTGACTGCATTTCCCCCGTCCCTTAGGCTTCCAAGGAGTGACCAAAGTCACTCATTTTCGGGATGTAAGAAATTGAGTTAAATGCAACGTAAAGAAACGTATACCGCATCTCAATGGATGCGGTCGAAAAGGTAAATTTGGCGACCGCGAGAAAACTACAGGGCGGCGAGCTCAGCGAGGCAGAAGCGATTGAGCGCGCAAGACAGGGCGACGCAGACGCATTTGAAGCGCTGTACGACCTGCATAAACGCCGGGTGTATTCCTTGTGTCTGAGAATGACGGCCAACGCGGCGGAAGCCGAAGACCTGACCCAGGAAGCCTTCCTGCAGTTGTTTCGAAAAATTGGCACGTTTCGCGGCGAATCGGCATTTTCGACCTGGTTGCACCGCATGGCGGTGAATGTTGTGCTGATGCGCCTGCGGAAAAAGAACCTCCCCGTAGTTCCCTTGGACGACCCTTTGGAGAGCGAAGAGGAGTCCTCCAAGAAGGAGATTGGGGCGCCGGACCCGAAGCTGGCAGGCTCGGTTGATCGTATGCAGATTCAGCGGGCCGTAGAAGCTTTACCGCCGGGATATCGAACGATTTTTGTACTGCATGATGTCGAAGGATACGAGCACAATGAAATTGCGGACATCGTCGGATGTTCAATCGGGAACAGCAAGTCCCAGCTGCATAAGGCACGCATGAAGTTGCGCGACCTCCTCAAAACCAGCAGAGCCGCAAAGGCCGAAACGCATTGAGGAGTCGAGACAGTGATATCGGGGAGAGTGGAAGTATGAATTGCAAAGAGTTTCAAGAGGTCCTGCCGGAGATCATGGACGGCGGCCAGACGCTCGAACAGGAAATGCACTGGAAATCTTGTGGCGAGTGTTCGAACTTGGTGTCTGACCTGACCTTGATCTCCCAAGAAGCCAGGATGCTGCGCTCGGCGGACATCCCCAGTCCGCGGGTATGGAATTCCATAGAAATCGCGCTCCGGGAAGAAGGACTGATTCGCCACGGCGGCGGGTTGGCGATGGCGCCTTCGTCCGGTTCCCGCTGGTCCTTGCGTTGGCTGGTTCCTGTGGCGGCCACATTGCTTGTGGGTTTTGGCGCGGCAGATTACTACCTGGCAGCACGGCAGCCTTCCCAAGCCCAAGTCGCGGCCGTGCAACAACCTGCGGTTACGGCGGAGGCTGTGGACACCGACGATTCTCAATTGCTCGAGGCGGTGGGCATGAGCGCGCCTTCCATGCGGGCCACCTACGAAGCCAATCTGCGAGATGTGAACGCCTACATCCGTGACGCCAAGGATACAGTCCAAAAGAACCCTGGGGATGAAGAGGCACAACAATTGCTCATGGAAGCGTACGCGCAAAAGAACATGATTTACGAGATGGCGATGGACCGTTCTCTGCGATAATGAGAGAGCGGGTCCGGCGGGGATTTGACAATGATAAGTAAACAGCGCATCGAAACCTTAATGCTGGTCGTGATCGTCGTAACCGCGACCGGCCTTGCTTCCGGCCAGACCCACAAAGAATTCCGCTTCACTGTCCATCCAGGGTCGAATGTGTCGCTGGTCAATCCCTATGGCGCTGTTTCGGTGAAGTCGGCGGCGGCAAACGCGGTGGTGGTGACCGCGATTCTGCATTCCGACAAGGTTGAAGTAGATCAATCGCAGCACGGCAATCGTATTGAGATTTCTTCTCACTTACTGCCCGGCGCCGATGGCGAAAGCGGGCAAGTAGACTATGAAGTTTCAGTCCCGATGGATGCCAGCGTGAATTTGCACTCCTCCACCGGCCCCATCAAGGCGGAAAAAATGCGCGGGGACCTGACCTTGGAGGCCACCACCGGCGGCGTGGATGTGAAGGATGTGGCCAACGCTCATGTGCACGTCAGAACTTTGAGCGGCCCGGTCACGCTAACGAATATCAAAGGCGGGCACGTTGAGATCACCTCTGTCAGTGGCGATGTCATGCTGAATACAGTCACTGGGCCGAACGTACAGGTGAGTTCCTCCAGCGGGAAAATCATCTACAACGGCGACTTCGGGATTGGCGGAGATTACATGCTGACCAGCCACACTGGAGATATTGAAGCCACCGCGCCGGAAGCGGCTTCGATCGAGGTGGTTGCGCAATCCGCCACAGGAACCGTGGACAGCGATTTTTCCCTGGAACCGCGGCACACCTCCTTCACGGTCAAGGCAGGGAGTGCCTTCGCAGGCACCATGAACAAGGCCTTATCTATGGTTCGGCTCCGTTCCTTCAGTGGTAAAATCCACCTCAAGAAGCGCTGAAATCCAAGCGCCGGCGGGCATAGCATTTCCAGCGATCCGACAAAGATGAATTCCCGCGCGTCCGGGCTTGGGTGTGCCCCTAAAACCCAGGCATTATTCCTGGTTGGTTTCATGGGCGCGGGCAAGAGCAGTGTGGGCCAGATTCTGGGCCGCCGGTTGGGCTGGTCCTTTGAGGACCTTGACGATCGCATCCAGCAGCGCGAAGGTAAAAGCATCGAACAGATTTTTACCGGATCCGGAGAACAGGTTTTTCGGCGCGCCGAGCACGAAGCCTTGCGCCAGGTGGTCGCTGAATTAGGGAACGTTCCACGGGTGGTGGCCCTCGGCGGCGGAGCGTTTGCTCAGGCAGAGAACCTCGCGCTCCTCGGAAAGGCGGCGGTGCTCACCGTGTTTCTTGACGGCCCAGTCGAGGAGTTGTTTCAGCGCTGCCTCGACCAGAAGCGAGACCGGCCCTTGCTCAAGGATTTGCAACTATTTCGCCAATTGTATGACGACCGGCGCCGCCATTATATGACCGCTTCGCTGCGAGTGGATACCGGCGGCAAAGACGCGGAGAGCGTGGCAACTGAGATAGGGAAAGCGTTGGGTCTCTGATGATTAACATGCGAAACATCGGATGTGGACTGGCGTGCCTGCTGTTAACGGCCATGCCGCTTATTGCGAAAGATCCGGGCAACCAGCCGGTGGACGCCGGGGCCTTTGGGATTTTCATGAACGGGCGCCGGATCGCAACCGAAACGTTTTCCATCCATCAGGCCAACGGGGGCAGCACCATTTCATCGCAGATCAAGGATGGAAATGGGACCCCTTTACAACGCAGTGAGCTGCAATTGGCCTCGACCGGGGCCCTGGTGCGGTATGAATGGCACGAACTCGCGCCCGGCAACAGCGCCTTGACGGTAGTGCCGGACAATGAGTTTGTGCGGGAATCGATCACCCAGAAACCGGGGGACAAACCGTTTGAGCAGCCGTTTCTTATGCCGACCACTTCGCCCATCCTCGACAATAATTTTTTTGTTCACCGGGAAATCCTGGCGTGGCGGTACCTGGGCGCGAGTTGTTCGAGCGAAACCGCGGGATTGAAATGTGGGCCGGGGGAATTTGGCGTGCTGGTGCCGCAGGGGCACTCCTCCTACCATCTCAGTATTGAGCCGATCGGGGACGAGAAGCTTCCTATCCGCGGCACCGAGCAAACGCTCTTGCGGATTACGCTGAAAGGCGATGACGGCGAGTGGTCGCTCTGGCTCGACACCAAGGACCATTACAAGTTGATACGGGTGATCAAGGCCGGGGAACAGGTCGAAGTTGTTCGGGACTGAGAGTTTGAGGCGTACGGAGGAACGGACGGGGCATGATGTCCCTGATTGACGCACGAACCGCACGCGTTCTGCTCACGGTCTTTCTTTTTCTGCTGGTGCTGGGGTTTCTCTACGTTGCGCGCGAGACGTTGATCGCATTTCTGTTCGCTATTTTCTTCGCTTACCTGATGGATCCGGCGGTTTCCCGGGTACAGAAATGGACCCGCAGCCGCGGCTGGGCGGTGGCCGCTATTTATCTTCTTGTGATCGGGGTCCTAGTTACATTCTTCCTCATTGTTGGCCCGCGCATTGGGCATCAGGCGCAGACTCTGAGCGAGTCGCTGCCGACCTTGGTTGACAAAGTAGGCAGTGGAAAAATCGCGGACGAACTCGCGACCGAACACCATTGGAGCCAGTCAACTACGGACCAGATCCGATTGTTTCTGGTCAATCATCGGAAAGACTTGTTGCAGATCGCCCAGCGGATTGGAGTTCGCGTCGCCGGCGTAGCAAAACAAGCTTGGCTAGTGATTCTCATTCCGATTCTTGCGGCGTTTTTCTTGCGGGAAGGCCAGGCCTTCAGCGGGTTCCTGGTTTCGTTGATCAATGCCCGCCCCCAGCGCGAGTTCCTGGAAAACGTCCTCAAGGACCTCAACGACATGCTGGCGCAGTTCATCCGGGCACAACTGATTCTGGCTGGGTTGTCACTGCTGGCTTACAGCACTTTCCTGGGGGCCATGCAGGCGCCCTATTGGCTGGTTTTGGGCACGGCCGGGGGCATGCTCGAATTTGTCCCGGTTGTAGGACCGTTGACAGCTGCTGTGCTGATTATCGTTGTATCTCTGCTGGCCGGCTATCCTCATTGGCTGGCGGTAATCGTCTTTCTGGGAGTGTGGCGGCTGATCCAGGACTACGTGGTTTCGCCGCGGATTCTGGGCAAGAGCACGCAACTGCATCCCTTGGCTGCAATTTTTGGGGTGCTGGCGGGCGGTGAAATTGCCGGCATCCTGGGGATTTATCTTTCTATCCCAGTCATGGCCAGTTTGCGCATCGTATGGCGGCGCTGGCGGTTATACGCGGAGAAGCGGCGCTTTGGACCGCTCAGCGAGTTCTCCTACGGGGCGGAAATCCATCCGCGCAGCTAGAATCTGTTATCTTGAAATCTTTCCCGCGATCAAGCCTACATCCGTGGCAAAGCATGTGAATCCGCGCGTCCGAGGCTGCCGATGATCGTCATGAAATTCGGCGGCACCTCGGTGCAGGACGCCAAGGCCATCGATCGGGTCGCTTCGATTGTGGGCGGGAGGCTTCCGCAAAGACCGGTGGTGGTGGTCAGCGCGATGGCCAAGGTGACAGACCAGTTGCTGGCGATGGCCCGGGTGGCTGGTGAAGGGGACCGCGAAAACGCCATCCAACTCTGCCGTGCCCTTCAGGAGCGGCACTATGACACTGCGGGCGAACTGCTCGGAACGGGACGTTTTACTACTTTTCACAGCACATTGGCCGGGGAGTTCGAGGCGCTGGATGAACTGCTGCGTGGCATTGTCGCGGTGGGGGAACTGACTCCGCGCACCACCGATCATGTAGCGTCCTACGGAGAGGTGCTCTCCAGCAAGTTGGTGGCCGCGGCATTTTCCGCGCGTGGCCTGGACGCTGAGCTGGTAGATTCACGCGAGTGCATGGTCACCGACCGCACCCACCTGCGAGCGGCGCCGCTGTTTGAGGAGACGAATGTCCGCCTAAGGGAAAAGGTCAAGCCTTTATTGGACGAGGGTAGAGTTCCGGTCATGGGAGGTTTTATGGGCGCTACCAGGGCCGGAGTCACGACTACGATCGGGCGCGGGGGAAGCGATTTTTCCGCGGCGATCGTGGGCGCCGGGCTCGATGCCGAGCGGATTGAGATCTGGACCGACGTGGATGGCATGATGACCACCGACCCGAACCTGTGCCCGGAGGCGCGGAGGATTAAGACCATCAGCTTCGATGAGGCCGCGGAGTTGGCTTACTTTGGGGCCAAGGTGCTGCATCCGGCCACGGTTTTGCCCGCGGTGCAAAAGAACATTCCCGTGTATATCCTGAACTCGCGTAATCCCAGTTGCCAAGGGACGCGCATCGCGGCCCGAGTGCCGCATACCCGGAACTTCTTTAAAGCCATCGCGGCCAAGAAACGCATCACCATTGTGGATGTGGCTGCGCCCCGCATGTTGCTGGCGCATGGGTTTCTGAAGTCCATCTTTGATGCGTTTGACCGGCACCGGATCCCGGTGGATGTGGTTTCAACTTCCGAGGTCAGTGTTTCGCTGACCGTGGATTCGAATGAGTCGATCCCCGCGCTGGCTGCGGACCTGGCAAAGTTGGCGGACGTGAAGTATGAAGGCCGGAAGGCGATCGTCTGCCTGGTGGGAGAAAATCTTCGGGAAACCCCTGGCTTGGCGGCGCGAGTGTTCGCTGAACTCACCGATGTTAAGATTCGCATGATTTCGCAGGGGGCGTCGGAGATCAATTTGACGTTTGTGATCGAGGAGGATGCTGTGCCGGATGTGGTGCGGCGGTTGCATAAGGCTTTCTTTACGGACTTGGATCCGCAGGTTTTTGCATAGTTCAAAAAGCCTTAACCGCCAAGGACGCAAAGATTGCGCAAAGTGC
The DNA here is from genome assembly GCA_964514735.1 of uncultured Acidobacteriaceae bacterium. Lineage (GTDB taxonomy): Bacteria > Acidobacteriota > Terriglobia > Terriglobales > Acidobacteriaceae > CAWBXL01. Next base: position 9,724 of record CAZETZ010000051.1, on the reverse strand, counting down.
GCGAGGAAAGCCGGTTTCATTCTTGCGTTCTTTGCGGCTCTTCTTGGCGATCTTTGCGGTTTAAAGTCTGCGTATACACACTATGAACTTACTTCTTCTTGGCCGCGGCAAGATGGGCACACTGATCGAATCCCTCGCCAGTGCGCGTAAGCATCAAGTACGCAGCAGCGATATCGACGAAAATGCCCACGCTGCCGCGCTTACGCCGGAAAAGCTCCGGGACATCGATGTCGTGATCGACTTCACTACCCCCGATGCCGTGATGGAAAACATCGCGGGGTGCGCGCGCAGTGGCAAGAACCTGGTCGTTGGCACTACCGGCTGGTACGGAAAGATTCCTGAAGTCCGGCGGATGGTGGAAGAATCGGGCATTGGCTTTGTCTACGCCGCCAATTTCTCTGTCGGCGTAAACCTGTTTTTCGAGATTGCCAAGACTGCCGCCGCCGCGCTCCGGCTGGATTATTCCGGCAAGATCTCCGAGACCCACCATGTACACAAACTGGATGCTCCTTCGGGCACCGCTGTCATGCTTCAGAAAGTGGTCCAGGAGGCTGGGTATGCTGCGCTGGAGATCTCGTCTTCGCGCGAAGGCGAAGTGGTCGGGATGCACAAACTCACGTTGGAGTCGCTCAACGACACCATTACTCTACGCCATGACGCCAAGTCGCGCCGGGGGTTTGCGGAAGGGGCAGTGCGGGCGGCGGAGTGGCTTAACGGGAAAAAAGGGTTTTACGACTTCAAAGACATTTGGAAGGGCCTTTAGAGTGGGCCACTAACGGACGGGGCAAGCCCTGTCTCCACACGGTTTTATATTCTCGGCCATTCGCGCTATCTTTATGTCATGCAACTTCGCGGCTGTGGTACGGCGCTGGTAACCCCCTTCCACCAGGATGGCTCGATCGACGAATCGGCCTTCCGTAATCTGGTGGCCTGGCAGGTGGAGTCTGGAATCGATTTTCTGGTCCCCTGTGGGACGACCGGGGAGACCCCAACTCTTTCGCACGATGAGTGGCTGCGGGTGATCGATCTCGCAATTGAAGTGGCCGCGGGGCGGGTGCCGATTGTGGCTGGGGCCACCTCGAACTCCACCCATGACGCGGTGCAGAAAGCGAAGGAACTGGTGGCGCGACCTGGCGTTGACGCCATTCTCACGGCTAATCCTTATTACAACAAGCCCACGCAGGAGGGACAGTATCGCCACTTTCGGGCGATCGCCGAGGCCGTGGACAAGCCCATTGTCGTGTACAACGTCCCTGGGCGGACGGGAGCGAACCTGGAGCCAGCCACTCTGGCGCGCTTGACCGAGGTCCCCAATATTGTCGCGGTCAAGGAAGCCAGCGGCAACGTCAACCAGATCGCGGAAATCTGCGGGCTGGCGCCGGAGCATTTCAGTGTTTTTTCTGGGGACGATGCGGTCACTTTGCCGGTGATTGCATTGGGTGGGGTGGGCATTATCTCCGTGGCTTCGAACGAAATTCCGGCTGAGATGACCACCATGACGCGGGCCGCGTTGAACAACGACTGGGACAGCGCGCGCAAGCTCTGCCGTAAATATTTGCCGCTGATGCAGGCCAACTTTATCGAGTCGAGTCCGTTGCCGGTGAAGGCGGTATTGGCCATGATGGGAAAGATTGAGGAGGTTTACCGCCTGCCGCTCCTGCCGATGAGGCGCGATACCCGGTCCAAGTTGCAGAAGGTGGCCACGGAAGCCGGGTTGATTTCCAAAGCCGTACCGCCCGCGGCTGAGTCGCACGAGTTCTTTGTCTATGAAAACTGGACTGCCGGACCGCGGAAAATCGTGGTGCACCGCTCCTCCTGCGGGCAGTGCAACCATGGAAAGGGGCGCCCCAGCGGCCATGATGCGAACCATGCCAAGTGGCATGGGCCTTATATTTCCCTTTCGGAAGCGCGGCAGGCGGCGCAGGTAATTCAAAACGTGCTGATTCGCAGCGAGTGCAAGTGCGTTTGAGTCCCTGCGCGAGTTTTCTCTGCGGGATAAGATTTTTGCCGGCATCCCAAAACCTTAGACCGCGGAGGGCGCCGAGAACCTCACGCCGAGGACGCGGAGAAAATTTGTCTCCTTTATACTTCCTACTCCATGCAATCACTGCAAACTGCGATTGAGCGTCTGGCCTCGGGCAGCGTGACCGGGGACTTGTCCGCGCGCCAGACTTTTCTGGAGTTTCGCGACGCGCTTACGTCCGGCAAGGTCCGTGCCGCGCAAAAAATAAATAACGCGTGGACCGTCAACGCCTGGGTCAAGCAAGGCATCCTGCTGGGATTCATGCTAGGGGAGCTGCAGGAGATGGGCGCGGAAAATGGCCTGTCGTTTGTGGACAAGGACACTTTCCCGGCCCGGCATTTCTCGGTTGCGGACCGCGTGCGCGTAGTGCCGGGCGGGTCCGCGGTGCGGAGCGGGGCGTATGTGGCCCCATCGGTGATTTGCATGCCTCCCATGTACATCAATGTAGGCGCTTACGTGGATGAAGGTTCCATGGTGGATTCGCACGCGCTGGTAGGATCGTGCGCGCAGATTGGCAAGAGGGTGCATTTGAGCGCGGCCGCCCAGATTGGCGGAGTATTGGAGCCCATCAATGCGGCCCCGGTCATTATTGAGGACGACGTTCTGGTGGGCGGAAATTGCGGGGTGTATGAGGGGACGCTGGTCCGGGCGCGCGCGGTTTTGGGGGCCGGGACAATTTTGACTCGCTCGACTCCGCTTTATGATTTAGTGAGAGGCGAGATTTATCGCGCCACCGCAGGCCAGCCTCTTGAGGTCCCGGAGAATGCGGTTGTGGTGCCGGGGACGCGAGCGATAAAACAAGGGCCGGCAGCGGATTGGAATTTGTCTTTGTATACTCCGGTGATTGTGAAGTATCGCGATGAGAAGACCGACCGCGGGATTGAACTGGAAGAGTGGCTGCGATAAATGGACCTCGTCTGAAACATAAATGGGCGCTGGCACTGGCCTTCCTGGCTGCGGCAGGAATGTCCTACTACTACCTGGCGCTGCTTTTGCCGTACACACGGGCCACAGAGGCGCACCCGACCCTTGGAAGATATTCGTTTGGCAACGATTTTTATCCTCTATGGTTGACTGCTCGGGAATGCCTGCCTCAGCGCCTCGATCCTTACAGCCCCGAAGTCACGCGCAAAATCCAGTCAGGCATTTTCGGGCATGTACTCAGCGCCCACGATCCGGAAAACCCGTCGCCCGAGTATCGTGCATTTTCGTACCCTGCTTTCGCGGATGTCTTCGCTTTGCCAGTAGCGTGGTTGCCTTTTCCGGCAGCCAGGATATGGTTGGCGGCCCTGTTGGCATCTCTCACAGCCTTGAGTGTTTTTCGCTGGGCTAGCGGACTCGACGGGAAAACGGACCCCTCTGTATTGCTCATCCTGATATTGCTTACGTTATCCAGTTACCCGGGATTGGAAGCTCTCTATGCGCTGCAACCTGGACTCATCGCCGGGTCCCTGCTGGCGGCAGCGGTCGCCGCCCTGGCGGCGGACCAACAACAATGGGCAGGATGCCTGCTTGCATTCGCCACCATCAAGCCCCAAGTCAGTCTTTTGCTCACCCTGTATTTGCTGGTTTGGGCGCTAACCAGTTGGCGAGAACGCCGAAAATTCGCCATTGCCTTCCTCGTTATGTTACTGGCGCTGAGCTTTGCCGCGATGCTGATTTGGCCAAACTGGATCGTGCGCTGGTTCCAAGTCGTGCGGAGTTATCCCCACTATTCGCAGCCGCCGCTACTGCCTGATCTTTTTGGACCGTACCTGGGGGGAGCGTTGCTGGTGCTGGCATTGGCGACCACCGCTGGTTTTGCATGGAACAGCCGCCGCGCGCCCGCTACATCCTTGCGATTCGGGCTATGCCTCAGCTTATTGCTTGCCGTAACTACAGTCACCGTTCTGCCGGAGCATGCTTTTTACGATCAGATCGTTTTGCTCCCTGGAATCATGGTGGTGGCGCGGTCCTGGAGAGCTTTCTGGTCGCGCAGGATTTCGCGATTCGTCTTGGTGGTCGCTGCGAGCACGTTATTTTGGCCCTGGATCGCGGCCCCCGCCGTGATTCTCGCCCACTTTGTCGCGCCCGGCCTGGCAGCGGCAATATTGTTTTCGCCTCTCCGCACGGCTGCGGTGATACCGTTTGCCGTGCTCGGACTTCTTTTCCTGCTGATCCGGAGCGAGGCGGCTGGGCGCAAGTTGGGTACTGGCCGGGTGAGCGTCTAAGCACCAAACCTCGACGCGGCCTAAATCTGTATCTTCAACTTACCGTCTTGCAGGCTTACCTTGATTTGTGACAACGTCTGAATCACCGCCTCCGCTTCTTGTAACTCTGCTGCTGCGAATGTAGTTGTAATCCCCACCGCGCGCATGCCTCCGGCGTGGGCACTCTTGATTCCGTTGGAAGCATCTTCGACCACCAAGCAATCGGCCGGAGCTTTACCTAAAAGTTTGGCCCCTTTCAGGTAGGGCTCGGGATGTGGCTTGCCGTGGGTTACATCCTCGGCGGAAACCAGAATGTTGGGAACCGGTAAACCTGCATCGTTCAGTCTGATCTTGGCAAATTCCTTTAGACCTGAAGTCACCACGCACCAGCGGTCTGGCGGGAGTGCCTCCAACAACTTGTCTGCTCCTGGTATGGCAAGGGTGCCTCCTTTTTTGAGGGTGATGCCCGCTTCAATTTTTTCTGCTTCCGACTGAATGTCCAGGTGAGGAGCCAATAGTTCAAGGGCCTCCATGGTGCGGCGTCCGTGGATGATTCCCAGGGTCCTGGCCGGAGGGATTCGGTTGCGTTCCGACCATTCCGTCCATAGCTTCACTACGGACTTCGTCGAATCGACCAGGACCCCATCCAGGTCAAAGAGGACAGCTTCGCAGTGAAATTCGGGCATGGCGGGTAATCACTATTCAATCACAGATCAGGAACTACGACTGCAATCGTGCGGGTTCCGCCGATGGCAGGCAATGTTCTGCCTCCGTGCGGCGGCGAAATTCCAGATGCCTGGCGCGGAAGTGGTCCTGGGCGCGGCGGCCCCAGGCGCGCACAAAATAGTAGTTGAGCCCCGCGCCGATGGCGGAGCTGGCGATGGGGACCACCCGCCCGGCCCATTTTTCCACGACCTCGGTGCTGGCGCGCGCGGCGATACGCTGGATGACCTTGGGGACAAACTTGTTTACAACTTCTTTCTCGATTAGCTCGCGGCTGATGTCCACACCTGCGGCGCTGGCCGCGGCGACCCATAGCTCAGCCGTTTCTTCGTCGGTGTTGAACTCGAAGCCGTAAACCAGGCTCAGCTTCTGAATCGTGCGCAGGGTAATGGCCGAGAGAATGCCCAGGTCCGGGACTATGGTGAGCAAGCCGCCCAAGCCCAAACCCGCGCCTTCGGCGGCGGCCACTTTCATCCCGCTGCGCACGATGCGCGTGGCGACGTCGTCGAGCTGAGCGACGTCTACGGAGTACACGCCCTGGTAGGTGTTGATGGGAAGACCGTAAGCGGCGCGGAGTTGCAGCAGAAACCGCCGCGGGTCGACACGGACGGTTTCATAGGCGCGCTGGAACGAACGCCGCAGCGTATTTTCGACTCTGCGGCGGAGCCAGGATTTGGGCATCTGCTCTTGCATCTCGATCCACACTAACGCAGATAAGATGCAAAAGGCCAGCTTGGGGGACTCAGGGATAGCGTCTAAGATTAGTTTTCTTTGCGACCTTAGCGTCGGGCCTTTTGCGTTCTTTGCGGTTCGGGTATCTTAATTTCCTCCCGAACAATCAAAAGATCTGACCGCAAAGTGCGCAAAGACAAGCGCGCGAAGCTGGCAAAGAAGAACTCGCTGATCTAGGATCGACTTCCTGCCTTGAGTACAGGAGGAAGCTCTTGGGTGGCTTCAGTTCCCGGTTCTCTGTTCCTGGTTCTCAGTTGATGCCAAGCTAAAATAATGTGTAGACCTTCGCTTCCCAGGAAAAGATTGGTTCGCGTCCCACGGATTCTGGCGCGACTGTGCGGTCTTGCGTGATTTCGTGCCAAAGTTTTCCCGGCGGGGTTGGCGGCCAGTTGGGGACACGGTATTCGCCAGAGAGTCCTCCATCGCTGACGAAATCGGAGAAATTGGCTACTACCACCACCGGTGTTTGTTGATCATTTCCGCGGCGCCAGACCAGCACGCGCTTGCCGTCGTTAAAATCGGCGTGGATAAAGTTGGTATCGTTGACGGCGAGAGCGGGGATGCTGGCGCGGGCCTTTACCAGCCGCGCTACATATTCAAAGATGCGCTGCCGCCAGTCGTCCTGCAAACGGCTGAAGTCCACCGGGTCGACCTGCTTTCCACCATCCTGGCTCACGTTTCCTTGACTGTCGAAACAATCGTGCTGGTCGGCGAACTCCTCTCCCGCCAGGACCATCGGAATACCGACAGCGGTGAGCAGGCAGGCAAACGCTAATTTCACCCGGCGTTCAATGTCAGTCACGCCCGATCTGCCAAAGAAATTGAACAGCCGCTCTTTGCGGAAACCTTCCACGTCGTGTGATGTCAGATAGTTGATAGCTTGAGCGCCGTCTGTGAAACCCAGCGCGCGGCAGTCGATGGCTTGGCGGACGGTGTCTTCGAAGCTCAGTCCATCTTCGGTTTGGCCGATGAGGGCAGCGCGGACCAGCGCGCGGAATTTGTCGTTCCATAGCCCGTCGAGACGGCTTTGCGCGAGCAGAGCCATCGGTTGCGAAAGTTCTTCTCCCACCACCAGGAACCTGCTGTTCGCATCGCCGCCTAATCCCTGCGTTGTCCAACGTTCATTCCATAAGGCCCGCGCGCGATCCTTGAAATCGCGGATGAAGTCCCAGTTGGCGACGTTTTCCACGCTATCCATGCGAATGCCATCCATGCGGAAGTCGCGCATCCAGCGGGTAAGATAGGTGTACATGTGCTGGCGCGCAGGCACGGTGACCGCATCCTGCCCGGTAATCGGGTCATAGGCTGGTTCGCCCAACTGGCGGGTGTAGCGGAACAGAGTGCTGCCAAAGCCGTTGCGGATGTCCTGGTGGCCGTCGGCGCGGCCGGAGGTCAGCGCATCGGGATCGTCGCGATGATTTTGCGCGTCTTCGATGCAGAAGTTGTCGAAGTCTACAGTTTGGTAGGGCTCCTCTTTGCCGAAGGCCATGACCATGTCGACGAAGAATCTTATGCCATTTTGATGACAGGCCACCACCAGCGCGGACAGGTCCGCATTTGCGGTGGAGGATGAGTTCCCTTCCGGCAAGCCCAAGTCGTGATCGGGGGCGAGAAAGTGGGCGGTGTCGTATCCCCATTCGCGCTTGAAGAAGCTGTCGGCCGGCGGCAGCAGTTCGAGCGCGTTGATGCCCAATTCCGTCAGATACGAACGGCCCGGCTCCACGATCGGTGAACCCGCGAAGTTTGCGCCGCCCACGCGTTTATCGAGGAGCGCGCGCACGTCGCGAAAGCTACCGGCGCTGGTTTCTCCCGCACCTTCACCGTCCGCGCGGGTCCATGCGGTGGGCAACTCGTAAATAACGATCGCATTGTTCGCCGGTAACTGGTCGAGAGAAATATCGCCAGAAAAGCCTGGCTTTTCACCGCCCGCGTCACAGGGCACAAGCTGCCCACCCAGGAATTGAATTACGGCAGCGGGCTGTTTGTCCGAACTGTCTCGCAAACGCCAGTCCACCGTATGGGCGGCGGGATCGGTGCAGCGTACCCGCTGCGCCGTATCGCGATGCGGGTGCGTATCGTCCACTTCGAACCAGTAGTGAACGATTTCGCCTTCATCGAGACCACAAGCCGCGGCTGGAAGCTGCCACAAGCCTTGGACCCCCGGGGCTGGGTCCATCGGCAACTGGCGCTCTCCGGCGAGCGTGGGTGGATTGCCGGGCTGGAATGTCCCGAAAATCAAGAAAGGCGGGGTGGAGGATTGGTTCGGGCGCCACAATACAAAATTGGAAACACGGCGGGTGAGCAAATCGGCTGGCAACGACATAACGGGCCAATCATAGTTCGCCGATGCGAAATGGCGCCTGCAAAATTTGGATGGGTTCCAGCGATGCTTCGCGCTGGTTAATTTTTTCGGCTGTGCTAGCATCAACGATTGTTCTTCCCAAGCCGTTTCCCGATTTGTTCTTACAACCCGTTCTGGCGCGGTCCAAGCTCAAAAGGGCGATGCTCCCGACTCCACGCTTCTCACCCTATGCCAACCTGTAGGTGGGGGCGCCGATGCTGCGCAGTCTTCGTCCGCAATATGCCAAAGGGTTCCGTTGCATTGGGCCGGATTGTGAGGACACCTGCTGCCAGGGATGGGATGTGGTTATCGATAAGGAGGCCTACCGGCAGCTGGAATCCCTGCCTGGGTTCCGGCCCAAAATAGAAGAGCACCTGGTTGTCATTACGCATCCTACGCAAAGCGATTACGCCCGAATCCAATTGACGCCAGAGTGCGCATGTCCGTTTCTTTCGTCCGAACGTTGGTGCGCCATTCAGCAGGAGCATGGCGAACGCTACCTGCCTGGAATCTGCGCCACCTATCCGCGGGCTACGCGCAGAATCGACGGCCTGAGAGAGACCGCCCTGCTGCTGGCATGCCCAGAAGCGGCGCGGTTGGTGCTTCTGGACCCCGATTTGGTGCAACCCGAGCAGCCCGGAGTGTCGCGCTACTTTCGCTTCAGCCATTTGGGGGAGCATCCGGTCAAGGTCAATGGATCGCCTCACCAGTTTCTGTGGGAGCTGCGGGCATTCGCGATGCTCTTGTTGCGAGACCGCGACTATCCGCTTTGGCAAAGGCTTTTCCTGCTGGGCATGTTTGCAAAACGCCTGCATGAAATTACCGACGCGGGGGCGATGGAACTTGTTCCACAACTGCTGCGGGAGCATTCGCAGATGATCGTTGAGGGCAAACTACGCCCCGCGATGGATGGCATCCCCGTCCGCACTGGGCTCCGGCTAGCGGCGCTTTTCGAAATGATCAAGCGCCATCTGGAGACCACCGCGGGAAAACATCCGCGGTTTCGCGAATGCGTGAAAGATTTTCTCAGCGGCATCCACTACGATGAGGGGACTCCGATCGAGAACTGTGCTTCCGCCTTTGAGGACAACGACTCGCGGCATTGCGCGCCGTTTCTGGAGAAACACCCCTACTTGCTGGAGAACTATCTGATCAACTACGTCTTCCGCTCGCGATTTCCCTACGGGGTGGATGGGGGAGGCAATCCCAGCACGCCCCTTACCGATTTTTTACTGATGTGCATTCTGTATACGCTGGTCCGCGACCTGCTGGTTGGCGGCTCCGGGCTCTACCGGGAAAACCTGAACGCGGGTCACGTGGTGAAGATTGTGCAAAGCGTGGCAAAATCCGTGGAACAATGCCCTAAGTTTCCCCTGGCCGACTATGCCTCGCTCGCCAACGCCGACGGCATCGCCCTTCTGCTCAGGAGCCACTGCTGACGGGCCGCCTGCCCCGCTGTGCTAGCATCAAGAGTTCTCATGCCAACTGGAAAGCTGCAAATCGTGCCCTTGGGCGGTCTGGGCGAGTTCGGAATGAATTGTATGGCGGTGCGCTGGGGCGATGACATCCTGGTCATCGACGGCGGACTGATGTTCCCTGAAGCCGAATTGTTGGGCGTGGACATTGTGGTGCCCGACATCTCGTATCTGTCGGAAAACCGTTACAAAGTTCGTGGGATTGTGTTGACCCACGGGCATGAAGACCACATCGGCGCGC